>JANNGX010000169.1:0-8073 GCA_031404115.1 Gemmatimonadales bacterium | reverse complement strand
CGTCTGCCCGAGGCCCAGGGCCTCTTCGGCGTGATGCCGGCCCAGCTTTCCCGGCCGGCGGCGCTGGGGCTCAAGGCCATTGGGATCTTCCCCGGCAACGAAGGCACGCCGCTCGACTCGCACCAGGGCGTGGTGCTCCTGCTGCATCCCGAAACCGGGGCGCCGCTCGCGATCATGGACGCGAGCAGCATCACCACCATCCGGACCGCGGCGGTCTCCGGTGTGGCTACCAGGGCGCTCGCGCGGGAGGATGCGTCGGATCTCGCGATCCTCGGCAGCGGGGTCCAGGCCCGGAGCCACCTCGAGGCGATGAGCCTGGTGCGCCGGCTCGGCCGGATCCGGGTGTGGAGCCCCAATCAAGGCCGGCTCGCCGAGTTCGTCGGCTGGGCCAGGGAACGGCTCGGCATCGTCGCAGAGCCGATGCAGGGGCCCCGGGAGGCGGTGAGCGGGGCGGACATCATCTGTACCACCACCTCCGCGTCTACGCCGGTGGTGCAGGGCGGCTGGATCGCGCCAGGCACCCACATCAATGCGGTGGGCTCGAGCCTCGCCTCGGCCCGGGAGCTGGACACGGCGGCGGTGGCGCGGAGCCGGCTGTTCGTGGACCGCAGAGAATCGGCAGCGAACGAGGCGGGAGACTTCCTGATTCCCCTCCGCGAGGGCGCCATCACGGAGAGCCACCTCCTCGGCGAGCTGGGCGACGTGCTGCTGGGCAAATTGCCCGGCCGCACCGGACCTCTCGACATCACGCTGTTCAAGTCACTCGGCATTGCGGTGGAAGATCTTGCCTCGGCGCATCATGTGCTGGGCAAGGCGGAGGCGCGGGGTATCGGGTTGGTGACCGAGCTGGGCGGGCTCCGCCACGGCGTAGGCGGTGCGTGACCGCAACGCCCTCGATGTCGGCCCGGGTCAACCCGTTCTTTACCCCGGGTGTGTTTCCCCACCCGCCTCGGGACGATGTCCGCGCGTTTCATCGCTCGCTCCCGAGGTACGCCCTCACGCCCCTGGTCGATCTGCCGGGCCTCGCCGCCTCCCTGGGGCTCGGCGCCGTCTACCTCAAGGACGAGGGTCAGCGGCTCGGGCTCCAGGCATTCAAGGTGCTCGGCGCGTCCTGGGCGCTGCACCGGATCTGCGGCGGGGGGTCCGGCCCGATGACCGTGTCCACTGCGACGGACGGAAACCACGGCCGGGCGGTGGCCTGGGCGGCGCGACAGCTTGGCCTGCCGGCAGTGATCTTCATTCCGGCGCACGCGGCGCCGGCCCGGGTGGCGAAGATCCGGCGAGAGGGCGCCCGGGTGGAGCTGGTTGAGGGCACCTACGACGACGCGGTGCGCCGTTGCGCGGACGAGAGCGGCAGGAACGGCTGGCAGGTGGTGGCGGACGTCGGATACGAGGGCTATCTCGATATCCCGAACCGGATCGTGGAGGGGTACGCCACGTTGTTTCAGGAGGTCGACGAGCAGCTCGAGGCGTCCGCGCGGCCCGCACCCGACCTGGTGGTCGTGCAAGCCGGCGTGGGCTCCTTGCTCCACGCCGCGGTGGATCACTACCGCGCCCGCCGCGAGCAACCCACTCTGGTCGCGGTGGAGCCGGTGCAGTCGGACCCGCTCTTTGCATCGATCAGCACCGAGGACGGCCGGCCGGCCCGCTCCAGGGGGCGTCAGGATTCCATCATGGCCGGCCTCAACTGCGGGAGCGTCTCGCTGGCGGCATGGCCGACGGTGCGGCGGGGGGTCGACCTGTTCATGACCGTCTCCGACCGCTTCGCGGCCGATGCCATGCGCCGCCTGGCCCGCCCTCCCACGGTGGATCCGCCAGTCGTGGCCGGCGAATCGGGGGCCGCGGGCCTGGCCGGGGTGCTGGCGTTGCTCGAGGACCCCGGCCTTCACGCTGCGCTGGAGTTCCTCCGCCTGGGCCCCGCGACGCGGCTCTTGGTGCTCAACACCGAGGGCGCCACCGATCCGGACGGATACGGGCGGGTTGTTGGAGACAACGTTTCAGGACTAGGTTAACCGTTCGCACAACACCGTCGCCCGAATTCCACAGGAGTGCCCCCATGCCGCTCATGCCTCCCATCAACCTCAAGTCGTGGATCGAGGAGCACCGCGCGCTGCTCAAGCCGCCGGTCGGCAACAAGATGATCTGGCAGGATTCCGAGTTCATGGTGATGGCCGTGGGTGGACCCAACCAACGGAAAGATTTCCACGTCGAGGACGGCGAGGAGTTCTTCTACCAGGTGGAGGGGGACATCACGCTGCGCATCATCGAGAACGGCGCGGTGCGCGAGATTCCCATCCGCGAGGGCGAGATGTTCCTGCTGCCGCCCCACATCCCCCACTCCCCCCAGCGTCCCGCCAACACGGTGGGTCTCGTGATCGAGCGGCGCCGGGCCGAATCGGAGGAGGACCACCTGCGCTGGTTCTGCGAGCAGTGCGGCGAGATCCTCTACGACGCCAACTTCCAGCTGGTCGATCTCGGCAAGCAGCTCAAGCCGATCATCGAGCAGTTCTACGGCGACGTCTCGCTCCGGACCTGCAAGAAGTGCGGACACGTGATGCCGGTTCCCGCGCCGGCCGCCCCTGCCGCCAAGTAGTGCTCACGATCGATCTCCACACCCACATCCTGCCCGAGTCGTGGCCGGACCTCGCGTCCCGCTACGGCTACGGCGGATGGGTGTCGCTCGACCACCATGCCCCTTGCCGGGCCAGGATGCTGGTCGACGGCAAGGTGTTCCGGGAGATCGGAGACAACTGCTGGTCGGCGCCGCGGCGACTCGAGGAGTGCGCCCGCGACGGGGTGCACGTCCAGGTGCTGTCGACCGTGCCGGTGATGTTCGGGTACTGGGCCCGGCCGGCGGACACCCTCGACCTGGCCCGGCTGCTCAATGACAATCTGGCCGAGACGGTGGCCCGGCATCCCCGTCGGTTCATCGGTCTGGGTACGGTGCCGCTCCAGGCGCCGGAGCTGGCGGTGGCGGAGCTCACCCGCTGCATTCGCGATCTCGGCATGCCGGGCATTCAGATCGGCACCCACGTCGGCGACTGGAATCTCGATCATCCGGCCCTCTTCCCGGTGTTCGAGGCCGCCGAACGCCTGGGCGCCGCGGTGTTCGTGCACCCATGGGACATGCTGGCCCCGGAGCGAATGGCCAAGTACTGGCTCCCCTGGCTGGTGGGCATGCCGACTGAAACCGCGCTGGCGATCTGCTCCCTGATTTTCGGGGGAGTGCTGGAGCGGCTCCCGCGGTTGCGAATCGGCTTTGCCCACGGCGGTGGTGCGTTTCCGGGCGGGTTCGGCCGGATCGAGCACGGCTTTCACGCCCGCCCCGACCTGGTGGCGGTGGATAACCCCCATCCGCCCGGCAAGTATCTCGGCAGACTCTACATGGATTCGCTCACCCACGACGCCGATGCGCTCCGGCTCCTGCTCCGGCTCCACGGAGCTTCCCGGGTTGCGCTGGGGTCGGACTATCCGTTTCCTCTCGGTGAATCTCCTCCCGGCGCGTTGATCGCCGGCATGGCGGATCTCGACGCTCCCACCCGCGCCCGGCTTCTCCACGGCACGGCGCTCGAGTTCCTCGACCGGAATTCGGAAGACTTCACGTGAGCGTCGCCGCCGGCGGATACTCGACGGAGGAAGGCTGGGCTCTCGAGCAGGATCTGCTCGATCCGCTCTCCTGGTCCCGGGAGCGGTTTGACCTGCCTCGTGACTCCTCCGGCAAGCCGCTCGCCTATCTCTGCGGCAACTCGCTCGGTCTGATGCCGCGCTCGGCACGGGCAGCGGTCGAATCAGTCCTGGAGGACTGGAGCCGCCTGGGCGTGGAGGGACACCTGGACGCCGGGAGGCCGTGGTACTCCTACCACGAGTGGTTCCGGGCCCCCCTGGCAAAGGTGGTTGGCGCCCGCCCGGGTGAAGTCGTGGCAATGAACTCGCTGACGGTGAATCTGCACCTCATGCTGGTGTCATTCTTCCGGCCGACGCCGCAACGCTTCAAGATCCTCATCGAGGAGGCGGCTTTTCCTTCCGATACCTATGCGGTGGCTTCCCATCTGGAAACCCGGGGACTCGATCCGGCTGAGGCGATTGTTGTTGCGAAGCCGCGGCGGGGGGAGGCGGTGCTTCGCACCGACGACCTGGAGGCGCTTCTGGCCGAGCACGGCCACGAAATTGCACTCGTCCTCTTGCCCGGCGTACAGTATCAGTCGGGGCAGTTCTTCGACATCGCGCGCATCACCGCGGCCGCCCACCAGGCCGGCTGCGCCGCGGGCTTCGATCTGGCCCACTGCGTAGGCAATACAGAGCTCCGGCTGCACGACTGGAAGGTCGACTTCGCGGTCTGGTGTTCGTACAAGTATCTGAACGGCGGACCCGGCGCCGTGGGCGGTTGCTTCGTGCACGAGCGTCACGGCGCGTCGGCGCTGCCCCGGCTTGCCGGCTGGTGGGGCAATGACCCCGCCACCCGTTTCCGGATGCACCTCAACCCCGCGTTTGTGCCCGTCGAGGGCGCCGAGGGCTGGCAGCTGAGCAACCCGCCGATCCTGGCTATGGCGCCGCTTCGGGAAGCCCTCGAGATCTTCGCTGAGGCCGGGATGCCCGCGCTTCGCGGCAAATCGGAGCGGCTCACCGGATATCTGGAGTTCGTGATCGAGCAGATTGCCCACGGCACCTTCGCGCTGATCACCCCGGCCGATCCAGGTGAGCGGGGCTGCCAGCTGTCGGTTCGAACCCCCCGGGCGGGGGAGTTGATCGAACACTTCAGACGGTGCGGCATCGTCGGAGATTTCAGGGCCCCCGATGTGTTCCGGCTCGCGCCGGTCCCGTCGTACAACACTTTCCACGAGGTGTGGCGGGTCGGGCGGGCGCTGGCGGCGATCACCCCGCAAGAATGACCGAGTTCATCGTCGCGGGGGCGGGGCTGGGCGGGTCGCTCATCGCGGCGCTGCTGGGCCGCGCCGGGCATCGGGTCACGGTCCTGGAGCGCCGACCCGATCCGCGGACCGGCCCCGTCGCAGCGGGGCGCTCGATCAACCTGGCCATCTCCGAGCGGGGCCTCCACGCGCTGTCCCGCGTCGGGCTCACCGACACGATTCTGCGGATCGCCACGCCGCTGCACGGGCGGATGATTCATCCGGTGGGGGGGCCGCTCGCTTTTCAGCCGTATGGCCGGAAGGGCCAGTCGATCAACTCCATTTCGCGCGCGGCGCTCAACCAGGTGCTCCTCGACGCCGCCGAGCAATCCGGTCAGGTCCGCGTCCGCTTCGGCCGGCGGTGTACCGAGCTGGATCTCGATACGGGAGCGCTCGGGAGCGTGGACGCCGCGAGCGGGCGCGATCCGGAGCGCCATCGCGGCGTGATCCTCGGCGCCGACGGCGCCTATTCGGCGGTACGCGGGCAACTCCAGCGCCGGGACCGCTACGATTTTTCCCAGGAGTACCTGGGGCACGGATACAAGGAGCTCCTCATCCCCCCGGGACCGGCCGGGTCGCCCCGGCTCGACCCCAACGCGCTGCACATCTGGCCCCGCGGCGGCTACATGATGATGGCAATGGCCAACGTGGAGGGCTCGTTCACCGTCACGCTCTATCTGGGATTCGATGGTCCCGACAGCTTTTCCCAGCTGGTTACGCCCGAGGCGGTGGAGCGATTCTTCCAGCGGGAGTTTCCCGACGCCGTGCCCCTGCTTCCCGGTCTGGCCGAGTCGTTCCTCGGAAGCCCCACCGGCTCCCTGGTCACGATTCGAAGCCGCCCCTGGCACCTCGGCGGGGCGGTCGTACTCCTCGGCGATGCCTGTCACGCGATCGTCCCCTTCTTCGGCCAGGGGGCCAACGCGGCTTTCGAAGACTGTCTGGCGCTCGACGCCGCGCTCGCCAGGAGTCCGGCCGACACGGCGCGTGCCTTCAGCGAATACGAGGCCGAGCGGCGTCCGAACACCGATGCCATCGCCGAGCTGGCGCTGGCCAATTTTCGCGAAATGCGGGACCGGGTGGCGTCGCCGCTGTTCCGGTTCGAAAAGCGCGCCCAGGCACTGCTGCACCGGTTGTTTCCCCGCCGGTTCATCCCGCTTTACACCATGATCTCCTTCACCAGGATTCCCTACGCCGAGGCGCGGAACCGCGCCCGCTTGCAGGCGCGGGTGGTTCGGGGTGTTCTTGCGCTGGCGATCGTCGGAGCGCTGATCGCCGGGTGGCTGCTGCTGCGCTGAACGTATCCCTCACCGTGAATACCATGGCGCTGACCTACTCAGACTATCTCGGGCTTCCCGAGCTGCTCGAGCTCCAGGAGCCGCGCTCTACGCCGCCGGAACACGACGAGATGCTGTTCATCGTGATCCACCAGGTGTACGAGCTGTGGTTCAAGCTGATTCTTCACGAAACCGAGAAGGTCACCAAGGACTTCTCGGCCAATAATCTGTACGGCGCGGTGGCCACCTGGAAACGCCTGCGGACCATCCTCAAGACCCTGGTGGCGCAGGTGGACATTCTGGAGACGATGACGCCGCTCTCGTTTTCCTCGTTCCGGGATCGCCTCGACACCGCTTCGGGCTTTCAGTCATTTCAGTTCAGGGAAATCGAGTTCCTCTACGGATACAAGCGGGGCGAGGTAACCGGCGCCATCCCCGACCGGGAGACTCAGCGGGCCCGGGCCGAGCAGCGGCTCCTCGAGCCCACCGTCCTCGATGCGTTCTACGCATTTCTGGCCCACCGCGGCGTCCGGGTGCCGGAAGATCTCCTCGCCAAGCCCATCGCGGAGGCTACCCGGGCCAGCGAGACGCTGCAGGAAGAACTGCTCCGGGTGTACCACCAGCAGCCGGAGCTGGTCATTCTCTTCGAGCTGATGACCGATTTCGACGAAGGCCTGCAGGAGTGGCGCTACCGGCACATCAAGCTGGTGGAGCGGACCATCGGCGCCAAGAAGGGCACCGGCGGGTCCCTCGGCATCGAGTTCCTGAAGCAGTCGTTGTGGAAACCGCTCTTCCCGGATCTCTGGGCCATCCGGCACGGGATGTAACGATCACCCGGGGCTTTCCGCATGCTCATTGATATCTCGCCGCCACTCAGCGCCTCCCTGGCTGTGTGGCCGGGCGATTCGCCGCTGACGCGGGAAGTACTGCTCGAGCTGGCCCGCGGCGACAGCATTACCCTCTCCACACTCAGGGCCACGGTGCACCTCGGCGCCCACGCGGACGCACCGAGCCACTACGGCGTCGGCGCCCCCGACATCGCCTCTCGGGCGTTGGAGGCGTACCTCGGGCCCTGCGAGGTGATGCGGGTCCGCGTGGCCCGGGGCCAGCTCGTGACCCCGGAGCTGCTGCGCGGATCGCCCGGCGCACCGCGAGTACTTCTGGCCACCGGCACCTATCCGGACCCGGAGCGATTCACCAAGGATTTTGCGGCACTCTCGCCCAGTCTGGTCGATCATCTCCACACGGCGGGGGTGCGGCTGGTGGGTATCGATACGCCGAGCGTGGACCCGTTCGCCTCGAAGGATCTCCCGTCCCACCGGCGGTTCCTGGCCCATGACATGGCGATTCTCGAGGGACTGGTGCTGGATGGCGTGCCGGAAGGGTTGTACGAACTGATCGCGTTGCCGCTGCGGCTCACGGGATTCGACGCCAGCCCCGTGCGGGCGGTGCTCAGATCGTTGCGATGACCTTGAGCTCGATCGCAATGGGCGTCGGAAGCCGGCTGACCTCGACGGTGGTCCGGGTCGGCCGGTTTTCGACGAACGCCTCGGCGTACAGCCGGTTCAGCGTGGCGAAGTCTCTCTTCATATCGGTCAGAAACACCGTGACGTCGACGATCCGGTCCCACGAGGACCCGGCGTCTTCCAGCACCAGCCGCACATTTTCGAACACCTGCCGGCACTGCCGCTCGAAGTCGTAGGAGATCACTTCGCCCGAGGCATCCAGCGTGACGCCGGGAACGCCGGGAACGTCGCGCACCCGCGGACCCAGCCCGGAGAGTGAACCAGCAGGAAATCCCCATCGCGTCGAAGTACGCGAGTGACCAGCGGAACTCGCTCAGCGTGGGCACGTCCTCGAAATCGACAATGGCGAGCGACGGCGAGACGCGG
>JANNGX010000168.1:0-2276 GCA_031404115.1 Gemmatimonadales bacterium | reverse complement strand
GGGTGAGGAGATTTCCTCGGTCTTCTGCTCTCGAGCTCTTGTGTCGCCGCAATCGCCGGAAGGTGTCGATCTCGCCATCGTTCGCGTTGAGGAGCCTATCGTCGGGCCGGGAGAGCGCACGTCGGTACGAGTCCATGTGCTGAATTCCGGAATGAACAGCGCCCGCAACGTGACAGTGGCGCTGACCGACGCATCGGAGCGCGGCTCCGCCGGCGTCGTGTTGCGGCACCTGGGAGACATGCCACCCGCGAGCATCAAGTCCACCACGCTCGCGCTGACCTACGCGATCACCGACTCGATCCGGCTGGGCGCGCTCACCGTCGCGGTCTTCACCCGCACTCACCCCATCGATGACGAAGACGGCGTGCGCCGCTCCTCGGCCTGGCCCGAGACGCCGGCGCCGGTCGCCGTCAAATCGGTCGGGGAGATCGTTTCGTAAGGTGCTGATGCTCTGGGCCGGCGAGCGGCGCACGGCAACCCGGCCCCTACTTCCGGAACAGGTAACTCAGCTTGATGAAGTAGGAATCACGCTCCCGGGCAAGCCGCGCGAACCGGAAGGCCTCGAGCTCCCGGCTAGTGCTGCCGTATCCCACGTAGATCACCGTGCCGGGGGTGGGCAGGTACGAGAAGAGCCATTCCAGCGCAAAGGTGTTGTCTGAAGACCGGCGCGCGCGCTCCAGCGTGCCCCCAGGACCCGGAACCAGCAGAGGATCATTGGTGCGGGAATCATCGCGCAAATCGTCCTGGAACAGCGCCGTGTACTGCCCCACCACCCGCAGAAACATCGACCGGCTGAGCTGATACTCCACCTTCAGGCGCGGAATCCTGCCTTCGCCCACCAGAGAGCCGTCGGTCCGGCGGTGGTAGTACTGCCCGCTGTACTCCGCGTCCGACCCGCCCCTGCGCGTAGCCTTCGAGGCGAAGCTGCTCGTAGGCCTGGATCACGGTGCTGCGGGACACGCAGAGGTCCCGCGCAAGAGCGCGGGTCGAGGGCAGGCCCCCGCCCGCGGGCAGACGCCCCTCGAGAATCCGCTGCCGGACGCCGGTATAGACCTGTTGGTAAATCGGGACAGCGGAGCCGGGATCGAGATTGAGATGAACAATCCGACCGCTGCTGGTGCGTCGAGTCATATAAACCCTACGTTAACCGGACTGGATAAAACAGGCCAGTTTGGCCAAATTGACCAGACCAGTTGTGCGGGGCCGGCTTGGGGCTTCCGCGAGACTCCCTCCACCACGATCGACCGGCAGGCCGCCCGGGTTGGCAGTAGAATTAGGAGTGTTCAGCACGCCCGTCCCGGCACGGACCACAGCCCTATGATTGAAATCCGCACCGCGACAACCCCCGACGAGATCGAGGCGGTCCGGTTTCTCGTCCTGGCCCACGCCACCTCCCTGCGGGAGCACCCCGGGTCCGGGCAAGTCCGGGCCGACGCCGAGAATCTCCCCGGACCGTATGTCCCCCCGCGGGGACGGCTCTACCTGGCGCAACTCGATGCGATGCCTGCGGGCTGCGTGGCCCTCCGGCCGATCGAAGGGACCAGCGGCGAAGTGAAGCGGATGTTCGTCCTGGTCCCGGCCCGCCGGCACGGAGTGGCCCGTGCCCTCATGGTGCAGCTCATCAGCGATGCCCGCCGGATGGGATACAACAGCCTCCGGCTCGGCACTCTGACCGAAATGACGGCGGCCCAGGGCCTCTATCGCGAGCTCGGATTCACCCAGATTGCCCGATACCGTGCCGACGAGATGATCGATACGGTATTCTTCGAGTTGGATCTCACCCGGCGGGTCTGACCGCCATCTCATGTCCCCAAGTTCGGAGGCTCGTCCATGAAAACCCGTGCCGGAGCCGTTCTGCTCCTCCTCGCGCTCCCCACCGCTGCCTCGGCGCAGGCCGTCGCCGCGCTCAACCCGCTCTACCAGATGATCAAGAGCAACATCATCAAGTCGGCCGAACAGATGCCGGAGGCCAACTATGCGTTCAAGCCGACCCCGGAAGTCCGCAGCTTCGGCCAGCTGGTAGGCCACATGGCCAACGCGAACTTCATGATCTGCGCCACCGCGAAGGGCGAGAAGAGTCCGGCCACGCAGGACTTCGAGAAGACCACCGAGAAGGCGGCACTGGTGAAGGCGGTCAAGGACGCCTTTGCCTATTGCGACGGGGCCTTCCAGATGTCGGACGCCTCGCTCGCTCCGATGACCGAGCTGTTCGGGATGAAGCTGAGCCGGCTCACCGTCCTGATGCTCAACGTGACACACGACAACGAGCACTATGG
>JANNGX010000167.1:0-6950 GCA_031404115.1 Gemmatimonadales bacterium | reverse complement strand
GCGACAATCGAAGCTGCTGGCCTTCAGCGCCGCCATGGAGGCATCACGCGCCGGGCAGGAAGGGGCCGGGTTCGGGGTCGTCGCCAAGGAGGTCGAGCGCCTCGCCACCACCTCCTCGGAAGCGGCCGAGCGGACCGAGCGGGTGGTCAATGCGCTCCTGGTCCGGGTCGAGGAATCGCGCCAGTCGAGCGTGCGATCGGCGGCTGCGGTCGAGAGCGTCCGCCGGTCCACCAGCAGCGGCGTCGATTTGTTCGGTCAGGTCGAGACGGCCGTGGCTGAAACCGAGGCCTGGACCGCGGCGATCGAGCAGGCGGCGCTCACCTCGAATTCGGTGGTCGAGCACACCACCAGGAGGCTCGACGCCCTGGCCCGGGGCACCGAGGCATTTGCGGCCGCGATGCAGGAGGTGGCGGCCTCGGCCCAGGAGCAGAGCGCGTCGACCCAGGAGATCGCGGGAACCGCCGCGGCCCTGGCCTCGACGGCGGAGAAGCTCGCGACCCAGGCCGGGGCGTTCAGGCTCGACGGGTAGTCAGGGGCCGGGGGGGAGGTCCATCAGCATTGCCCGCATCCGCAGCGCCGCCGTTTCCACCGCCCGGAGCGATTCCACCATGTCGGCGGGAAGCTCATCCGTCCTCATGAGGAGCAGCTGGATTTCCGCGAGGATGGCCGACAATGGATTGGCCAGATCGTGCTTGAGCCGGGAGTATTTGGGGTCGGTCATGGTCCGTTAGGCTCAGGATCCGAAGGGCACCGGCACGAACGTCAGTACGAAGATCACCACGCAGAGCAGCCCCACCCAGCGCCGGCTGGTGGGCACCCGGCGCTCGGGGATCAGCACCGAGGGGTGGGTCCAGCGCCCCCCACCGATCAGAAACGTCATCGCGATCCAGACGATCCAGCTGGCGGAGTACTGCGAAAGGAACAGCAGGGCGGCGATGGTCCCGAGCGCCAGCACCCGCTGATGCCGGCCCAGCAAACCGTAGCCGACATGGCCGCCGTCCAGCTGGGACAGCGGGAGCAGGTTCAGCCCGGTGATGAACACCCCCACCCAACCCGCAAAGCCCGGCAAACTCAGGTGCACGCTGGCCGCACCGGGAAAGGCGCGCGCTCTGAACCAGTGGGTCAGCAGGGAGTCGCCCAGTCCGATCGACTCCCCGGCGAAGGACACCCAGGTCGCGGCGGTACCCGGAGGGGCGATGCTGAAGGACTCCGACGTATTGTACCCCCAGAACAGGACCGCGACCGCCACGACGAAGCCGGCAATCGGACCGGCCGCGCCGACGTCCAGAAGCTGGCGCCGGTCCAGCAGCGGGCTGCGGAGGCGGATGAATGCGCCAAGGCTCCCGATTGGCGAGAGGGTGGGAGGGATGGGCAGGAAGAACGGCGGCGACGTGTCGATTTCGTACCGGCGTGCGGCGAAGTAGTGACCTGACTCGTGCACCAGCAGGATGCCCAGCAGCGGTACGGCGAAGGTCCACCCTTCGAGAATGACCCGCCAATCGCCCTTGGCGACGCTCATGAAGAACTGGCCGGCTCCGCTCAGGGCGCCGAGGAACCCCGGGGGGGAGTAGGGGTACCACACCCCTGCGAGGGCGGCGCCGGCCCCCAGCGCGCAGACAATGGTGACGGCAAACAGCAGCACGTGCAGGGTCCAGCGCGCCCCCCGCACGCCGGGCACCGCCCGGATCAGCACCAGCCGGTCGTGCCGCTCGTCCGCCCAGTACCATCGTCCCGGCCAGCGACGCAGGACCCCCGCCAGGAGAGGGGAGGGCCCCCGGTGTTCGGGCACCACCAGGCCGTCCACCACCTCCCGCGTGCCCAGGCGCATGACCCGCCAGGCCTCGAGGAGCGGGGTCAGCTCATTCATGGCGCCTCTTGACGGGCAAATTGTGAATCGGTAAGATTGGCCTATCCCTGATGATCATACAGGCAGGTCCACCAGTTGCGGCGCACTGTGGGCGCCCGGCTGGCACGCCTTCAGAATTCCGATCCGGTTACTGACTCGATTTTCGTTCCCTCACTGACGTAGCCGCCGGTGGGTACGAGCCCCCGCCCGACGCAACAAGGCCCCCTCCGTGGATATCTCCGAACTGAAACAGAAGTCCGTTGCCGAGCTGCATGCGCTCGCCCAGCAACTGAACATCACCAACTACTCAGGACTGCGCAAGCAGGATCTGATCTTCCGTATCGAGCAATCGTTGCTCGAATCGGACACGGTCATTCGGGGCGAAGGCGTCCTCGAAATCCTGCCGGAGGGATACGGATTCCTCCGGAGCCAGGACTGGAACTACCTCTACGGTCCCGACGACATCTACGTGAGTCCGAGCCAGATCAAGCGGTTCGATCTGCGCACCGGAGACACGGTCCTGGGCCAGGTCCGGCCGCCCAAGGAGGGGGAGCGGTACCTGGCGCTGCTCAAGGTCGAGAGCGTCAACTACGAGGAGCCCGAGAAGACCAAGCAGCGGATTGCGTTCGACAACCTGCGGCCCCGCTACCCCGACCAGAAGCTCAAGCTGGAGGGGAAGAAGGGCGACCTGGCCATGCGGGTCATGGACCTGCTCGCCCCGATCGGCAAGGGCCAGCGGGGCCTGATCGTCTCGCCGCCCAAGGCCGGCAAGACGATCCTGATGCAGAAGATCGCCAACGCCATCAACGAGAACCATCCCGAGGTGATCCTGATCGTGCTGCTGATCGACGAGCGGCCCGAGGAAGTCACCGACATGCAGGAAAACGTCAAGGCGGAGGTCATTTCCTCGACGTTCGACGAGCCCGCGGACCGGCACGTGCAGGTGGCCGACATGGTCATCGAGAAATCCAAGCGGCTGGTGGAGCACGGCCGGGATGTGGTGATCCTGCTCGACTCGATCACCCGCCTGGCCCGGGCCCACAACGTGGTGGTGCCCCACTCGGGGAAGATCCTCTCCGGCGGCGTCGACGCCAACGCGCTGCAGAAACCCAAGCGGTTCTTCGGGGCGGCGCGCAACATCGAAGGCGGCGGCTCGCTGACCATCATCGCCACCGCGCTGATCGACACCGGCTCCCGCATGGACGAAGTGATCTTCGAAGAATTCAAGGGCACCGGCAACATGGAGCTGGTCCTGGACCGCCGCCTTGCCGATCGCCGGATCTATCCCGCCATCGACATCCAGCGCAGCAGCACCCGCAAGGAAGAGCTCCTCATGGACAAGGACGAGCTCAACCGGGTCTACCTGCTCCGGAATTTCCTGGCCGACATGCCGCCGGTGGAGGCGCTGGAGTTCCTGATCGAGCGGATGAAACGTACGAAGACCAACAAGGAATTCTTCGCCACGATGAATCAGTAAGACCGTGGCCATCCCCAGCACCGGCCGGGTCCTTGCCGTGGACTGGGGTGAGATCCGGATCGGCCTCGCCCTCTCGGACGAGACCCAGACGATCGCCTCCCCGCTCACGACCCTCTCCCGCCGCGCGGGCAAGCGCTTCCCGATGCCGGCGTTTCTGACCCTGGTCGCGACCCACGGGCCGGTCGGCCTGGTCGTGGGACTGCCCCTGACGCCCGACGGCCACGAGGGTCCGGCGGCCGTGTTGGCGCGGGAGCTTTCCGTCCAGCTCGGCGCCCGGACCTACCTCCCCGTTACGCTGGTGGACGAGCGCATGACCACCGCCCGTGCCCACGCCGCCATCGGCGAGCAGGGCGGCTCCACCCGCGGTCGGAGGGAAGATGTCGACGCCCTCGCCGCAACAATTCTGCTGCAACACTTTCTCGAAACCCGGCGGAACGCGAGGCTGTGATGTCAGGCCGCCGGCGCACTCGGTTCGGGACCATTCTGCTCCTTGCCACCGCTTGCGGCCCGGCGCCCGGTGCGCCGAAAGCGCGCGTCGTCATCCCGCATGGGGCATCGGTCCACTCCATCGCCGACACCCTGGCCGCGCACGGCGTCATCTCCTCCCAGCGCTGGTTCCGGCTGATGGCCCGGGTCGGCGGGTACGACCGCCGGCTGCAGAGCGGACCCTACGAGCTGGTTCGGGGCCAGGGGGCGCGCGCCGCGCTCAAGGCCCTCACCGGCGGCCACGCGCTCCTCACGCGGTTCACCGTCCCGGAGGGCTTCACCCTCCGGGACATCGCCCAGGCCGCCGAATCGACGCTCGGGATTCCCCCGGATCGTTTCCTGGCGGCTGCGCGGGATACCGCGATGCTCCGAAACTTTGCGGTACCGGCGGCGTCCTTCGAAGGCTACCTGAAGCCCGAGACCTATCTCTTCGCGGGCGGGGTCGGCCCCGAGGTGGTCGTGCGCACCATGGCCGAGGCGGCACGCGCCGACTGGGACTCCTCCTTTGCATCCCGCGCCGCCTCGCAGGGACTCGACCGGATGACCACGACGATCCTGGCGAGCCTGGTGGAGGGCGAAGCGAAAGTCGAGGAGGATCGGCCGCTGGTCGCCGCCGTATACCGGAACCGGCTCCGGATCGGGATGCCGCTCCAGGCCGATCCGACCGTGCAGTATGCCATCGAGCTCGCGACTGGGCGGCGGAAGTCACGGCTGTACGAGAAGGACTATGGCGTCGAGTCGCCCTACAACACCTACTTGAAGTCGGGGCTCCCACCGGGACCGGTCGGCGCGCCGGGCCGGCGCAGCATCGTAGCGGTGCTGGCGGCGCCGGCCGTGCCCTTCCTCTATTTCGTGGCGGGGCCGAACGGCGCGCACATCTTTACCCGGAGCTATGCCGAGCATCTGCGCGCGGTCCGGAGGGTGCAGCGTGCCAACTGACCGGATCCGGATCGTGGAAGTGGGCCCGCGGGACGGACTCCAGAACGAAGCGCAGCCGGTGCCCACCGAGGTGAAGGTGCAGTTCGTGGACGCGCTATCGGCGTGCGGGCTGGAGGAGATCGAGGTGTCGTCGTTCGTCAGTCCCCGGTGGATCCCGCAGCTCGCCGATGCGGAAGCGGTCTTTGCCGCGATCCGGCGGAAGCCCGGTGTCACGTACATGGCGCTGGTTCCCAACCTCCAGGGACTCCTGCGAGCCGAGACAGCCGGGGCCGGCAAGGTGGCGGTGTTCACCGCGGCCAGCGAGACCTTCAGCCTCAAGAATACCAATGCCACGATTGCCGAAACGCTGGTGCGCTTCGAGCCGGTGATCGCCACTCCACCGTGCCGGTGCGCGGCTATATCTCCACCGCCTTCCACTGCCCCTTCGAGGGTCCGGTTAACCCGCAACAGGTCCTCGACGTGGCCGGCGCGCTGCTCGGCCTCGGCTGCGACGAACTCTCGATCGGCGATACCATCGGCACGGCGACGCCGGATGAGGTCGGCCGGCTCTTCGAGCTGCTCCAGTCGCTCTGTCCCCCCGACCGACTGGCGGCGCATTTCCATGACACCTTCGGCCGGGCGGTCGCCAATGCAGCGGCCGCGGAGGCCACGGGGATCCGGACCTTCGATGCGAGCGCCGGTGGCATTGGCGGGTGTCCCTACGCGCCGGGCGCGCCGGGCAACATCTCCACCCGGGCACTGGTCGAGGCGTTTCCCGGAAGAACCGGCGTGGACCTCGACCGGCTCGATGCGGCCGGCAGAATCCTGCGGCCCTACCTGGCCGACTGAGCGGAGTGACACCTCAATTGTATATTCGAGCATGAACAAGGTCTTTCCCGACGCCAAAGCCGCCTGCGCCGACATCTCCGACGGGGCCCGGCTCTTTGTGGGCGGCTTCGGCCTGGCCGGGGTTCCGGAAGAGTGCATCTTCGCCCTGCGCGACCTCGGGCCCAGGAATCTCACCATCGTCTCCAACAATGCGGGCACGTCAGAACATGGACTGGTGCATCTGCTCAAGAACCGGCAGATCAAGAAAATGATCTCGAGTTACGTCGGCGAGAATCAAACCTTTGAGCAGCAACTGCTGGCCGGCGAGATCGAGGTCGAGCTGACGCCCCAGGGCACCATGTCGGAGCGGATACGCGCCGGTGGCGCCGGGATTCCGGCCTTCTTCACCCCCACCGGCGTCGGGACTACGGTGGCCGAGGGCAAGGAGGTCCGCGAGTTCGACGGCCGGCGCTACGTGATGGAGCGCAGCCTGACGGGAGACTTCGCCCTGGTCAAGGCGTGGAAGGGCGATCGATTCGGCAACCTGGTCTATCGGAAAACGGCGCGGAATTTCAATCCGATGATGGCGATGGCGGGGCGGATCACCATCGCGGAAGTCGAGCACCTGGTGGAGCCGGGAGAACTGGAGCCGGATCTGGTGCACACACCGGCCATCTTCGTGCAACGCATCTTCGAGGCCAAGGCACCTTCCCACCTCATCGAGCGACGAACCGTGAGGAAGCGCCCATGAGCGACGTCCGGGACGTGATTGTGCGGCGGGCGGCCCGCGAGCTGCTCTCTCTCAACGAATCGACGGGCTACTACGTCAATCTGGGCATCGGCATGCCGACGATGATTGCCGATTGCATTCCGCCAGGCGTCGAGGTCGTCTTGCAGTCAGAAAACGGGATGCTCGGCGTGGGCCCATATCCCTACGAGGGCGAAGAGGACCACGACCTGATCAACGCCGGCAAGGAAACCGTCACGGAGGTGCCCGGCACCAGCTACTTCGACAGCGCCACGTCCTTCGCGATGATTCGCGGCGGCCACGTGCCGCTCACCATCCTGGGCGCGATGCAGGTGTCCGAGCGGGGCGACCTCGCCAACTGGACGATCCCCGGCAAGATGGTGAAAGGGATGGGCGGAGCGATGGACCTCGTGGCCGGCGCCCGCCGGGTGATCGTGGTCATGGAGCACTGCTCCAGAGACGGCAAACCCAAAATTCTCCGGGCGTGCTCGCTGCCGCTCACCGGCGAGCGGTGCGTGCACCGGATCATCACCGAGCGCTGCGTCATGGATGTAGAACCGGAGGGCCTGAAGGTGGCAGAACTGCTGCCCGGCTGGAGCAAGGAACAGGTCGTCGCATCAACCGAGCCGACGCTACTATGGTGACCG
>JANNGX010000166.1:0-8077 GCA_031404115.1 Gemmatimonadales bacterium | reverse complement strand
CCTCGATCTCTCCCGGGTACCTCCCCGTCCGGTCACCCGGTTCGCGCCGAGTCCGACTGGATATCTGCACCTGGGCCACGTGGCCAATGCGGTGTGGACCTGGGGCGTGGCGCAGGCCTGCGGGGGCCGGGTCCTGCTCCGCATCGAGGACCACGACCGGGGTCGCTGCCGGCCGGAATACGAGCGCGCCATTGTCGAGGACCTGGAGTGGCTGGGACTGGTTCCCGGCGGCGAGCGGCGCGTGCTCCGCCAGAGCGACCAGGACCGGGCCTACGGCCGCGCGGTGCTGCACCTGGGCCGCCAATCGCCGGTCTATGCCTGCCAATGTTCCCGCGCGACCATTGCGGAGGGGATGCGGGCCGATGGCCTGGAAGACCGGGACGAGCTGCGCTATCCCGGAACCTGTCGCGCGCTCAGGCTCGCCCCGGCCGACGGGCTCGGCCTCCGCGTGACACTCGGTGAGGAGTCGGTAGAGTTCGATGATCTCCGCCTGGGCCCGCAGACCCAGACTCCCGAGCAGCAATGCGGCGATCTGCTGCTCCGCGACGCCACCGGGAACTGGACCTATCAGCTCTGCGTGGCGGTGGACGACACCCGGCAGGGGGCGACTCTGGTGATCCGCGGCGAAGACCTGCTGGCCTCCACCGGGCGGCAGGTGATGGTGGCCAGCCGGCTCGGCCGGAAGGAGCCGCCGGTATACCTGCATCACCCGCTCATCAATGGTCCTTCCGGCGAGAAGCTTTCCACGCGGGACGGCGCCACGGGTATCCGCGAGCTGCGCGCGGCGGGAACGCCACCCGATGTGGTCCTGGGAGAGGCGGCCTACCGGACCGGTCTCATCGCGGAGCCGGGTCCGCTCCTTGCGGGCGGCTTGGGGGCACTATTCGGGTGAGAACGCAAACAGCCGGCTCGAGTGACCGAGCCGGCTGTTGTCGAATGCTCCAGCGTAAACCGGAGTTACGAGCCTGCGGCGACTCGGCTGACTCGCTCGGCGGCGGGGCCTTTGGCGCCCTGGACCACGTCGAATTCAACCCGCTCACCCTCGGCCAGGGACTTGAACCCCTCGCCCGTGATTGCCGAATGATGCACGAAGCAATCCTTGGCACCGTCTTCGGGCGTGATGAATCCAAAGCCCTTCGCATCGTTGAACCACTTCACTGTTCCGGTCGTACGCATTTTACTATCTCCTTGTACTAGTCCCCGTGACAAACCTCACGAGAGGGTCCTTCCGACAACGCGGGAATTCCCCGCCGCTGTATGCGATCTCGCGATGTAAAAAGGGGCCAAGCGTTAGCTGGGCCCCTCACGTCAACTCGGAACTGTGTCCGTCACTGGCGCATCGACCGCTGAGACAAGAATAGCGAGTCGGGTCGCTTTGCGCAATGGGCGAAGTTCGGCGGTGTCCTATCACGGGGCCCGCCGCTCCCTCCTGATGCCTTTGCCCGGCACCGCACCCTCGACCGCTCTCCCGTCGCGCACCACCGGGATGCCGTTCACCGGCACGAAGGGAATGCCGGTGGAGGCCTGCTCCTGCTTCTCGAAGGTGGCGTTGTCGACGACCGTGGCAGGATCGAAGACGGTGATGTCGGCATCGGCGCCCGCCCTGAGCCGTCCCTTCCGCTTCATGGTCGGCGATGCGGGCTCCCCGACCCGGATTCCAGTCGCATCGCACCTGGCCGGGGCGGGTGGCTGGACACGAAGTATCAAGTTATGGTTACCTGTCATGCCCGTCACCCCAGCCGAGCCGGCGGAGAAACCCAAGTGGGGCGCCATTGTCGCGCGCTATCAGCAGCCGCGACACCTGCGGGCCATCACGCAGTTGGCGACGACGCTGGTCCCTCTCGCCGCCGTTTTCTGGCTGATGTACCTGTCGCTTGCGTTGTCGTACCTCGTGACCCTCCTGCTGGCGATTCCCGCTGCCGGCCTGCTGGTGCGCACGTTCATCATCATGCACGATTGCGGGCACGGTTCGTTCTTCAAATCGCGCCGGGCCAATGAAATCGTGGGATGGATTACCGGGGTCCTGACTCTGACGCCATTCGCGCAGTGGAGAAAGGACCATGCACTGCACCATGCGTCGTCCGGCGATCTGGATCGCCGCGGCCATGGCGACATCGAGACGATCACGGTCCGGGAGTACTGCGCGTACACGCCGAAGCAGCAGCTGCGCTACCGGTTTGTCCGGAACCCGCTGGTGATGCTCGGGCTCGGCCCACTCTATCTGATGCTGAGCCAGCGCCGCCTGATCAAGGGCACGCGGCTCAACGACCTGCAGCGTTTCAGCGTCTGGTCGACGAACCTCGCGATCATCGCCATCATCGCGGGCTTTTCGATGTGGATCGGCTTCGGCGCCTTCTTCGCGATCTTCTTCCCGGCGATGTTCATCGCCGCCTCGGCCGGCATCGCGCTCTTCTACACGCAGCACCAATTCGAGGACACGTACTGGAATCAGCACAAAGAGTGGGATTACGCGACGGCGGCGATTCGGGGCTGCTCGTATTTCAAGCTGAATCCGGTGCTCCAGTGGTTCACCGGCAGCATCGGGCTGCATCACGTTCATCACCTGGGGCCGCGGATCCCCAACTACAACCTCAAGCGCTGCCACGACGAGAACGAGCTCTTTCGTGACGTGACGGTGCTGACGCTCACCGCCGCGATGAAGACCCTGCGTCTCGGATTGTGGGATGAGGAGCACGGACGGCTGATCCGGTTCAAGGAGTTCGAGCGCCGGGAACGCCAGCTTTCGGAATAGCCTCCTCGAGGCGTCCCAGCCGCCGCACCTCCGGCCACCTGGCCGCCACCAGTCCCACCACCACCAGGGTGCCGATCCCGCCGGCCACCACCGAGATCACCGGACCGACCAGCCCCGCCACCGCGCCCGACTCGAACTCGCCCAACTGGTTCGAGGTGCCGATGAACAGCGAGTTCACCGCCGAGACCCGGCCGCGTAGGTCGTTGGGCGTGCCCAGCTGTGCCAGGGTCATGCGGATCACCACGCTCACGCTGTCCGCGGCACCAGCCACCGCCAGTGCCGTGAGCGAGAGCAGATAGACCTTCGAAAGGCCGAACGCGATCATGGCCAATCCGAACAGCGCCACGGCACGGAGCAGGGCCGGACCGGCCCGCTTGAGCGGAGGGAGGTGGGCCATCACCACGGTCGTGCTCACGGCGCCGATGGCCTGCGCCGCCAGCAGCCCCCCCAGGCCTGCCGGCCCCACGTGCAGGATGTCCTTGGCGTAGATCGGGAGCAGCGCGACCGCGCCGCCGAAAAGCACCGCGAAGAGATCGAGCGTGATGGCCGCAAGGAGAATGCGGGTGCGCATTACATAGCGCGCGCCCTCCAGCAGCGAGTCAAGCGACGCCGCCACCGCCGGACGGCGCTCCCCGGAGGTGGTGACCCCGGCCACCAGCGCCGCGAAGGCCAGCGCCAGCACCGCATGGGTCAGGTATACCAGCGCCGGCGACCGGGTGGCGGCGAGCAGCGCGCCGCCGACCGCGGGGCCGATGACCTCCGCCATCTGCCAGCCGCCGCTGTTCCATGCCACGGCGTTCTGAAACGCCTCGCGCCGGACGATCTCGGGCAACAGCGCGCTCTTGGCCGGCCCCAGCAGCGCGCGGGCGGTGCCGCTCAGGAACAGGAAGGCGTAGAAAAGCGGCACCGGCGCATGCGAGAGCGACACCACCGCCAGCCCCGCCGCCGCGAGGGCGAGACCCGCCAGCGCCACGATCAGCACCGTGCGCCGGTCGTAGCGGTCCACCAGGTGCCCTACCGGCAGGAACAGCAGGATGATGGGGACCACCTGCACCAGCCCCACCAGCCCGAGCGCGACCGCCGAGTGGGTTCGCTCGTAGAGCTCCCACCCCACCGCCACCCCCTGCATCTGAAATCCGACGGTGCCGACCAGATGCCCGGTCAGGAAGCGGCGGAATCCCGCCTCTTTAAGCGCCTGATAGGGATCGTGCGGCACCGTACCGGTCACGGAATGACGGGATACAGCGCGCGGTAGGTGGCCAGATTCCGGAGCACCCTTCGGACATAGTCCCGGGTCTCGGCGAATTGAATCCGCTCGATGAACAGCTCGGGATCGGTCCTGGCACCGGGCAGGGAGGCCCACAGATCGGCGGCGCGGGTGCCGGCGTTGTAGGCCGCCAGCGCGTGGATCAGGTGGGGCGAGCGTCGGAGCGAGCCTGCCAGATGGGTCAGTCCGAAATGCACGTTGATCTCGGGCTGATAGAGGAGTGCGGCGTCCCACTCCCTGAGTCCGTCCGCCCGGGCGAGCGCCGCACCGACGCTGGGCACCACCTGCATCAGTCCACGCGCGTCGGCGCCAGAGCGCGCCTGTGGATCGAATCCCGATTCCTGGCGGATCAGGGCTGCGGCCAGCAGCGGATCGACGCCGGCGACCCGGGCCTCGTCCAGGAGGTCGGTCCGGCGCGGAATCGGGAAGACCAACCGCGCCAGCGAAGAATCCTTGCTGCGCAGCGCCAGCCGGTAGGCGCGCGCGGTGTATCCGAGCTCGGCAAATCCCTGTGCGATGGCCGGGATCGTGGCCGGGGCCGCCTCGGCCGCGCGAGACACCCGGTCCAGCTCGAAGCGCGCCTCCACCCGGAGGCCCAATTGCTCCAGCAGCGCGGCGCGCTCCAGCGTCGCGGTGATCTCGTCAGGAAGGGAGACGGGCGCCGGCACCGGCACCGGCACCGCCGGCTCCGGGCCCAGGCCGAGCCGGTCGCGGGCGGGCAGGGCATACCAGGATTGCGCATGGTGCTCGATCAGCGAGCGCCATCGGGCCCGCGCGGCGACGGTGTCTCCCGAGGCCAGCAGCGACCGGCCGGCCCAGTAGGTGGCGGCCACGCTTTCGCTCCGGTCGCCGGGGCGGGTGATCAGCGCCTGAAGCTCCCGCGCCGCGTCGCGGGGCTCGCGCCGGCCGTAGGCGATGATCGCCGCCATGAGCGCCGCGCGGGACCCGTGCACAGTCGTGGGGAAGCGCCGCGCCACTTCGATGTATTGGGTGCGCGCGGCGACCTCGTCGCCCTGATCCACCAGTAGATCGGCGGCCAGGAACCCGGCGGTCGCGGCCACCGCGCTGTCGCGCACCGCGCCGCGGGACACCCGTCGGAGCGCCGCGATCGCGGCGCCGCGCGTGCCGGTCCGGAGCAGGCTGCGGGCCCGCTGGTACTGCGCCTGGGTTTTCAGCTGGGGAGCCTTGACCGAGGCGAACGCCGCCATTGCCTCCCGGTGCCTGCCTAATCGCGCCAGTGCCATCCCTCTGGCAACATGATCTGCATCGGTGAGCAACCGGGATCGGGAAAAGCCCAGCACCGCGCGGCTCGGGAGATCGCCGGCCACTCGCCGGGCCACCGCCAGCTCCTCGGCGACGGTGAGCGGGGCGAAGGAGCGATCGAGAATGGCGACCGCCTCGCGGGCGTCGTCGGTGGACGACCGCGCGGTGACGACTCCGAGCAGCGCTCGGCGGATCGAGGCTCGGGTTGCCGAATCGGGCGAGGCGGCCAGCCGAAGCCGCGCCGCGGTCATGGTGGCTCCCACCGATTCGTACACTCGTGCGGCGCCGAGTGCGTCGCCGGTGCGCTCGCGGGCCAGCGCCTCGGTCCAACGGATCCGGGGTACCGCGGCGGTCAGGCTCACTCCGCGATAGAGCGCCGCGCGCGTCGCAGAGTCGGCCCGGACACCGGCGGCGCGAAGGTTGAGCCAATCGGCGACAGCGGGTAGCCGCGCGGCCGCTTTCTCGTAGGCCAGTGCCGCGCTGTCGAGCAGATTGGCCCGGTCGAAGGCTCGCCCCAGCGTCACCAGCCGGGCGCCGGCCGCCGTGCCGGCATCGTGCACCGCCGCGCGGGCGTCCCCGACCGCGTCTTCACCCCGCTCGACCCGGGCCCTGGCGAGGAGGGCTCGGCCCTCACCCCCCTCGGTCCGGTCGAGCCAGGGCCGACCGGCCAGGAGCCTGACCACCGTGCCCCAGCCGTCCCACTCCGCGGCGGCCTTCGCCGCGAGGAGCACCACGGCGGGATCTCCGGCTCCGGCGGTGGTAACAAACGGCGCGAGCTTCCGGCTGGCCAGATAGTGGCGGCCCTGTGACATGGCCCGTGTGGCAGCGGCGACGGCCGCCGCGGTATCGGGGGGCGGGGCGGTCTGGGCCATGGCGCCGACGCACGGTACCAGACTCAGGATGGCGGCGAGGCTAGCGTGCGCCGACAGTCGCACGGAACTGGGGCGGCGTTTCAGGTGCCGCGGATGCGCTGCACGAGCGCCCGGAAGCGGGGATCGCCGTGGAGCGAACGGAGCCGCGGATCGATGCCGAGGTAGGCCAGCACGGTGGAGCGCTCCTGGTAGGCGCGCTCGAGCCACTGGAGCGCTTGGTCCCGCTCGCCGAGGCCGAGGTGCAGGAGCGCGAAGTAGTAGGACGGGACGTAGCTCTGGGCCGCCCGGGCTCGCAGCGAATCGAGCACCACCCGCGCTTTGGCGGTTCGCCCCGCGATGGCATACGCGTGGCCGAGCGACGCCATGCGGTTGAGGCTCCTCCCGGTGCTCGGTTCCAGGATGGCGATTGCCTCGTCGGGTCTGCCCTGCTGCTCGGCCACGAGGGCCACTCCCCACTTGGCCAGCACATCGGTCGAGTCGGTTCGGAGCGTTTCCCGGAGTTGGGCGAGCGCCGTGTCGTATCGCCCGGCGAAGTAGTTGAGCAGCGCGGCGTTGGCCCGGAGCGAGAGCGAGAGCGGGTCGAGCTCCATGGCGCGCCGGATTTGCGTCATGGCCTCGTCCGGCCGGCCGCGTGACGCGAGAAAGCGGCTGTACGAGAAGTGGGCGTCGGCGTAGCTCGGCCGGAGCTCGAGGGCGCGCTTGAACTCCTGCTCGGCGGCGCGCCAATCCCACTCGTAATAGGCCCGGATGTACGCGAAGGTCGCGTGCGCCTCGGCCAGCGTTTCATCGAGCTCGAGGGCCCGGACCAGCGCTGCGCTGGCCTTGGGCAGCACGTCGATGGGCGGCAGGTCGCTCGAGAAGGGAAGCGCCGTGTAGTAGTTCGCCAGGCCGACGTACGGTGGCGCCCAGTCGGGAGCGATGGCACGAGCCTGTTCGAACCGGGCCCGCGCCGGTTCCAATTCCCCCCGCTCCATGTGAAAACGGCCGCGGAGATAGGCCTCATACGCCCGCTGGTTCACTTCTCGAGGGGTTCCGAGCCGCGTCCGCTCACCCTGCTCGAGCTCGGCGTCGATCTCACCGGTGATGGCGAGGGTGATATCCCGCTGGAGTCTCGGGAGCTCGTCGAGCGGGGCCTGATAGTCCCTGGCCCATCGCGTCGCGCCATCAGCGGCACGAAAGAACCGGACGGTCACCCGGACGGTATCCCCGGTCCGTCGGATCGAGCCCTTCACCACGGCCTCGACGCCCAGTTCTTTCGCGATCTCGGAGAGCGACGTGGTCGACTCTGCGGCGAGCACCCCCGAAGACCGGGAGATGATCTTCAGAGAACCGATCTGGGCCAGATCGGCGATGAGGCCGTCCGTCATGCCTTCGGCGAGGTAGCCCGAATCAGGGTGGGTCTCCAGCTCCACGAAGGGAAGGACGGCGACCGCGCCGATCCGGCTCCCGCCGGTGCCGCGCAGCAGGCCGCTCCGACCCTCGCGGCCCAGGATTCCTCGCCCGACGAGGAAAAGCACAACTGCTGCCGCGCCGACCCACAGCGCGGCACGCAGGAGGCGGCGCCGGTTCCTCACCACGCCGGCTTGAGGGCCGACGGTGCCCAGCTCTTCCACCTCCAGCGAGGTCAGCAGCTCCCGCGCCGAGTGATACCGCTCCGCAGGGTCCTTGGCCAGACACCGCTGGATGATCTGGGTCAGGGCCTTCGGCACCTCCGGTCGAATGCTGGAGATGGGGGGCGGGTCGGTCTGGATGACCGCGACCAAGGCGGCCAACGAGTGCCCCGGAAACGCCGGCCGGCCGCTGACCATCTCGTACAGCACCGCGCCGAGCGAGAACAGGTCGGTGCGGTGATCCACCCGCATGCCCTGGGCCTGCTCGGGAGACATGTAGCCCATGGTTCCCAGAATCATGCCCGTCTCGGTG
>JANNGX010000165.1:0-11037 GCA_031404115.1 Gemmatimonadales bacterium | reverse complement strand
CACCAGGGCCCGAAGCAGTCGTTTGTCGGAGCGGAGCGACACGCCCGCGATTTCCACACCGCCCGAACGCGGCAGCGCGACGCAGGTCTCCACGCCCAGCATTTTCTCGAGCTGCATGGCCAGTCGAAGCGCCACGCTCTCAACCGATTCACTCCGGGTGTCCTGGTGTTTCACGACAGCGGCCAGCACCGGGCGCCAGCGGTCGTAGTCGAGCAGCCTCGCCAGGTCGCGCGCCGCGGTGGCACGGATGTCGGTGGAGCTGCCGGGGGGCAGCTGCAATCCCGCGGCGCGTCCATCGAGGCTCGCGAAGACCAGCGTCCCGGAACCAAGGCGCTCCACGCCATCCCCGTCGCCGATGCGCTGATGCTCCAGCCGAGCCCGGACCAGCCGGTCCAGGTCTTCCGGAATCCCATCCCGTGGAACGGCCACCTCGCGGGTGCCCGGCCCGATGAGCCATGCGCCGGTGGCGCCGTTGGCACGGAGGATCCATTCGAGGAGCGGCGGACCCTCCGCGGAGGGAACGGGTGGCAGCGACCGCAGCACCCGACGCTTCAGAAACCAGAACGAGGCCGCCGCGCCGATGACACCCCCTGTCACAATCCCGACCAGCGCGTTCATCGGCTACTCAGCTTGAGCCAGCCGCGGCGACGGAACCAGAAGTAGATAACCGCGCTGACCACGGCCATGAACCCGAGGACGGCAGGATAGCCCCACCGTTTGCTGAGCTCGGGCATGAAGTCGAAATTCATTCCGTAGATGCCCACGATAAAGGTCAGCGGCAGAAAGAACGCGGAAAAGATGGTGAGCACCCGCATGACTTCGCTGGTCCGGTGAGAGGCGAGGGCCACATGCATCGACAGAAGATTCTGAACCTCCTCGAGAAGTTGATCGGCCCAGAAGTGGTAGCTCTCGGCGTTCTCCTTGAGGTCCTGGTACACCGACTGGGAGCGTTCTCCGGTCGGGGTGAGACGCTGGATGACGCTATGGCTCTGCCACAACATGCGCTTGATCAGGCTCACCCGGCGCTTGAGCAGATGGATTTTCTGCAGCGAAGGCGTCTTCAGCGTCGGATTGAACAGACCCTCCTCATAATGGTCGAGGGCGTCCTCGGCCTGCTGCAGCGGCTTCTCGTAGCTATCCAGCACACCATTGCCCAGCGTGGCGAGGAGAACCAGCGGTCCGCATCCGGCGCCGGGGCCGCCGAACCGTTCTCGAAGAGCGGCGATGACCGGCAGATCGACCCGGTGGATGGTAAGCACCAGGTCACCTCGAAAGAATATCGCGATCTTTCGGGTGAGCTCCTGCACGGTGCCGGCCGCCTCAGAGGCGGCCACGTCGTACACCCGGAGGATCAGGAAGGTGGTCTCACCGAATTTCTCATGCTTGGGCAGGTGCTCGGGATCGAGACAGTCCTGCACGATGGAGGCGGGAATCCCGTATTCCAGCGCGATGGCCTGGAGCTCCGCGATGCTGGGTTCCGTGACATCACGCCAGGTAACGGGTGGCTCCCCGTTCTGGCAGACGGTCTGCTGCATCAGCGCCCGCTTCCGGCTCGGCGGCTCAGGAGGCGAATCGCCGCCATCGCCGCGCCGAACCCGTTATCGATGTTGACCACAGTGACCCCCGCGGCGCAGGAATTCAGCATGCCGAGCAGCGCCGCCATCCCGCCGAAAGAGGCGCCGTAGCCAACGCTGGTGGGCACCGCGATTACCGGGGCACCGATCAGCCCGCCCACCACGCTCGGAAGCGCGCCCTCCATCCCGGCCACCACCACCACCACATCCGCGTTGCGGAGCTGCTCGGAGGCCGCGAGAAGCCGGTGAATGCCGGCCACGCCCACGTCCGTGAGGCGCGAGGCCCGGGCTCCCATCGCCACGGCGACCGATACCACCTCTTCCGAGACCGGGAGATCGCTGGTCCCGGCCGTGACGACCAGCAGTTCCCCCGGAAAGGGCTCCACTCGGTCGGGTCCAGGAAGCCAGGCCGTCCGTCCCAACGCATTCCACTCGAGCGCAGGGAATCGCGCGCCGAGCGCCTGGGCCTGCTCGGCGCTGGTGCGGGTGCAAAGAAAGGTACCGTGCGCCGCAGCGAGCCGTTCGCAGATTGCTACAGTCTGGTCGACCGGCTTCCCTGCCGCAAACACCACCTCCGGCTGCCCCTGACGGAGTGCCCGATGGTGGTCGAGCCGCGCGAACTGGAGATCTTCCGTGGGAAAGTGGATGAGCCGGTCCAGCGCACTGGCGGGGGTGAGCGTACCTGCGGCAACCTCGGTCAGCAACGTTTCCAGACGGGCCCGGTTCACGCCGCCTGAAAGGCCGGCTCGAGATAGCCGCGGAAGATCGCCTCGGCCTCGACCATCGACTCCACCTGGAAGAGCCGCTCCCGCAAATGAGCCGAAGCGGGCAGCCCCTTGGTGTACCAGCCAAGGTGTTTGCGGAACTCGATCACGGTGTGGCGGGAATCCCCCTGGAGCCGGATCGCGAGCCGAGCGTGCTCGAGCGCCACCTCGAATCGTTCGGCGGGGCTCGGGGCCGGCGGGGCCGGTTGGCCCCGGAGGAGGGCGTGCCCGTCGCGGAAGATCCACGGATTCCCGAAGGAGCCCCGCCCCACCATGATCGCGGCACATCCGGTGTGCCGGTGCATTCTGAGGATGTCGGCGGGGGATCCGATGTCTCCGTTGCCGATCACCGGAATCGAGAGCGCCTCCACTACGCGGGCGATCTCGTCCCAGTTGGCCCTGCCCTGGAACATCTGGGTGCGGGTGCGAGCGTGCAGCGTGAACGCGCGAGCGCCGGCGTCCTGCATCCGGAGCGCGATGCCCACCGGGTCGCGGGTCTCGTCGTTCCAGCCGCTCCGCGTCTTCACGGTGACCGGCAGGTGGGTTGCCCCGGCAACCGCACGGATGATGCGTTCGACCAGGTTCAGGTCCCGAAGACACCCCGACCCGCCGTTGCGCTGCACAACTTTTTTTACTGGACAGCCGAAATTGATATCAATGAAGTCGGGCTGATACGCCTCGGTGACGATTGCCGCGGCGCGGGCCATCCCCTCGGGGTCGGCGCCATAAATCTGCACCCCGACCGGACGCTCGATCGGCTCGAACTCCGCCCCCTCGAGCGTCTTCCGGATTCCCCGCCGGATGGCTTCCGCCGAGAGAAATTCCGTCATGAGAACATCGGCGCCGTAGCGGCGACAAATCTGACGAAAGGGCGCCTCGGAGACCCCGGCCATTGGGGCCAGGATCAGGGGCACACCCTCCGCGGGGCAAAACGGTAAGCGCATGAGCGAAAACTACTTGGCGCGGATACTGGCGGCAATCCGGGGCCCCGGTCAGGGCTACCGCTCCCGCTCGCTCCGGCCTAGACTTTACCGAAGATGCATCTCCGCGACTTCCTGGACCCCCGCGCGATCAAGCTCGGCCTCACCTCCTCGACCAAGGACGAGGTGCTGGATGAGATGGTCGCTTTACTGGGACTCGATGAGCGGTCAACCCACCAGCTCGGGCGGCTGCTCAAGCGGCGTGAGCTGCTGGGCTCGACCGGTGTGGGCCGTGGCATCGCGATACCCCATTGCCGCTCCCTTGCCTTGAGCCGCCTGCGGCTCGCGTTCGGAGTTCATCGCGCCGGGCTCGAGTACGATGCCGCAGACAACAAGCCGGCGCACATCTTCTTTCTGATCGTCGCCCCGCCTACCGAGGTGTCCAACCAGTACTTGCCCGTGCTGGGCAAGATTGCGCAGTTCGGGCAGATGCCCGACGTCCCTGATCAGCTGCGGAGCCTCGCTTCTCCCGACCAGCTCTTTGAGCTCTTGAGCCAGAAAGGGGTATGACCCTCCCCAGGCTGCCGAACCCCGCCGGTACGGGCCACCCCTCGCATCCCGCCATCAGGGGACGGCGCAGTTTCGGCAGACTCGGTACCAGAAACCCTAACCCGCCTCTCCTAAACCATTGCAATCATTCGAGTTGAACGCCTCGGAGCAACGAACCGGATTTGGGCTCCAGAATTGCTGTTTAGGGCGGGGACATGCGACCGCTTCCCGCACCCCCGATCCGATCGCGGAATCTGGACCCGCGTCCGCGTGAGCGTGGGTTCACGCTCATCGAGTTGCTCTCCGTCCTGGTCATCATCGGAATCCTGGCGGGGCTCGCGATTCCCAAACTCCGCACGGTCATCGACCAGGCGAAGACCGCGCGCGCCATCGGCGACATCAAGGCGCTCCAGACCGACCTGATGTCGTTCGAGGCCGGCGGACAACCCCTTCCCGCGGATCTCGCTGCCATCGGTCGTGGTGCGATGCTCGACCCGTGGGGCAATCCCTATGTTTACTACCCCTTCCCGCCGGGACCCGGCTTGCCCGGTGGGGCGCGCAAGGACCGTTTCCTGGTGCCGGTCAATTCCACCTTCGACCTCTACAGCCTGGGCCCGGACGGCAACAGCTCGCCCCCATTCACCGCCGGGTCGAGCCGCGACGACATCGTTCGCGCCAACGACGGGGGCTACGTCGGCCTGGCCAGAAACTTCTAGCCGATGCACGGCCCGCAGTTGCTCCGCACCCGCGTCGCCCGGAGGATTCTCGCGCTGTTCCTGGTCTGCGCGATGCTGCCCGTGGTGACGTTCGCAGTCCTCTCCTATCGGCTGACGGCGGAGCGACTGGAATCCGACGCGGAGGGGGCCCTCCGCCAGCACAGCAAGACAGCGGGAATGATCATCATGGACCGCCTCCACGCCCTGGTGAGCGAGCTGGGATCGGAGGGCGCCCGCGACTCGTACGAGGCGATCGTACTGGAACGCGAGGATGGACGGATCGAGTCGCGGGCCGGATCGCTGCCGAGAGTGCCAGCGCTATCCAAGGCCCAGGCTGCCCGACTGTCCACCGGCGGGAAGGTTGTGCTGGTCGACACCGTGATGGGAAGACCCTGGCTCTTCGTGGGCATTCCCACGGCCGGCGGCTCGTCCGGTTTTCCAAGGCGGTGGGGTATGGTCGCTCCGGCGGCGCTGATGGGTGAGGATCCCGGGCTGAGTCCCGCGCCCGATGGGACCGAGCTCTGTGTGCTGGATGATCAGGGTCGTTCCCTCTATTGTCCGGGTACCGGAGTGGCGGTCCTCACGTCAGGCGCACCGGACCAGGATGGTGCCATCTCCTGGGAGCGGGGCGATTCGTCCTTCCTGACGGCCCGCTGGAGCCTCTTCCTCGGGGGTGAATTCGCCGCTCCGTCCTGGACCGTCGCACTCAGCATGCCCCAATCCAACGTGCTGGTTCCGCTGGCCGCGTTCCGGCGCACCTTCCTTCTCGGTGTCGCGCTGGCCGCAGTCCTGGTCTTCGTGCTTAGTCACGTGCAGCTCCGGAAGCGGATGACGCCGCTCGCCGAGCTCGAAGCCGGCGTACACCGGTTGAGCGCCGGTGATTTTGCCACACCGGTGGTGGTCCGATCGGATGACGAATTCGAAATGCTCGCCGATTCCTTCAACGGAATGGCCACCGAATTGCGCGACCAGTTCATGACCTTGCAGGCGCTGAGCACGGTCGACGTCACCGCCCTGAAAACCCGGTCCGCCGCCGCCATCGCCGGCGCCGCGCTGCGCTGCGCACCCGGGCTGCTGGGGGCCAGCCGCGCGGTCGTGGCATTCACCAGCTCCACGGAAGCCGGGGTCTGGACCGTGCTCTCGGCTGGGCCGAATGGGCGAGAGCCCCGGAAAGGGAAAGCGCGGCCCGATGCCGGTGAAGTCCTCGAGCTCGAAGCCGCCACCGACGTACTGCACTTCCCGCCCGATATGCCCGGCCACGGCTATTTCGATGCGGGGCACCTTCCCCGCACCGCGCAGCGGGTCGTTTTTCCCCTCCGGGAGAACGGACGCATTCAAGCGGCTTTGGTCGTTTCTCGCGAAGACGCACCGTTCTCCGAGGCGGTGCTCGCACGAGGGAAACAACTGGCTGATCAGCTGGCGGTCGGCCTCTCCAACGTGGCGCTCCTGGGTGAGCTCGATGCACTGAGCCATGGCGCCCTGCTGGCCCTCGCGCGCACCATCGATGCCGCCTCTCCCTGGACGGCGGGCCATTCCGAAAGGGTCACCAATGGAGCGCTGGAAATCGCCCGGCGGCTCGGGTGTGACCGGTCCGCCCTCGACCGGCTGCGTCGCGGCGGCCTGCTGCACGATATCGGCAAGATCGGCGTGCCTGCGTCGATCCTGGACAAACCGGGTCGTTTGACGCCCGAGGAGCGGGAAATCATCGAGACGCATCCCGTCATCGGCGCCGAGATCCTCAAACCGATCACGGCCTTTCAGGAGCTGCGGCCCCTGGTGCTCTACCACCATGAGCTCCTCGACGGGACCGGATATCCGGATGGCCTGGTCGGCGATGCCATCCCGGTCCTCGTGCGGGTCTTGACTGTGGCCGATATTTTCGATGCGCTGGTTTCGGATCGTCCCTACCGGGCAGGGCTCCAGCCGGCTGCGGCACTGGCCATTCTCAGGGAAGGCGCCGGTATCAAGTACGATGCGCGAGCAATCCACTGCCTCGAAGACGCGGTGCGCGAAGGGTGGTCCGCCAAGACGATTGCCGGACCTGCGATAGAGCGTTCCCGGAAGAGCCTCCCCGTCATCACGGCCTCGTCCGAGTCCCTGCGCGAGGAAGTGTTCTCGTGACCGGTCGGGATCCCAGGCGCGAGGAAGCGGGAGGGTCCGGCAACGGGCCGGATGACATTGTGCGGTCCGCCGACGGCAGGGTCGTCGGCCTGGGCAGAAACGACTGATTGAGGGGGTAGATATGACCGGGTCCAAGTTCTCCGCCGACCAGCAGCCCATGGCCCATGCGCCCGCCGCCAAGTCGACGGGCACCGCCGGGGACGGCAATCTCGCCGAGCCGATGCCGCTGGATACATTCCTCGAGGGGGTCGCCAACATCTACGATCTGGCGCCGAAAGAAGTCGCGCCCGACGTCAAGCCACCCAAACCGAAGCGGGCCCGGCGCACCTCCCTGCGCGTCCAGCAGGGGCTCGCCGCGGGCGTCGCGGTCTCCCTCGTTGCGTTCTTCGCGCTCAAGCTGGGGAGCACGAAGCTCCAGGGTGTCCTCCCCGCCCCGCTGCGCGGTGAGTGGACGACCAACCATCCCGGTTACGAAAGTCGGCGGATGCGCATTTCCGCGGGCGAGCTCGCCTTTCAAACCGGACGGGACGCCGATTCGGTGACGGTTCACAAGATTCAGCACGTCACCCAGACAGCCCAGGGCGAGGACACGACCAACTTTTCAGTGGACTATGAGGCCGAAGGCGGGAGTGTCAACTGGCAGTTTCAGTACATTCAGCGACCCAAGCCGGTCATTCGTTTCACCCACCAGAAGGAGCTGATCTGGGCCCTCGTGCCGGTGCCGGGGACCGAGACGCGCTGATCACTCCCACTCGATCGTCGCAGGCGGCTTGCTGCTCACGTCGTACACGACACGATTCACGCCCTTTACTTCGTTGGCGATCCGGTTGGAGATGTGCGCCAGCACGTCGGGCGGAAACGGATACCAGTCTGCCGTCATCCCGTCTCGGCTGGTGACCGCTCGGAGTGCCACCGCCTGGTCGTAGGTGCGGAAATCGCCCTGGACGCCGACCGAACGGATTGGCAGGAGGACCGCGAACGCCTGCCAGATCTCGTCATACAGGCCGGCCGCCCGGATCTCCTCGATGTAAATCGCGTCCACCTGCCGTAACGTGTCCAGCATGGGCCGGGTGACGTCGCCCAGTATCCGAATGGCGAGCCCCGGCCCCGGGAACGGATGCCGCCCCACCATCTCCTCCGGCAGTCCCAGCTCTCGACCGACCTGACGCACCTCGTCCTTGAACAGCTCCCGGAGCGGCTCGATGAGCTTGAACGGCAGCCGTTCGGGCAGCCCGCCCACATTGTGGTGCGTCTTGATCGTCGCCGACGGCCCCCCCTTGGGAGACACCGATTCGATCACGTCGGGATACAGTGTCCCCTGCACCAGGTAGCCAACGTTGCCACCGACCAGCTTGGCCTCCTCGGCAAACACCTCGATGAACTCGTGGCCGATGATCCGCCGTTTGTGTTCCGGGTCCGACACCCCGGCCAGTCGGGCCAGGAAGCGCTCGCTGGCCTCCACCACGCGGAGGTCGATGCCCAGGTGCCGGCGAAAGGTCTGTTCCACCTGTTCGCGCTCGTGGAGCCGGAGCAGGCCGTGATCCACGAAGATGCAGGTGAGCCGGTTCCCGATCGCCCGGTGCACCAGTGCGGCCGCCACCGAGGAATCCACTCCGCCGGAAAGACCGCAGATGACCCGCGCGGTGGGGCCGACCTCGCGCATGATCCGGGCCGTCTCGCTCTCGATGAAATGCCCGGCGGTCCAGTCCGCACAGCACTTGCAGACGTCGAACAGGAAGTTGGCGATGATTTCGCCACCGCGAGGGGTGTGGGCCACCTCGGGATGGAACTGCACTGCGAAAATCGGTTTGGTCAGGTGCTCGAACCCCGCAATCGGAGAATTGGCACTGGAGGCCGTCGCGACACAGCCCGGCGGCGGCGCGTCCACGTGGTCTCCGTGGCTCATCCAGCACTGAATCTCCTCGCCCGCCGCGAAGCCCTGGAACAGGCGGCCACCCAGCACCTTCACCATCGCCCGCCCGTATTCCTTGCGACTGGCGCTCACCACGCGCGAGCCCGAGAGATGGGCGATCAACTGCATCCCGTAGCAGAGTCCCAGCACCGGTATGCCGAGGTCGAGCAGCTCCTCCGGGGCCAGCGGGGCGCCCTGGTCGTAGACCGAATTGGGGCCGCCGGAAAGAATGATCCCCTTGGGCTCCCATTCGCGAATCCAGTCGATGCTGCGATCGGAGGGGTGGATCTCGGAGTAGACGTGGGCCTCGCGTACCCTCCGCGCAATGAGCTGGGTGAACTGGGACCCGTAGTCGAGAATCAGAATCCGATCGTGGTGAATCACGTGCCTTCCTTTGCGTCGAAGCAGTCGGGTCGTTCGCCCCGCATCAGGTCATCCAGGGTTTCCCGCGGGCGCGCCACCGCCCAGCGTCCGCCATCCACCAGAATCTCGGGGGGGCGGGGCCGCGCATTGTAGGTCGAGCTCATGACGAAGCCGTAGGCCCCCGCGCCGAGAATGGCCAGGACCTCTCCCTGCTCCACATGCGGGAGCGGACGCTCCAGCGCCAGGAAGTCTCCCGACTCGCAGATCGGCCCCACCACGTCCACCGGCTTGACCGCCCTCGACTGATCCGACGCTACCACCACTTCATGGTGCGCGTTGTAATGGCTGGGCCGCACCAGGTCGTTCATGGCGGCATCGACCACCACGAAATCCTTTCCCCCCGCATGCTTCCGGTACAACACGCTAGCGAGCAGGATGCCCGCGCTCCCCACCAGGTAGCGCCCCGGCTCCAGATGCAGGGCCAGCCCAAGCTGTGCAATCACCGGACGCACGGCTTCGGCCAGCGCTCCGGGCTCGAGCGGCGTCTCATCGTTGTATTGAATGCCAAGCCCTCCGCCCAGATCGATCGAGCGCATGGTGAGGATGCCCGCGCCGCGAATGGACCGCACCAGATCGGCCAGGGTCCGGGCACCCTTCACATACGGAGCCGGGTCGAGCAGTTGGCTGCCGACGTGCATCGCGATGCCGGAGAGCTCCATGCGTGGGTGCGCCGCAATCAGCCGCGCCGCCTCGACCACCTGATCAGCCGGAATCCCGAACTTGGCCGCCGCCGTGCCCGTCGTGATGAAGGGGTGCGTGTCCACGGTGATATCGGGATTCACCCTGATGCCGGTCCTGACCTGGCGCTCCCCGGCCCCGGCCGTGCGGGCCAGCGCCTCCAGCTCTTCCAGGGACTCGATGTTGATCTGCCCGATGCCGGCGTCGCAGGCCTGGGCGAGTTCCCCGGGCGTCTTCCCGACTCCGCTGAAGACGACGCGCTCCGGCGCAAACCCCGCCGCCAGGGCCCGCCGCAGCTCTCCGATCGATACAATGTCGCACCCGGCGCCCAGGTCCCGAAGCACCCGGAGCACCGCGAGGCAGGCGTTGGCCTTGACCGCGTACTGGATCTGGTGAGGCAGCGGTGCCAGCGCCCCGTTGAGCGCCCCGTTGAGCGCCTCGTAGCGGCGCCGGATCGCTTCGGCGTTGTACACATAGGCTGGGGTTCCCGCGGCCCGCGCGATCGATTCCACCGACACGGCGCCAAACAGCAGCGCGCCGTCTTCGGCGCGCGTGAGGCCCGCATCGGCAAAGAGCCGCCGCTGCCGGCCATCGACTCCCGGCCGGGGCCCGATATGCCCGGCGATCGTCATCAATAGGCCTTGGCCCAGACCACTTCGGCCACCGCGGGCCTCCCGGTCCAGATGCAGGTCGCCGGAGCCGTCGGAGAGCGGAACTCCTCGTCCGGAATCACCCGGATCGTGGCCTTGGTCTGTTCCTTGATTTCCGCTTCCACCGCGGGATCGCCGCACCAGCCGGCGTAGACAAACCCCCCGTTTCCCTCGAGGAAATCGATGAATTCCTGCTTTGATTTGGGGCCTCGCAGCGATGCAGCCTCACGCCTCGCCTTGGCGGCGGCGAAGAGCGCATCCTGCATCGTGTCCATTTCCTGGAGCAGCCGGACCGGGAGCCCACCGGTCGGCAGCGATTCCTTGGGCCCGCCGGTGCGGCGGGCCAGCATCACGGTCTGGTTGGCCAGATCCCGCGGCCCGAGCTCCAGCCGGAGCGGCACGCCGCGCCCCTCCCATTCGTAGTACTTGGCCCCCGGCTTCATGCCCTGGCGCCGGTCCACGTGGGTACGGATGCCGGCGGCCCGGAGGTCCCGGGCAAGGATATCCGAGGCCTCCAGCACTCGCGCCAGCTCTTCGTCGGTCTTCCAGATCGGCACGATAACCACCTGCCACTGCGCCAGGCGCGGCGGGCAGATCAGCCCGTTGTCGTCGCCGTGGGTCATGATCAAACCGCCCACCAGCCGGGTGGACACGCCCCAGGACGTGCTCCAGACATGATCGAGACCGCCCTCCGTGGTCTGAAACGTCACGTCGAACGCCTTGGCAAAAT
>JANNGX010000164.1:0-9198 GCA_031404115.1 Gemmatimonadales bacterium | reverse complement strand
GCGGGGCGGGGCGGAGTATTCGATCGGGCTGGCGTAGTCGACCAGCGCGGTAATGCGCCACGTGGATCCGGTCGCGACGTAGGGCTGGGTGGCGAGCCCGGTTCTGGAGACGACCATCGGATTCATCGAGGCGTAGGGCGGTAGCCCCTGCGCGGCGACCGGCGTGGTCAGCCACCCTGCGCAGGCGAGCACGGCCAACCGGGATGCGGTGTCCACACGAGGGTCTTTGGTGCCCATACCATCCTCCAACAACAGGGGAGTCGGACCGAACGAGAGAAATCTCCTGGCGGCGGAGGGAAAGGTGCCGGTGTCTCAGTTCGGTCACAAGCCTTCCGTCCGTTCACGGGGCCGGTATTCTTTGCGCCAGCGATTCTCGATTTTCGTTTTGTGAACTCATGCATCCCTCGGGGCTGTCACCATGCTGCTCGTGCTCGCCAGTCTTCTCGGGGCAATGCCCATCCAAGACACCGCTCGCGCGGAACGGCCCGTTCCAGGCGCCTCCTTCGCGCTGAATCTCGGAATTGCGCGGACCGGCGTGAGTCTCGGTAATTCCCGGCGGTGGAACGGCTTCCGATTCAACCTGCGGGACGCGGACGTCCGCACGGTGAGTGGCGTGTCGCTCACGCTGTGGAAGGCGGGACAGGGCCGGAATCGGGAGGCCACTTTCTCCGGTTTTTCCGTGGGACTGGTCGGGCCGGAGGCAGGCCGGTTGCGGGGCATCAACATCGGCGCAGTCGGGGTGTTGGCACACCGTGACATGATCGGCATGAACCTCGGGGGTGGCGCCCTCTTCAGCGAGGGCAGCATGCGTGGACTGAACGTTAGCGGGCTCGGCACGGTGTCCCTTGGGCGGACCACCGGAATCACGGTCGCCGGACTCGGGGTATTCTCGCGCGGCGGCATCGTGGGCGCCACCGCAGCGCCGCTGGCAGTCGTCAGTCAGGGCGACGTGATCGGCCTCACGATCGGCGGGCTGGGAATCGCGAGCGGGGGAGATCTCAAAGGAATCAGTATTGGAGGCCTCGGCGTCTACGCCAAGGGAAAAATCGCGGGAATCACCCTTGCACCGCTCGGGATCATCGGGCGGGACCAGATTCTCGGCCTCAACATCTCCGCGATCACTGTTTCGGGAACCGGCCGAGTCGGCGGTCTCACCGTGGCGGGCCTCGTCGTGTCCTCCCGAGACGTGGTTGAGGGGATCGCGATCTCGGCCTATCGGGTCGATACGCCGCGGCTCCTCGGGCTCTCCGTGGCCCCATACAACCGGATCCGGGAGGAGCAACGTGGGATCACCATTGGTTTGATCAACTCCGCGCGATCCCTTCACGGCCTCCAGATCGGACTGATCAACCACGCGGGTAACAACCCCGCCGGGCTCCGGTGGCTTCCGCTGCTGAACTTCCACCCCTGACCCGGCGGACCTCAAGGCATCACTTCTACCGGATCCGGGCCACCGCAATCCGGCCCTCGAGGATCGGCAGCACCGGCCCGGCCCCGGCGGGATCCGTCAGCCGGATGTCGATCGGCTGACCACCTCCTGGGACTTGGATCCGGAGGTAGCGTCCCGAGCCTCCCCGAAGCGTTCCATCCCGGTCGTAGGTCCCGCCAGTACTGTCGGGAAGCAGCGGAAATGAGCGCGGGTATTGCGCGGGAAGCTGCGCGCGGAGGCCGGGAAAGGTCACCCGCCAGTTCCAGCTGGTGTACCTGAGGCGAAGGTTCGCCGGCGTGTAACCAGGCAGATCGTCCAGGTAGTTGGCGAGATGCCATTCTCCGAGCAGGTTCTCGAACGGCGCACCGGTCACCGCGGCAAGGTTGGCTGCTCCCACCCGGCTGGTTTGGACCAGCGACCGGGTAAAACCGTCGCTGCCGCCGTATTGATCGATGGTCCAGCGCAACAACAGCCACGCGGCGCCGCGTTCCGCACTCCGTCCGGTCGAATTCTGCGGCATCACAAGATGCCAGCGCTCCGGATCGAGCAGATACTGATAGGCGTTCGACACATCGTTGAAGGCGAATTGCGAGAGGCAGTCGTTGGCCACGCAACTGCTGGTCGGTACCCGGCGGCCCGCGAGCTCCTCGGCGAGGTGCGACAGGCCCTCATTCAGCCAATCATCCTCGGCAACCGTCCCGCGCAGCAGCATGTGCTGATTGTGGCTGATCATATGCTGGAATTCGTGCGCGAACGTTCCGGGAAGCACCCTCTCGATGAAATCCCGGGTCACCCTGCACCCGGTCTCCCCCTGAGGGTCGGGGGCCGCGGCGTAGAACACCTCCGCGGCGTTGGAGCCGGGCTGGGAGGGGTCGAGATCGATCCCGTAGAAATAGCCCGTCACCACTCCCCCCACCGAGAGGCAGAGGCGGTTCACTTCGCCGGTGATCAGCGCGAAGACGACGCCGTTGCCGTCGACGTCGGACTCGCGCCCGAAGGCGGTTGTGTCAATCGGATACAGATGATCGTCGAACAGCCGCCCGATCCGTTCGTAGTCGGCGGCGACAAACCCGCCCGAGGGAAGGGCATCGTCGAGGAAGATCGCGATGCGCCGCCCGATGTAGGCGGCCGTGGCGGGAACCGTGGTGAACCCGAGGCAGCTCGCGTCGCTGCAGACGCCGAACGAGCGGCGGTCGCCGAGCGTCGGCGCCGCTCCGGAGGCGAGCAAGGGCCGGCGGGGCGAGAGGGCTCGTTCCCGAGCCCGCAGCATCGTGTGGAACCGGCCGGCCCCGTCCGTGGCCTCGGTGGCAGCCACCTGGCGGGGAGCGGCAGCCGGAAGGGCCGACCGGGTGCGCCAGCGGTACGGGCCGCTGATTCCGGTGGGCGCAGTCTGGCCCGCCGCCGAATAGGCGACCGCGAGATACTCGCGCGCCGCGCTGCCGGACGGGATACGAATGCATCCTCCGCTCGCCGCGACGCCCAGGACGATCGATTGTCCGGGCGCGAGCACCACGTCGGTCAGTCCGGTGCAGGCGAGCTCGGCCGCCGGCGGCGGAGGGGGGGGAGGCGGCGGCGTGATCGACTCACCGCAGGCGGCGAGGACCACGAGAATTGCCGGACCAGCCGAACCTGAATGTCGCATGAGGTCCAATCGGGGAGGAAATGCTGCGGAGTAGACTCGCCGCACCCGATCACCGAATCCGCTGGTTCGGGTAACATGTTGGTCACGGACCGGTGACTTGGATTGCGGGTGCGTGCGCGGGAGGCGATCATCGGCGGCCGCACGACATGGCATCGCCTTCGGTCAAGGGACAATGATCAGAATTTTTGCCGTGGGACCCGTCCTGCGACGATGGAGCTGGGTCGCGGTTCTCGCGGTGGGATGTGGGGATCCCTCCTGGCAGTCTCTGGAAAGCGGGTCGGGAAGTTTTCAGGTGTCCGGCGGACCCAGCCTGTACTGGCGTGCGCTGGGCAGCGGCCCCGACACGGTCGTGGTGCTTCATGGCGGTGTGGGACTCCATCACGGGTATCTGCTCGAGCCGCTTGCGGCGCTGGCGCCCGGCCGTACGCTCATTTTCTACGACATGCGGGGCCGGGGCCGGTCCTCCGCGGTGACGGACTCCACGGCCCTGACCTTCGATCTGGACATCGCCGATCTCGAGTCGCTGCGCCAGCACTTCAAGCTGCAGCGGGTCACCCTCATCGGGCATCACTGGGGCGCGGCGGTGGCGGCGCTGTACGCGGCCCGGCATCCCGATCTGGTGGAGCGGCTTCTGCTGGTGAGCCCCTTCCCCGCGCACCACAGCCTGTTGCACGAGATCACGTTCACCATGGGCGACACACTGCACTATCACGAAGCGCTGCGGCTCGCCGCTGGGCGCTCGTCGCCGGATACGGTCGCGGTCCGGTGCCGGGAGACCTGGTCGCTCTCCTTCTCACCCTGGCGCACCGATACGGCGACACCCTATGAGCACCTCGCCGCGGGAATGTGCGACGCTCCAGCCGAGGGGCTGGCGCGGGGAGACTGGGTACGAACGCAGGTGCAACGGAGTCTGGGGTCCTGGGTCTGGCGACCGGAGCTCAATGCCCTCGCCGTGCCGACGCTGGTGATCGAGGGCGATGGAACGCCTGCGGTGACGGAATCCGCGACCCGGTGGGCACAGCACCTCCCCAATGCCCGGGTAGTGCTGCTGCCGCCGCCCTATCTGTTTCCCTGGGTGGGGTCTCCCGCGCGGTTCCGCGCGGCAGCGGATGCGTTTCTGGCGGGAGACTACCCGGATGGGGCGGTCGACCCTCCAGACTGGCGCCCGTAGCCGACGGAAATCTGTCCTCGTCGCAATCCTTTACCGCGACGTGACCCAGTAGATACGCGGTACCCCTTCCACCGAAACACCGGGTGGAGATCTTCTGTGTTTCCTCCGCTCCGGGCAATCCAGGTACGCGGTGAAGCAGCCGCAACATCGAGGTTGAGCGCAAATGCATTGTTTCGGTGTCCGGCCGCTGCCCTGGCGCGCGGTCGCTCTCGCGCTGGGGTGCCTCATGGCGTTCGCTTCGTCGATCGCCTGGGGCCAGGCGGCTCTGTCGGCGCCATCCGCTTCGGCAACCGGCCGAATCGCGGGGCGCGTCATCGACGGCGGAAGCGGGCGGCCGCTGACCTCGGTCCGCGTTCGCGTGGGCGGAATCGCGGGGGTAGTGGAGACCGACCTCGACGGACGATTCCGGACGCCCCTGATTCCCGCCGGCCTTCACTCGGTTTCCGCGGCGCTGATCGGCTACAAGCCGGTGCAACTGGACACCGTCCGGGTGGAAGCGGGTCAGACCAAGGCCGTGACGATCGCGTTGACCACGGCCCCGGTACGACTCGAAGAACTGCAGGTTATTTCCGACCGGCCGGCACCGGTGTCGTCTGCGGCCGGACTCCTGGCCGCGCAGCAGTCCGCGATGGCGGTGGTCGATGGCGTGAGCGCCGAGACGATCAGCCGGACCCCGGATTCGGACGCCGGGCAGGCGGTCACTCGGGTGACCGGTGTCGCCGTGGTGCAGGACAAAGTGGTCATTCGGGGTCTGTCGGAGCGGTATTCCAGCTCGCTGCTGAACGGCGTGGAGATCGCGAGCCCGGAGCCCGAAAAAAAATTCGTGTCATTGGACATCTTTGCCGCCGGCCTGATCGAATCGATCATCGCGGCCAAGACCGCGACTCCCGACCGGCCCGGCGACTTTGCCGGCGGCATCGTGGACATTCAGACCAAGGAATTTCCCAACAACTTCGTATTCTCCTTCGGGGTCTCCCAAGGGTACAACAGCCGGAGCACGTTCAAGAGTTTTCCCCGGGCCCCGCGATCCGGCAGCGACCGGTTCGGCTTCGACGGGCGGGGGCGTGGTATCAGCAGCGCTCCGTCCGGCACCGAGCGTTTCGCCGAGAGCCTGAACGGGATCTGGACTCCCGCCAGCCGGCGCGCGCTGCCGGCGTTCGGAGCGGACTTCGCCCTGGGCGGACGCAAGGACTTCGGCAACGACGCGCTCGGTTTCATCTTCTCGCTGAACTACGGCACCGGGCGGGACTACAACCCCGACCGGTTCGATGCCGCCAGTGCGGCGCCCTTCCGAATCCAGGAGGCGAACGAGCGGGTGGAACTGGGCGGGATCTTCAATCTGACGTACCGGCTCGGCGCCTTCCACAAGTTCGGACTCAAGAACTTCTACTCCCGAAGCAGTAACGAACTGGTTCGCCAGTCGCAGGGCGGCGACCTCGGGGACGGGCCCAGCCTGAACTATCAGGGCGACTACATCCAGCAGTACGTCCAGCAGACCCAGCTCACCGGGGACCACTCGCTGCCCGGGTTCCTGAATTCACGGATCGAATGGAAGGCCAGCTACGGGCGAGCCAGCCGCCAGGATCTGGACAACCGGCAGCTGCGCTATCTCGACACCGGCAGCGGATTCAAGATCAGCTCGGTCGTTCCCTCATTCCGGTACAACGCCGACCTGCTCGACAAGTCCTCTACGGGACAGGTCGACTGGTCGATTCCCTTCTCGCTCCGCGCCTCGGGTGATGCGCTGGTCAAGGTTGGCGGAGCGTACCGCAAGAAGGATCGGACCTTCGACGCCGGGAGCCTGGAGATTGCTGTCGGGGCGGACTTTCCGGAAGACCTGAAAACACTGCCGCCAGAGCAATTGCTCGCTCCGGAGAACCTCGGACCCGGGCTGATTCTATACGAGGGCGCGGGGAGCTTGAGTCCATACGTCGGCCGAGACGAGGTCAAGGCCGGGTACGGCCTGCTCGATTTCGAGCTCCTGCCGTCGGTTCGCATCGTGGGAGGCGCGCGGTGGGAGCAGTGGGCCGCGAGCCTCACCGAAGGCGGGGTCGTGACATCCAAGACTAAGGGAGACCTGCTCTGGTCCGCGAACGTGTCCTACTCGCTCTCGCCGACCACGAACTTCAGGCTGGCGGGCTACCGCACGGTGGCTCGTCCCGACCTCCGCGAGCTCTCGAGAGGCGGATACCCCGCCGACGTTGGCGGCAATCCGGTCATCGGAGACACCACGCTCGTGCCCTCGAGCATCCTGAACGCCGACGCCCGGTTCGAGGTATATCCGGCCCCCGAAGAGCTGTTCGCGGTGAGCCTGTTCTACAAGCGCTTCGACCGGCCTCTCCTGGTAGTCCGCCGGTACGCGGGAGGAAATGTGGTTTCCCCCGTCAACGGCGAGCTGGCGACGTCGCTGGGCGGGGAGCTTGAATTCCGCAAACGGCTTGGGTTCCTGGACAACCGGCTCCGGGGATTCCTGGTCAACGGGAACCTGACCATCCTCCGTTCCCGAATCAAAATGCCCGTGGCGCTGGGCGCCTATGAACCCGACCTCCAGTTCCAAGGGCAGTCACCCTATCTCATCAACGTGGGCCTGACCTACGCCACGCCCGGCTCTTCCCTCACCGCCTCGGTGCTGTTCAACCGGTTCGGCGACCGGATACTCCAGTACGGGACGGGCGGGTCGACCGGCGGAGAACAGGGGTACAACGTGCTGGAGCGGGCGCGATCCGCGCTCGACGCCAAGGTGAAAATGGCCATATGGCGAGGATGGAGCGTGTCGGTTTCCGGAAAAAATCTGCTCAACAGCCGCTCGGATCTGATCGCCGACAAGGCCATCACCACTGGATTTTCCGTGCTCGGCCGCTCGCTGAGCGGGATCTCGGTCTCCACTGGATTCTCCTATGCGCGCTAGCGGATGGATCGGGACCTGCCTCGCGCTGGTGGCCGGGATCATCCTGGGAAGCTGCAACGCGGGGGAATCGCTCCTGCCGGCCGACCAAGCCGAGCCGGGGCCGATCACCGCACAGCCGATCGACATGCACTCGATCCAGGTGCGGTGGGCCAAGGTCGAAAACGCACGGACGTATGTACTGGAGCGGCGGGCCGCCCTTCAGGGGGAGTTTCAGAATATTGCCACGATCCGGAACCTGACCAGCTACGTCGATCGGGACCTGGAGCCGAACACGATCTACGGCTACCGGCTGGAGGCCCGCAACGATCTGGGACAACTGGTGGGCTATTCGCCGGTCGCGGGGGCTCGTACCGCCCCCGAACCGGGAATCGAAGTGTCGACCAGCACGCAGTTGGGCGGCGATCCGGCCCAGTCGATTGACTCGACCGGCTACCGGGTCCGTATCAAGGGCACCACGACCGACCAGGCGCTCCCCATCGAGGTGACCGGAACTGAGCTGTTCGGGCCGCTCGCTCCGGGCGTGTACACGGTTTCGATCGACGAGGTCGCCGAGCAGTGCGAGGTGATCGGTGGTGCGCCCTCCCGCCTCGTCACCGTGACCGATCAGGGACTCAATACGCTCGCCAGGGTCGTCTTCAGTCTGAGCTGCCGGGACCGAACCCGGGGACGGCTTCGGGCCTCTGTCACGGCGGCGGGCGACACCCTCGACGCGGACGGATTCCGACTGGTCCTATCCGGCATCGCGGCCGATGCCACCCTGCCACCTTCCGAGCGGGCGGTGGTGGTCGCCCGGCAGGTCGGATCGACCGGTGGGAGCTTTCCCTTCGAGAATCTCCGCCCCGGGACCTATTCGTTGCTCCTGGAGGGTGTGGGACCGCTCTGCGCCGTCGAAGGGTTGGTGCAGCGCGACGGGCTCCTGGTGGTTGCCTTGGGTGATCTGGCGCAGACCTTCGCGGTGACCTGCAACAAGCTCGACCAGGGAGGCAACCGGCCTTTTACCCTCCAAACCGCCTGGAGCCGAGACACCGCCGCTGTCGGCTCGAAGGTAACCGCGGCCGTCACCCTCGATCTTCGTCAGAGCCCGACCCAGGACGTCGCGGCGTTTCAGTTCACGCTTCGTACGCCGGGAGCGGCTTCGATCGTGCGGGTCGACAGCGTCGTGGCGGCGAGCGTGGGGTGGTCACTCACCAGCAACATCGCCACGCCCGGTGAGTTCCTGGCGGTCGCGACCAACCCCAACGGACAGAAAGGCTTGGTCCCGCTGGTGAACGCGTACTACACGGTTACCGGCGCCAATGGTGACAAGGCCCGCACCCAGATCTCGGACCTGGTCCTGGACGGTACCATCGTCGCGGGGTACGAAGCTCAAGTGCGGGTGATTTCGGACACCTTGGTCGTCGGCACCGGCGGCAGCGGCGGCACGGCGAATCAGCCCCCGGTCGCGGCGGCCAACGGGCCGTACACCGGCACCGCAGGGCAGGCTGTGTCGTTCACCTCGGCGGGTTCGAGCGATCCGGACGGCTCGATCGTGACCTATGCCTGGACCTTCGGCGACGGCCAGTCGGGAACCGGAGCGTCTCCGACGCACAGCTACGCCGCCGCCGGCAGCTACACCGCCACCCTGACGGTGACGGACAACCGGGGTGGTACCGCAACTAGCCAGGCCTCCGTGACGATTGGCGTGGCCGGGCCGCCGCCGACGACACCCCTCCTCTTGAAGCTGGAGTTCGGCGCCTTCAACGCCGTGACCCAGACGGTCCCGCTGAATATTTCCCTGGATCTGACCACGAACCTCCCGGAAACGCCGAGCGTCGAGCAGCTCCAGGATTGGGTCGTGGATTCGCTCAAGTGGAACAAGGACGTGCTGCAGTTCAGCACCTTTGTCCGGGCGTCCGGGACCGGCATCACTAACTTCATCGAGGCGATCTCGCGCGGCGTACTGCGGATCCGCGGGACCGTCGCCACCGGGCAGTCCACCGGAATCGTGCTCATCGGCACGGTGAATTTCATGCGGATCGGGAACCCGGGCACCTCGACCACCACATCGA
>JANNGX010000163.1:0-4486 GCA_031404115.1 Gemmatimonadales bacterium | reverse complement strand
CCCCTACCGAAGAGCTTGGGCGACGGCAAGGAAGGACCTCCCGCTTAAGGACGTGGCGGCGGCAGGCGGATGGCAAGACGTCGAAACACTTCTCAAGTGCTATCAGCAGCCGGATACGGAAACGCTCCTGCGCGTCACTTCGCAGGAGCGTCCGGTCCGTTCAATCGTCGTGGGTCAGGGATAGAAACTACCCCCAAACTGCCCCCTGCCTCTCGTAACTCCATCGGGACGGCGGGATTCGAACCCGCGACCCCCTGAACCCCATTCAGGTGCGCTACCGGGCTGCGCTACGTCCCGTAACTCCGGCTTACCACGAATTCAACCTATTCCGGCGCGCGGTCCGGCTGCGCACCCCGGACGGGACCGAAGGTCCCGTCGGGAGGAGCGAGCCACCGACTGCCTGGCTGCCGGTGGCTCGCTCAACGTCCCGTTTCCGGGACCCAATCTTAGCCTCGGCAGCGCCCTGGGGGTACCCCCAAACCCTAGTCTTCCGGCAACTTGGCCGAGAGGTTGATCCGCTTGGCGAGCCTGGTCAAACCCTTGTCGGTATCGCCCTCTTCATTGAGCGTCTTCTGCAACAGATCAGCCTGGTCCTTGTACCGGAGCACCCGCGCCCAGGTCCGAACCGTACCATAGCCCGCCATCTCGTAGTGCTCCACATGCTGCGCCGCAGTGATCAGCCCGGCATCCAGAACCTCCGGTTCCGGCCGCTCCTTGATCAGATGAGCCCCCTCCTTGATCAACCCCTCCATGCCGCCGCAGTGCTTGCCCCGGGGGCTCACACCCAGCGCCTTGCAGACCCGCTCCAGGCGCTTCTTGTGCTGCCGGGACTGTTTGAGGTGCCTGGTAAAGGCCTGCTTCAGCGATTTCGCATTGGCGGCCCTGATCATCTTGGGGAGCGCAGTGATAATCTGCTTCTCGGCGCTCCAGAGATCCTTGAGCTCGTCGATGTAGAGTTTTTCCAGGGTATCCAGTTCCACGATGCCAGCCCTCGAGTTGAGTTTGCGACTGTTGGCGATTGCAAAGACCGCCCATAGGAGACTGTTCACGCACGAAAAATCCCCACAGCCCGGCCGGCCGTGGGGATCGGCGTCGGTCCCTCGTCTCCTTTAGCGCCTGGTCAGCAGCACAAAAACCAGCGCCGCGATCGCCACCAGGGCCAGCGCCCCCATTGCAAAGACCAGCCGGCGGTCTCGGCTGGCGCCCGGCGCGTCGCGGACCATGATGGGAGCCGCCGGGGGGCGGGACTCGGCCAGTTGAGCCGCGGACGCGACCTGGTGCCGGGTGCCGGTCGGGAGCGATCGCTCCAGCGTCTCCGCCGCCATTACCAGCCGGAGCGCCTCGGTCATCGCGTCGGCAGTCTGGAACCGGCCGGCTCGATCCTTCGCCAGGGCGCGCGCCAGAATATCATCCAGCGCCTCGGGGGCGTCGGCCCGGAAGTCCCGCGCCTTGGGAGGCGGCGCCTGGAGGTGCTGCATGATCACCTTGCCCACCGACGTCCCGACGAACGGCGGCCGCCCCGAGATCATCTCGAAGATCATGCACCCCACCGCGTAGATGTCGCTCCGGTGGTCGATGTTCTCGAGACCCTGCGCCTGCTCGGGACTCATGTAGGGCGGGGTGCCCAGCGGGATACCGATCGCGGTGATCGAACGCTGCCCCTCGCTCACCGCCCGCGCGATGCCGAAATCCGCCACGATGGCGTGGCCCGCCGAGAAGAGGATGTTCTCCGGCTTGATGTCCCGGTGGACCACCCCGCGTGAATGGGCGTAGGCCAGCGCCGAGAGTACCTCGATGGCCACCTGGAGCGCACCGTCCACCGAGAGTGTCTTTTCCCAGAGGAGCCGGTCCCGCAGGCTCTCACCCTCGACGTGGGGCATGACGTAATAGCACAAACCGTCTTCGGCGCCGGAGTCGAACAGGCCCAGGATGTTGGGGTGCTGAAGCCGGGCGGTGATCTGGATCTCGCGGAGGAAGCGCTCGGCGGTGAGCGACGTGGTGATTTCGGGCTGGAGGAGCTTGATGGCGACGGTGCGTTCGTGCCGCAGGTCATTGGCCAGATAGACCGTGGCCATGGCCCCGCGCCCGAGCTCCCGCTCGATGGCGTAGCGGCCCTGGAGCATCGTCTGGAATCGCTGTAGCAGCGGATCGTTCACGCAAGCAGCCGGTCGTGAAGGTGTGGGTGTGCCGCCGAGGGCCGAGCGCCCCGCAGCCAGGCGCCATCCGGCCCCAGGGTCCAGGCCGACGGTTCCTCGAACAGCGCAGTGAGCAGGGCGTCGAGCCGGGCGGTCAGCGCGGGCGCCGAAACCGGGGTGACCACCTCAACCCGGCGCCGGAGGTTCCGCGGCCGCCAGTCGGCCGATCCAATAAGATACTCGTCCGCCCCGCCATTGCCGAAGTGGTAGACCCGCTGGTGTTCGAGGAACCGGCCCAGGACGCATTGGACCCGGATCCGGTCGGACACGCCGGCAAGCCCGGGCCGGAGCACGCTCAGGCTCCGTACCATGAGCGAGACGTCCACTCCCGCCTCCGAGGCGCGATACAGCGCGCCGGTGATTTCGGGGTCCTCCAGCCCATTGAGCTGCACCCGGATGCAGCCACCCTTCCCCGCCCCGGCGTGGGCGATTTCCCGGTCGATCCGTTCCAGGAAGCCCTTGAGCATGGTACCCGGCGCCACCAGCAGTCGGCGGTAGCTCGACCCCGGCTCCCGGGAGGACCCGGTGAGCTGGTTGAAGAGGTCGGAGAGATCGGCCGTGATCTCCGGGTCCGCGGTCAGCAATCCCAGGTCGGTATAGAAGCGCGAGGTCGAGGCATTGTAGTTCCCGGTCCCGACGTGGGCATAGCGCCTGAGGCCCTGCGGGGTCCGTCGAATGATCAGCGCCACCTTCGCGTGGGTCTTGAGCCCCACCATGCCGTAGATCACCTGCGCACCAGCCTCCTCGAGCTTGCGCACCCACCCCACGTTCCGCGCCTCGTCGAACCGCGCCTTGAGCTCGATCAGCACCGTGACGTCCTTCCCGCGCTCGGCCGCGGTGAGCAGCGCATCGGCCACCAGTGAACGGTCGCCAAGGCGGTACAGGGTCATCTTGAACGCCACCACGTCGGGGTCGACCGCGGCCTCCGCGAGGAACCGGCCTACCGTGGCACTGAAGTCCTCGTAGGGATGATGGACCAGGATATCCCCCCGGTCGATCTGCTCGAAGACGGTCTGATCGGCGGCGAGCGGCTGCTTCGGCTGGAACGGGGCAAACGAGTGCGATGGGTCCAGCCGGCCCGCCAGATCGCGCAAGGCGGTCAGGTCGAGTGGGCCGTCCAGCGCATAGAAGTCTACCGGGCCCAGCATGGCCGCCGCGCCGCGCCGCTCGAAGCGGAGCTCGCGCAGCAACATCTCCCGCACCTCGGACGGCATGCTGCGCTCCGTCTCGACCCGGACCGGCGCGTTGCCGGGACGCCGTTGGACCTCCTCCTCGATGGCCTGGAGCAGGTCGCCGGCCTCTTCCTCGTCGACCTCGAGGTCGGCACCGCGGGTGATCCGGAACAGCCAGGCCCCTTCCACGGGGCGATCGCGGTAGAAGGCCTGGATATTGGCCCGGACGATTTCCTCGACCAGGATCAGGTCGGGGCCGCCCGGAATCGGAATGAACCGGTCGAGTCGCCCCTTGAGCGGAAGGGTGGCGAAGTGGATCGGGCCGGTGCGGACGTCCAGCACGACCACCCCGAAGGTCAGCACGGACTGCGGGATCACCGGGAACGGGTGCCCCGGCGACATGGTCATCGCGCGGGGGGTGAGCACCGGGAAGAGCTCGGACTCGAAGTACGCGGTGAGCGCGACGCGCTCGGGGTCGGTGAGCTGGTCCCAGCCCCGGAGCCGTACCCCCGCGAGGGCGGAGGCGGCCAGGCATTCCTCGAGGCAGCGCACCTGCCGTTCGAGCAGCAGCGGCACCCGCGCGCCGATCGCCTCGAGCTGCTCGCGGGCCGAGAGTCCGTCAAAGCTGCGCGATGTGGAGCCCTCGAGGAGCGCCACCTTGAGCGCGCCGACCCGCACCGAAAAGAACTCGTCGAGGTTCCCGCTCACGATCGCCAGGAACCGGAGCCGCTCCGCCAGCGGCATGCCCGGGTCTTCCGCCAGCTCGAGCACCCGCTCGTTGAAGGCAAGCTGGGCCAGCTCCACGTTGAAAAATCGGTCCTGGGGCAGGTCGGTCCGGGCGCGGGGCGACGCGGCGAAGTGGGCGCTGACCCGCGTCGCGCGCGGGGTGACCCGCGAAGCCGGGTGCGGGGCAAGGCGCTCGGTGGGCTCCCGGGGAGTCGCGGCAAGAAGGCTCGCGCGGGTAGCCACCACCAGGGCGGCGAGGGTTTCCGGCATCCGGATGTCGGGCGTGCCGATCCGGGCGATGGCCTCTCCGCCCGGGAGCCAGTCGAGGCCGTCGCCATCGCCGCGGATCCTGCGGGCCACCCAGACCTCCAGCGCGTCCCGGTCCTCGGTGGG
>JANNGX010000162.1:0-6430 GCA_031404115.1 Gemmatimonadales bacterium | reverse complement strand
GAGCGACCTTGTCGAGGGCAGGGACGGCGGGATCGCCGGCTTTCTTCTGCGCCGGCAGCACGGGCTTCTGGTTATAGGCGAACCCTATTCGAACCGCCAACGGATCTCCTTGGTGAAGTTGAGGCCGGCCCTGCGCGACCTTCATGACACGACCAGTGAACCGCAGTCTCACTAAGGTAAGGAAAACTGCGAGCCTACACAATAGTTTTCAGCATACTTCGTACCGAACTTGGCACCATCAACCATCGCAGGTCACCACTCGGACCTCCATTCATGTCGAAAACCCGATTGATCACGCTCCTCCTTGCCGGCTCCGCCAGCATCGCGTCGGCCCAGCGGCCGCTTCCCGCCGCCGATCACGTGCTCATTGTGACGATGGATGGCGTGCGGTGGCAGGAGGTGTTCGGCGGCGCGGTGAAGCAACTGATCTCGGCGGAGCACGGCGGAGTGGCGGATACGGTGGCGCTGGCGCACAGGTTCTTTCGGGACACGCCGGAGGCCCGGCGGGAAGTGCTGATGCCTTTCCTCTGGGGAACGATCGCCCGGGACGGCTGGATCCGGGGCGATTCGAGCCTTGGCCTCCCGGTTCGGGTGACCAACGGCAAACGGTTCTCCTATCCGGGGTACAACGAGCTGCTGGCCGGCGCGCCGGATGACCGGATCGACAGCAACGACAAGATCCCCAACCCCAACGTCTCGGTGCTGGAATGGCTGAACGCGCGCCCGGAGTTTCGGGGCCGAGTGGCGGCGTTCGGCTCATGGGACGTGCTGCCCTTCATCCTGAACGTGTCGCGAAGCGGGCTGCCGGCCAACGGGGACGGACCCCCGGTGGCAGATCCGACGACGCCTGAGGAGCGGGTCCTCAACGACTTCGCCGCAGCACTCCCGCCGTATTGGGGAAATGTTCGGTTCGACGCCGTGACGATTCAGGGCGCCTTGCATCACCTGAAGAGCCGGAAGCCCCGGGTGTTGTACGTGATGATGGGCGATACCGACGAGTGGGCCCACGAGCGGCGCTACGATCTGTACCTCGACGCCGCCAACAAGGCCGACCACTTCCTGCGGGTGCTGTGGGAGACGGCGCAGCGGATGCCGGAGTACCGGGGAAGGACGGCGCTCCTGGTGGCAACGGACCATGGCCGCGGCGGAGGGAATGACTGGACCGACCACGGCCGGGAGGTGCCGGCATCGGACCGGATCTGGATGGCCAGCCTTCGGCCGGTGAGCGGTGACCGGTTAGCAGTGAGCGGTGGGCCCCTGACTCAGGCGCAGTTCGCGGCGACGATCGCGGGGCTGCTCGGGCTGGAGGCGGAATTCCGGAGGGCCCACCCGAAATCCGCGCGCTCCGTATTCACCCCCTGACCACCTTACTCACCGCTCACCGGACCTGGCCCCTGATTCGCTGGTAGCGCCGGAACGAGAAGGGATACGCGTGCTTCTCGTCCGCCTCATGCCGCTCCTCCTCCTCGAGCGCCCACACGGCCTTGTCGAACTCAGGGAAGAACGTGTCGCCTTCGATCTGGGCGTGAATCACCGTGAGATAGAGGCGGTCTGCCCGGGGAAGTGCGAGCCGGAAGATGTCGCCCCCTCCGATGACGAACACCTCCGCTTCGGTGGCGGCGAGCGCCAGCGCCTCGTTCAGGCTCGGCACCACGGTGACGCCATACGGCTGGAAGGCGTGGTTCCGGGTAATGACCACGTTCCGGCGGTTGTCGAGCGGCCGCTTGATCTCGTCGAAGGTCTTGCGGCCCATGATGACGGTGCGATCCACCGTCAGCTTCTTGAAGTGCTTGAGATCCTCAGGGAGGCGCCAGGGCAGCTGGCCATGCGTGCCGATGACCCGGTTTTCCGACATCGCAGCCACCAGCGAGACGATCACACCGCCACCGGCGCCTTGATACCGGGCCAGGGCTCGTAGGCCTCGAGGGTGAAGTCATCGAAGCGGAACGATTCGAGCTCCTCGACCGCTGGATTGAGTCGCAGCGTGGGGAGCGGCCGGGGAGTGCGGGTCAACTGTTCTTTCACCTGCTCGGCGTGGTTCAGGTAGAGGTGGGCATCGCCGAGGGTGTGGATGAACTCACCGGGGGCCAGCCCGGAGATCTGCGCCAGCATCATGGTGAGGAGCGCGTAGCTCGCGATGTTGAACGGGACGCCGAGGAAAACGTCGGCGCTCCGCTGGTAGAGCTGGCAGGAGAGCCGGCCGTCCAGCACGTAGAACTGGAAGAGCGTGTGGCAAGGGGCCAGGGCCATGGCCGGCACATCCGCGACGTTCCAGGCGCTCACGATCATTCGGCGGGAGTCGGGGGTCTCCCGGATCTGGCGGACCACCTCGGCGATCTGGTCAATCTGCCGTCCGTCGGGGGCGGGCCAGGAGCGCCACTGGTATCCATATATAGGTCCGAGTTCTCCCATCGGGTCGGCCCAATCGTCCCAGATTGAAACTCCCACGTCCTTCAAGGTTCTTGTGTTGGTCTCGCCGCGCAGGAACCAGAGCAGCTCGTGAATCACCGACTTGAGGTGCACTTTCTTGGTGGTGACCAGGGGGAATCCGTCGGCCAGATCGAATCGCATCTGCCATCCGAAGATGCTCAACGTGCCCGTGCCGGTCCGATCGCTCTTGGGGCGGCCATGCTCGGCAACGTGGCGCATGAGATCCAGGTACTGGCGCATCTAGGTAGTGGGTGAGAGGTGAGCCGTGAGCGGTGGGCGGGGGGCGTCCGACGCATCCGGCGCGTCCGCAAGGTCCAATCTACTCACGGAGAATCGGGCAAAGCGCTCGATCTCCCGGAGCCCGGCTTCGATATCGGCCGGGAGTGGTTTGGCGCCGGCCCCCAGCTTGAGTGATCCGAAGGGACGATCCTCCGCGGCCGGAATCTTCACCCCCGGATTCAGAATGCCCACGGGATCGAAGGCGTCTTTGACCCTGCGGAAGAGCTCCAGAATCTCCGGGCCATACACGGCGCCAAGGGAGCGGGTCCTGAGACGGCCGTCACCATGTTCGCCGCTGAGCGTGCCTCCCAGGCCGATGACCGCGGCGGTGACATCAGCGTACACACCGGCAATGCGCTCTTCCCACCCGGGCGTGGTGATGTCGGGAAGCAGATTGACGTGCAGGTTGCCATCGCCGGCGTGGCCGAAGATCACCAGTTCGATGCCGTGCCGGACGCCGGCGGCCCGCACCGCTCCGATGTAGCGACCGAGCGCTTCCACCGGTACGCAGCCATCCTCGATTACCTGCATCGAGCGGCGTCCGCCCTCCTGACGCGCGAGGATGGGGCTCGCGGCGTGGCGGATGTCCCAGAGGCTCTCGAGGGCCGCGCGATCGACCGCTTCTTCGAGGGCGGTGCTATGGGGCCGGAGGATGTGGCGGGCCTGGCGGAGCCGATCGTCCAGGGCGTCCGATTCATCTCCCTCGATCTCCACCAGCAGCAGACCCGCCACCCCGCTCTCCGCCTGACCCACGAAGCGGAGGAAGCTCGCGTCCAGGTACTCCACGGCGGACGGGTCGATCTCGAGGAGCTGGGGAACGACGGCGCCCAGCGACTTGATGTCCGCCACGGAGGCGCGAATGCCGGCGTACCGGGTTGGCACGGGTACCAGCCGCCACTCCGCGCCGGTCACGATCCCCAGGGTCCCCTCGGCGCCGATAATGAGGTCCACCAGGTCTCCGGAGGCGAGCCAGGCATCGAGCGCGTAGCCAGAGGAATTTTTCCGGACCCGGGGGAATCGCGCCAGGATGGCATCGCGCGCTGCGAGAAGCGCGGGCTCCGCGTCCCGATAGAACCGGTCCACCGCGGCGCACCGGCGAGGAGTCGCGCCGCGCCGAAGGGTGAGCGCCTCTCCGTCGGCGGTGACCAGGTCGATCGCCTCCACCCAGCGGCGCACACTGCCGGCGCGCACCGAGCGGGGGCCCGCGGCGTTGGTGGAGATGATGCCGCCGAGCGTGGCGAACCGGGCGCTGGATGGATTGGGCGGGAGGCGGAGCCCGAATCGCCCGGCTTCGTCGGACAGGTCGCGCAGCGTCGCGCCGGCTCCGCCGTAGACGCGGTGGGCATTGGGCCTGACCTCGATGGGACATCCGTCGAGCGCGGTGAGGTCCACCACGACCCCGGCGCCTACGTTGCCGCCGGCCATCCCGCTCCCGGCCCCTCGGGGAACCAGGGGAACCCGGCGGCGGGCCGCCCAGACCACCAGCTCCTTGAGGGCCGTTGTGGTGGAGGGAACCGCGACTGCCTGGGGAATGATACGGAAGATTCCGGCTGCTTCCGAGTACGCGGCGCGAGCGCGAAGATCGGACCGTGCCGACCCCAGGAAGTCGGGGAGGGGGGGGAGTGCCGTGCCAGCCAGCGGCTTGGGCGTCGGCGGAGCCGTCATGGGAGTATTATAAGGGATGCCCGAAGCGCCGGTACGGCCCGAACTCATTCACCTGGACGTGGACCGCAGGTTAGGTCACGAGTGGGACGAGTGGGACGGACAGCCGCTCCCCAACGCGGGGAGCTTCGACTCCGAGCCGAAGCTCTTTTTCGCCTGGTCGGCTGGGGTGATCGCAGTGGCAGTCGGGGTGGCGGCGCTGGTCGTTTTTTCTCCTGGCGCCGCGGCTGGCCTCCCTGCATCCACTCCTGCCGCAGGTCCTGGCCTGGTCCATCATCGGCGCGGCAATTCTGGTGGTGCTCTGGTGGCAGCTCATCGGATTTTCCTATGCCTTCCGGAGCCCGCTGCTTCCCGAGCGGCTGGCCGAGCGCGGCCCACTCCTGGTACTGATGCGGTATACCTCGAAACTGGCCGATCGATTCGGGCGCCGGGATTGGGTCGAGAATGCCGCGGTGAAGGTGTACGATGCGCTCGCGCTGGCCCGGAAACGGAAGGTCTCGGGGGGCGAGCTGCTCCTCCTGATTCCCCGTTGCCTGGCCAAGGACATTATCGAGGGCGTACTCCGGGTGGCCGGGAAGTACCAGATCCCGGTGTTCGTGGCCACGCGTGGCCAGCTGGCCCGGCGGGTGATCCGGGAGCGGCGGCCGCGCGCGGTGGTTGCGGTGGCGTGTGAGCGGGACATGGTGAGCGGTCTCCACGACGTGGCCGGCAAGGTGCCGGTGCTGGGCCTTACCCTCACCCTGCCCAATGGACCCTGCAAGGATACCCGGCTCGATCTGGGGCGGCTGGAGGAGTGGGTGCGCGCGTACGTGGTCTAAGGACCAGCGAGGAACGAGTATTCGGGTCGAAACTGTACTATATCCATACAGGGACGGTTCCCGTCCCTCTTGCTAACCTGGATATCAGGCTATCTTAACCAGGTCCGCACAACGTCTCTCCCGTGTTATTCCTCAGTACTTACGACAGGAACTCGCCATGGCAATCTGGAAGGAACAAACCCAAGCCAAGATTGAACCGACCCCGATGACGCCGACCCCCACGACTACCAGACAGGCGGACCCTGTGTCGAGCTATGACATGCCGCGCCGAGCCACCGGCACCGAAGGGAAGGAATCCCTGATCGCCGCGGAGCTGACCATCGAGGGAAAGATCGAGGGTTCGGGGCATGTGCGGATTGCCGGACGGTTCAAGGGTGACGTGCACGTGCAGGGCAATCTGACCATCGAGGCAGGCGCCAAGCTGACCGGCAGTGTGCGGGCCAGCTCGGTCATCATCGGCGGCGAGCTGGACGGCAATATCGAGGGCGCCTCCCGGGTCGAGCTCCTGGAAACCGGGGTGCTGAACGGGGATCTCAAGGCGGGCTCGCTGACGGTGGCCGCCGGGTCCCGGATGCGGGGTCAGGTCGAATTCGGCTGGGACGAGAAGGCTGCGCCGAAGTCCGGCGTCGCAGCGGGCATCAGCTCCGCGTCATGAGCACCGTGCGCCAGGGGGCTCCGGGAACGACGCGGACCTGCCCCCATTGCCGGACGACCATTCTGGAGAGTGCGGCTGTCTGTCCGTCCTGCAAGCATCACCTGCGTTCCAACGCCTCCGGCGCCTCGGCTGGGGAGCGTGAGCAGCCGAGTTTTTCGGCGCTCAAGGTGCAGGGAACCATCCGCCATCCGGCGGTCGGCGAGTCCTGGGAGTATTCCGTGCTGATCTCGGTCAAGAACGACCGTGGCGAGGAAATCACTCGCCAGGTCGTCGGGGTGGGGGCGCTGCACCCGGCGGAAACACGGACGTTCACGCTTTCCGTGGAGGTCTTTACGCCGGCGGACGCCAAGGGACCCGGCAAGGCTCGTCAGGGCGATACCCGCCGATAGTCCAGCGGCGGCTTCCGGCTTCCCACCCGGCTTACGTAGACAAACCCACCGAGGCGTTTCTCGAATTCGGCCCGAGCCCCGGCCAGCGCTGCGGGCTCGGTGAACAACTCGACCGCGGTGAGCGCCATGGTCTTGGCCGCCACCATCATCCCGTTCGATCCGATAGACATCCCGCCCGCCGCGACGGCCTGCCAGCT
>JANNGX010000161.1:0-4741 GCA_031404115.1 Gemmatimonadales bacterium | reverse complement strand
CAGCCGGGTATGGCCGGCGTCCGGTCGATCAACCCGGTGGTCGGGGAAACCAACGATGGTTTCTTGAACGCGATTCGCACCCGGCCCATCACCGAGGCCCACGTGCGGGCCGCGCTCGCGGCCGCCGATACCGGCGCCGTCGCGGAAGGCAGCGTCGGTGCGGGCGCTGGAACGATCGCCTACCAGTGGAAGGGCGGGATCGGCACCTCCTCGCGGGTGGCGGGAGGGTTCGGCTGGACCGTCGGGGTCCTGGTGCAGGCCAACCACGGCGGGGACCTGCTGATTCGCGGCGTGCCGGTGGGACGCGGACTCGGGCGCACCGGAGTGACGCACGACGCGGCGGGCAAGGGAGGAGACGGCTCGATCATCATCGTCGTCGCCACCGACGCACCCATCACCGACCGGAACCTGCGGCGGTTGGCCTCGCGCGCCATGATGGGGCTGGGACGGACCGGCTCGTCCGCCGGCAACGGGTCGGGCGACTACGTCATTGCCTTCTCGACCCATCCGTCGGTGCGCCGCGCGAGGGGCGCTTCGAGGCTCACGCTTTCCGAGCTGGGCAACGACGCGATGGACTCGCTCTTCGAGGCGGTGGCCGAAGCCACCGAGGAGTCGGTCTACAACGCGCTGTTCATGGCCACGACGGTGACGGGAAGCGGGAACCGTGCGGAAGCGATCCCGCTGGCCGACGTGAAGAAACTGCTGGGTCCGGGGAAGCCGTAGCGAAGCGCTTACGGCTTGAGCCAGAGCAGGTGCGTCGTGCCTCGCTCCACTGCGGATCGGGAGTAAAGCAGCGGGAAGTACTTCCCCTCGCCCCAGAGCGGCAACAGGTTGCCGTAGTACTCACTCCCCGGCTGTCCCGACTGGCCCGGCACGCTTGTGGCCGTGGAATTGTCGAAGTCCGCGAAGTCCACCACAATGCGGTACGAAGCCCCTGCGGTCTGCCGGAAATCCGCTCCACTAGTTGAGTTCACCGTGTTGCCCTCCCCTCCCCGTGACACCGGCGCCAGGTCGAACGCAGCCGCCAGCGGGTGCTTGAAGAAGGCCTGGTGGACCGCTCCCCAGCGCCATGCCGCCGGGTCCGGGCCCGCCGTCTTTGTCAGTCCGGCCACCGCCTCGTCAAGCGAGCCGAGGAGGAGCGCGTCTCGGGTCGTGAGCGGGTTCCGCCCCAACAGCGAGTCGGGTTTGGTCAGGACCGCAATGAGCATTGGGAGGCCCATCGACGCGCCGGGCGTCCGGGATGCCGCGCCGAGCCACCGCTCCAGCACCCGGGCCCGTAGCGAGCGGAGCCACGCCGCGTAGATCAGCGGGGCGGCCTGCTCGCGCCGCATCACGTAGTCCCACCCGCCCAGCGACTCGAGCGCTACCGCGAACTCACGACTCCTGCCCGCGGCCGCGGGGTCGCTCCGACCCGCCGCGTTCAGCAGCGGCACCAGCGTCCGCGCCGGGAGGGAGAGCTCGTCGTGCTGCAGCCGTTCGAAATCCTGCCGGGTGAACCCCGAGGAATCGCGCAGCACCTCCACCAGTCGGTCGTAGCGAAAGGGGTCGGCCCACTCATAATTGAGCGGCTTCGCGTATCCCTTGGGAAGGATGTTGTGATTTGCGGTGGCCAGGAACCCCGAGGCGGGATTGTAGGAAGCCGGCAAATCCTCGAATGGGAGGAACCCCTGCCATTCGTACTTCCCGTTCCCGGGCACTGGCAGGAGCCCGCTCCAGGACCGGACCGGCATCAGGCCCGCCGCGATCCATCCGATATTTCCGTCGACGTCGGCATAGACCAGGTTTTCGGTGGGGAGCTTCCACCGGGCGGCGCCGCGCCGGAACTCCTCCCAGTTGGTGGCCCGGTCCAGGGTGAGCTGCGCCAGGTACCCGGCTGTGCCCGGCTCGCTCCCCACGAAGCGCAGCGCGAAGGCCCGGCCCCGGGCGCTGTCTTCACCCACCAGGGGCCCGTGATGCGAAAACTCCAGCCGCACCGCGCGGGGCGACTCGCCTTTGACCCTGATCGTGTCGTAAACCACCTGGAGCGGCACCCAGCGCTCCCCGTGCCAGGCGCACCGGGGCGCGGTGCCAGCCCGGGCGGCGCGAGAGCGGCGAAAGCCGGGACAGACGCTCACCTTTTCCACGTATACATCTTGCTGGTCCATCCCCACGATCGTGAACCCGAACCCCACCCGCTCATTGTGCCCGCCGGCCACCCCGGGAACGCCCGGCTCTCCGGCGCCGATCACGTTCCAGCCCGGTCCCACCAGATGGGTCAGATAGCGCAGCGACGGCAGCGCCACTGAGCGATGGGGATCGTTGGCGAGGAGCGGCTTGCCGCTGGCGGTCTTGGCGCCGCTCACCACCCAGTTGTTGGACCCCTCGATGCGCTGGAGTGGAATGGTGGCGTCAACCGCAGCGGCACCGAGCGAGCCGGCTCCGATCCCGCTCAGGTCCAGCCCCGGCGCCGGATCGAGCGCACGCCATGGATCGGTGGGTAGCAAGGCCTCGAGCCGGGCCTTGCCGAGCTCCTTGAGAAGCGCGGCGCGGAGGACTTCTTCCAGCGCATTCCCGGTCATCGCGAGCGCACCCATCCGCTGAAGGGGGACAGTCTCGTCCCATGGCTCGGGGACAAATCCGAGAAGGGTGAATTCGATGGGCGGCCGGTCTTTCACTTCGGCGATGCGCGCGTTGACCCCGGCGACGAATGCGCGGATGATTTCGCGCGCATCGGCGGCGTAACTCTTCCACTCGGCCGCCATGTCGCCACGATAGCGCAGCAGCCGGGCGGTACGGTCCCGCTCGACGAATTTCGGGCCCAGGACCTCAGCCAACCGGCCCTCGCCGGCCCTGCGCCACATCTCCATCTGCCACAGCCGGTCCTGCGCCACCACATACCCCTGAGCGAAGAACAGATCGTGGGTCGTCTTCGCATAGATATGCGGCACCCCCCACTGGTCCCGCCGCACCTCGACCGCGCTGTCGAGTCCGGCCAGCCGAATTTCGCCATCGAGCCGGGCCAGGCGGGTACGCGCGGAGTCAAGCAGCCCCGGCTGCGCATCGAGGGGGGCGGGCGGGTGTGCCAGTGCAAGAACCAGCAGAGTCGCGGCCAGCTGCGATCGCATCGAAGGGCTCCAGGCGTAGACGAATGGTACGGGGGAAGGCTAATCTCCGTAGCGTACGGCTCGCTACCGGGAGGAAGAAAATGCGTCACCCCACTGTATGTCTGGCCGCAGGCCTGCTTCTGCTGGCCGGCGGGTGCAAGGGCCATCAGATCGATGGGGATCTCCCGGGGCAGAACAATCCTCCCGGCACCACCACCCCGGCGTTGGGTCTCCGGCTGGGCGGCACCGGATTCGACCAGGTCGTGGACCTGGCCCCGGATCCCGACGGAAGCGTGTACGTGACCGGCACCCTCACCGGCTCCGTCGATTTCGATCCGGGAACCGGGGTCAGCGTGCTCACCAGCATCGGACTCGCCGACATTTTTCTGGCCAAGTACAGCGCGAGCGGAGCCCTGATCTGGGCCAACCGTATCGGCGGCACGGCGCAAGATGACGTAGCATCGTTGGCGCGCGATGCCTCGGGCAACCTTTATGTAGCCGGCGGATTCGAGGGTGCGGCCGACTTCGACCCGGGTGCCGCAACGCTGTTCCTCACCAGCGTCGGGGGCACGGACGGATTCGTGGCCAAGTTTGCGGGGACCGGCGGACTCATCTGGGCCCGGCGGTTCGGCGGCACCGCACTCGACCAGGTGATCGACGTGGCCGTCGATCCGGCCGGCAACGTTTACGCTGCTGGCGAATTCCAGGGCGAGGCAGATCTGCTGCCGGCGTCCGGAGGCCAGATCGTGAGCAACGGAAACGCCCCCGACGGATTCCTGCTCTCGTTCGACCCGTCGGGTGCGGCGCGCTGGGCCTATCCCATCGGCGGGGTGCAGAGCGACCGGGCGGCCGCGGTGGTGGTGACCAGCGACGGCTCCATCGCGGTGGGCGGCGTGATACGTGGCATTGCGGACTTCCGGTCGGGATCGATCACGCTCCAGCTCACCTCTGCAGGCCCCACGGATGCGTTCCTCGCCGGATACACCGCCGCGGGAACCCTTCGCTGGGTCCGGGCGATGACCGGTACCTCGGACGAAGACGTGCAGACTGGCGGGCTCGCCGCCGATCTTGCGGGCGGCGCAGTCGTGTCGGGCAGCTTTTCCGGTACCACGACGTTCGGTGCTGGCTCCTCCAGCGTCACCCGGACCAGCCTGGGCCCGAGCGACTGGTACGTCGCGGCCTTCGATGTGAGCGGCACCTTGCAATCGGTCTTCGCCGTGGGCGGCACCGGGCCCGACATCGCCCCGCGCATCACGGTGGACGAGGGCGGCAACGTCCTCGCGACCGGTGGTTTCAGGGGCCCGGTGGACTTCGATCCGGGCGCCGGCTCCCGCATCCTCACCAGCCTGGCCACCGCCGGAAGCGACGCCTTTGCGGCCCGCTACACCTCGGCGGGAGCGCTGCTCTGGGCCAACTCCTTCGGCGAAGCGACGGCCGGGCCCGACCGACTCACCTCGGGCACCGCGATCGTTTCGGGCGGGCAAGGCACCGCGCTCGTGGGCGGGCGCTTCTTCGGCTCGCCCAATTTCGGCACCGCCGCGGCCCCCTTCGCGGTCACCAGCCTGGGTGACGCGGACGGTTTTCTCGTCAAGCTCAATGCTTCTGGAGCGCTGGCCGCCAATCCATAGACCCTCGTATTCGGATCATCAATCCGGCAC
>JANNGX010000160.1:0-11081 GCA_031404115.1 Gemmatimonadales bacterium | reverse complement strand
GTCGACGGCGACTTTCCCCGGTGGCGGGTGTGCATTCAGGTCATGACGGAAGCGGAGGCCGAGGCCGCCCCGATCAACCCGTTCGATCTCACGAAGATATGGCCTCAGCGTGACTACCCGCTGAGGGAGGTCGGCCTCCTCGAGCTCAATCGGAATCCGGAGAACTATTTCGCCGAGGTGGAGCAGGCCGCCTTTGCGCCGGCCAATGTCGTTTCGGGGATCGGCCACTCCCCGGACAAGATGCTCCAGGCCCGCATCCTCTCCTACACCGATGCGCATCGCTATCGGCTGGGCGTCAACTACACCTCGTTGCCGGTGAACCGAGCGCGCTGTCCGGTCACCCATTATCACCGGGACGGCGCGATGCAATTCGATGGGAACGCCGGCGGCGCACCGAACTATGAGCCCAACAGCTTCGGCGGGCCGGCCCAGGCACCGGAATACCGAAACCCGCCGCTTCCGGTGGCCGGGCCCGCGGACCGGTACGACCATCGGGTCGGGAACGATGTCTTTACCCAGCCTGGAAACCTCTTTCGGATGATGTCCGAGGCGGAGCGGCAGCGGCTTATTCATAACCTAGTGCAGAGCCTCCGGAGCGTGCCTCGGGACATTCAGCTCCGGCAGATTTCCCACTTCGCCAAGGCGGACCCGGCGTACGGGTCCGGCGTGGCGACCGGGCTCAACATTGGGGCACCGATCATGGAAGTGGTCGGATGAAGTGCTACCAGTGCGGGACTGATGCTGTGGCGCTGTGCCGGTGGTGCTTCGTGGGGCTGTGCCGAGAGCACCTCGCCCGGTCGCTGGCGGAGCGGACCGGAGCCATCATGAACTGCCAACACCAGATGCCGGCGGCCGGGAAGTAGGACACTTGCCGGGTCTTCATTGTGGCGGCTTCTTCCTCGCCAGCGATCGGTAGTATTCCTCCACCAGTGCGCGGTACTCGGGAGGCGCAGCGGCCGGGGCGCCCATGGCCGGGCGATCACCACCGGTCTGCCCCAGAACTCTCCACAGCCGGAACTCCCAGTTCTTCACGCCTTCGATCACCGCCTGCTGCAGCTGTTCCAGGTTCTTCGCATCGCCGAAGGGACGCCCCGATTCGAGCCGCTTGAGGTCGGCGACGGCGCGGTCGAGATCGCCGGTGTCGAGATTGCCGCCGCCAAGCTCGCGGCTCAAGCTTTCCGCCGCTTCCCGCCGGAGCCGGAATTCGTGCGCGAACTGCCTGGCGTCGCCGCCACCCATACCATTCTGCTGGCCCTGGCCCTGGCCTTGGCCTTGGCCTTGGCCCTGTTGTCCCTGACCTTGTGCCTGACCCCGGCCTTGTTGTCCTTGACCCTGCTGTCCGCCTTGCCCGTCCCGCCCGGCTTGTCCGCCTTGTTGTTTGGCCCCGATGCGCTCCCGGAGCGATTCCAGACCCCGCACCAGCTCGCGGGCCCGCTCCAGCGCGCGCGCGCGGCGGGCTTCTTCCGATTCCGTCAGCGCGCCGGCGCCTTCGCGAAGCCGACCCGCGACATCGTCGAGGTTCCCGGTGATCTGGCCCTCGATCCGCTCGGAAAGCTCGGGTGAGCCGCTGCGCATCACGTCCTTGGAGTACACGACCTTGTCGCGAATCCTGCTGTCGCGGATCGTCGTTGCCGCCTTGTCGATTTTTCCTGCCGCTCCGGGCTGCTCCCGTCTGGTGTCACGGGCGAGGCGCTCGGCGTCGGCCTGCAGCCGGTCTACATCCGCGGCCACACCGTCCTTGCGCTCGCCCAGGCGCCGGATCTTCTCGGCCTTGTCGGTTCCGCTCGCCCCCGGCAGCTCCTTCACTCCCTCTGCGATCTCACGCTGGCGGGCTCCCAGCTCCTCGGCCCGGCGCTGCAAGTCGCGCACATTCTCGCTCTGCCCCGCGGTGCGGGCGTTCTGGAGATCCCTGGTGGCGCCCTTGAGCCGGTCGAGGGCGGCTCCGCCCTGCGACGGAGAGCCCGGGGAGTCGGCCGCCGCCCGGCGCATCGCGTCCGCGGCTTCCTGCAACCGGCGCGCCGCCTGGGTCAGCTCCGGTGAGTTCCGCTCCCGGGCAAGCCGCTCCAGCCGGCGCGCTTCTTCCTCCGCCTCCCGGGCGAGCTGGCGCTGCTGTCCTCCGCCTCCGCCCCCGCCACCCTGCTGGCCCATCCGATCGCGCAACGCGTCGGCCATCCGCTGCATCCGCTCGTTCTCCTGCTGCTGCCGGCTGGCCAACCGCTTAAGCCGTTCGGCGGTCTCATCGAGCTCCTGCTGCGCGGTTTGCTGCTGCTCCTGCCGTACCGATTCGTACTGATTCTGCAGCTTGTCGGTTTCGAGGTCGAAGAGGTCCGCGAGATCCTCGGCGCGCTGCTGCGCCCCACCGCCGCCACCCCCGCCCTGCTGGCCGAGCTGGACCTCTACCTCGCGGTACGCGGCTTCGGCCCGCTGCACCAGCTGCAGCGCACGCTGTTCCCGTGGGAGGGATCCCTGTGGATCTCCCAGACCCAGGCGCTCCTCCGCGGCCTGCATCTCTTTGCCCGCGGTATCGAGCGCGGCGTGGATCACCTTGAAGGTGGTGTCGGCGGCCAGCACGTTGCGCTCGACCAGTCGCCTCACCAGCTCGGCCACATCGGTCTTGAGGCGGCCCTGCGAGATGGCGAGGGTCGTGAGATTCTCGCGCCGCTCGCGCTCGGCGGTCCGGGCGCTGTCGCGGAGCCAGTTGAAGGTGCCGGCCACGATTTCGCGCTGCCGGGCCGACAGTCCTTCCGGTGTCGGGCCGCCACCACCGGCTCCGCCGCCGCCTGATTCGGCCTGCTTGTAGTCGCGGCCGAACGGCCGGATCTCCAGGAAGTAGATGTCGCTCGAAGCGGAATTGCCGGCGCCATCCTTCGCGGTGGCAAAATAGGAGACCAGGTCTCCCGGATTCAGCCCCAGTTCTTCCAGGAAGAGCGTGTGGGCCGCCCGGAGCTCGGGAGTAACACGGCCGGTGGCCGAATCGGTCAGGGCGATGCGCCGCTCGGCGCCGCCGTTCACCTGGTAGCGGAGCTCCAGCCCCGCCACGCCGTAGTCATCCGAGGCGCGCACCGCCACGGCGACTTCCTCCAGCGATGTGACCTTGGTATCACGACCGGGCTGCTCGATCCGTACCGAGGGCCCATGATCGTCGAGCGCCTCGATGACGTACTGCAGCGTGCCGGGCACCTGAGTACCATCCGCGGCCACGAGGTCTATGCGGTAGAACCCGTTTCGGGTGACCCGGAAGGAGCCGACCAGACGTCCCGCCGAATCGGCGCGGAGCGGCACGGTGGTCTTCTCGTCAAGACGGATCATGCCGCTCTTTACCGGCTTGGTGATGCTGGCGCGGACGGTGACGGTGGTGCCCCGTACGGCGGCCACGTCGCCGCCGTTTTCGATCCGCTCCGGCGGCAGCATGGTGTAGGCGGGGAAGCGCAACTCGAGCGAGAGACGCTCGACCGCGGGCAGGTCGACGATGGTGAGGTGGAAGGCTCGGGACCGGACTCCGTCGGCTTCGATGTAGTACTCGGTGTCGCGGGTCAGGTCGAACAGCCGGCTGGTGAATTCCGCTACCGCGGAATCGCGAATCATGGGAATCCGCACCCATTCGGTCGCGGTGTCCGTCTTGAGCACCAGCTCGGCGGAGAGCGCGGCGAATCCGCGGAGCGCGGCCTTGAGCTCAAGGGCACCGCCCTTGGGCACCTGGGCATCGCCGGGGGTAACCGTCACCGCGAACACGGGTGCCGCGGCCGCCTCGGCCCAGGGGATGAAAAGCGCGCGCGCCGCGTCCTTGAGCACCGCGGGGCCGACGGCCAGCAGCAGCGCGGCTGCAGCGCCGACACCGGTGAGGATCGCCGCCGCGCGGCCCAGCCGCGACCGCTCCAGCCCCGGGCCGGCTTCGATGCGGCGTACCTCGGCGAGTGCCCGCTCCATCACCCGGGCCGTGAGTGCCGGCGAGGGCCGCTCCTCCGGAGAGACCCGCAGCTCGTGCACCGCACTGAGCAGGGTCTGCTGGAGCTCCGGGGCTCGCTCTTCAACGTAGAGCGCCAGCCGCGCATCGCTGGGGCGGCGCAGCACCGGCAGCAGCAGGTAGCGCGCCGCGGCCGCCGCGATGAGCAGGTAGCCGAGCACCCGCATTGTCACTACGGTGGCGGAGCCCGCCCCAAAGATCGCCGACAGCGCCGCACCGGCCAGGAGCGCCAGCAGCGCAGCGAGAGCCACGCGTGCTGCTCCTTCCGCCAGCACCCGCAGGCGCCAGCCCCTGCGCAACCGGCGCACCGCCACGGCCAGCTCGCGCTCGGCCTCGTTTCGATCAGCGTAGGGACTCACGACAGGCTCCTTTCGGGCGGCGCCGGCACCACGTCGGACGCGGTGGCGCGCCACCCCCGATTGGCCACAAAGGCCTCGACCACGAGCAGCAGTCCCGCCGCCGCCAGCAGGAGACGCCAGAGACGCTGACGGCCCTCCCGGTCCGCGGGTGCTTCCGGTCCGGTCCGCTCAACCCGTGTCGAATCACTACGGCGCACGCCGAGCAACAGTTCCCGGGGATCCGCCACGGTCAGGTCGGATTCCGCCGTGGGAGGGTTGGCGGCGAGCACCAGCGCCGGCTCACCGGCGGCCCGGCCCTCGTATACATCGTAGAACCCGGCGTCCGGCAGCGCCACAGGACGGGCGCCCGAGTCGCCGGCGGGTCGCACCAGGGCGCCGGTCGGGGTGGCGACCACCGGATTGCCGAGTGACCGGGGGGCAAAGGCCGTCTCGCCGGTTGTGCGCCAGAGCGGAGACGGCTCGTATCCCACCGCGTGCAGTGCCAGGCGGCGGAGGAAAGGCAGAAAGGCCGGCTGCAGGGGGAAGTCCCCCGAGACGGCGTCGAGCGGAGCCGCCAGCAGCAGGACCCGTCCGGCTCCGGCAGCGCGCTCCAGCAGTGCGGGATTGCCGTCGTCGAATCGCGCCAAAATCTCGGCGCCCGAATCGGCGGTGATCCGCGCATAGCGGAGGAAGCGGGCGGCGCCGAGGGCCGCCGCGCCACCCTCCCGGAACGGCGTGAATACCGGATGGTCGAGGGAGACCTCGCCGAAGGCGCCGCCCCGATCGTTGATCCGCTCCACGGCGCCGCGGACGGTGCCGGGGAGCAGGGCCGAGCCGCCTGACCTGGACGCGAGCCGACGGCCCGCCGCCACGATGAGGCCGCCCCCGTCCCGGATCCAGCCGTCGAGCGCCGCGCCGCCAGGCACCGGCGAATCGAACAGGAGCACCACCGCCGCTCCGCGCAGCGCGCGGGCATCGAGGGAGCCGGCGCTCCGTCGCTCCACCGCGAACGAGGGCGCCCGGCCGATGCCCAGCGCCCGCTCGAGGAAGAGGGTTTCCTCGGGCAGTGCGGCGGCGGCGGCCACCAGAAGCACGCGAAGCGCCTCTTCGGCGGGGACCACGAAGCGCAGCGAATCGTTGCCCGGCAGCGCATCGGGTTCGAGGAAGACGGTGGCCGTGGCGCGGCCCTGGGGGAGCGGGACCCCCTCGAAGGCTACGGAGACGGCTCCGTCCGCCGGGAGGGCAACCTCGCGAGTGGTCGCGACCCGTCCATTGACCATGAGCGAGAGCCGACCGCGGGAGCCGCCGGGACGGTCGCGCAGCGTAACCCGCGCGGTGACCAGAAGCCGACTGCGGTCTCCATCCGGCACGCGCTGCACCTCGGCCCCGGCCAGCGCGGCATCGGGTCGACGGGCCGGTACCACCGGCACAGCTCGGACGTTGAGCTCGGGCGGCAACTCGAGTCCCGCGAGCCCTTCCAGCCCGGTCCGCTGCAGATCGGTCACCACGACCACTTCCGCCGCGCCGACCGATGCTTCCGCGACGATGCGGCGCGCCGCGCGAAGCGCCGCGACATACCGGGTTCCCCGCGTCGAGGGTCTGGCGCCTGCAATCGCGGCGGCAGCCAGGCCATGATCCCCGGTAAGCGGCTGCGTTACCTCTGCCTCGTCGTCGAACAGCACGACGGCAATCCGGTCGCCCACGCCGAGCGACGCCACGACCCGGCGTGCCGAATCCAGGGCCACGGCCCACACTGCGGCGTGTCCCATGCTGAGCGAGCGATCGAGCAGGAGCACCACCGTCCGGCTCGGGACCGCGGACATCGGGGCCGCCGCCCGGCCCAGGAATGGGCGGGCAAAGGCGGCCACCAGCAGCGCCACTACCCCGGCGCGCAACAGGAGCAGGAGCCAGTCGGTGATCCGGCGGCGCTGCGCGGTGCGAATCGGAATCCGGCGGAGGAACATCAGCGAAGGAAACCGGTGGGGGCGGTCGCGTTCCCGGTGCCGCAAGTGGAAGAGGACCGGCAGCGCGAGCGCCGCCAATCCCGCCAGGAACGCCGGTACCAGGAACCCCAGGCCCCCCATCAGCGCACCCGGCTCGCCGCAACGCGGCGCTCGAGGTACGAATAGAGGGCGTGGTCGAGCGGCTGGTCGGTGGTAAGTGGCACGTAGTCCGCCCCATCGGCACCGAGTCGCCGCGACAGCTCCGCGCGGTGGGCGTTCATCTGGACGAGATAGCGCTCTCGCAGCACCTCGGGGCGGAGCGGCAGGCGCTCTCCGCTCTCCGCGTCTTCGAAGGTGGCGGCGCCCTCGCCGGGCAAATCCCGTTCGGCGGGGTCCAGGACATGGAAAAGAATCACATCGTGGCCACGGGCCCGGAGCGCACCGACCCCGTGCTGCACCTGCGCCGGATCCTCATAGCAGTCGGACACCACCACCACGATTCCGGCGCGGGTGCTCAAGCGCGCCGCGCGCTCCAGCACCGGGGTGAGCCGGCCGGCACCTGCTGCCTTGGCGCGTCCCAACGTATGGAGAATGAGTCGCAGGTGCCGCGTGGAGGGGGGCACCACCTCCAGCAGATCGCCGGAGAAGGTCGCCAGCCCCACTCGGTCGCCCTGATGCTGTGACAGCCAGGCGAGCGAGGCCACCAGGAACCGGCCGTAGTCGAACTTGGTCACCGGCCCGGTGCCGAAATCCATCGAGGCCGATGCATCGAGCGCGAACGTCACGGCGGCGTTGGTGTCCGCCTCATACTCCTTGACGTAATAGCGGTCGGTACGCCCGTAGACCCGCCAGTCGATCCGCCGGATGTCGTCGCCGGGCTGGTAGGATCGGTGCTCGGCGAAGTCGAGCGACAAGCCCACGCGGCGCGACCGATGCAGGCCGTGCATGAAGCCGTCCACGACATTGCGCGCGAGCAGCGAGAGATCGCCGATGCGGGCGAGGAGCGCAGGGTCGAGGAAGCCGGCTGGCGCGGTCACACGAGCCTACAACCCGGAGCGGGGCACGGGGACGGCGGCCAGCAGCCGTTCGGCCAGGTGATCGGTCGTGACCCGCTCCGACTGGGCCTGGAAGTTGAGCAGCACGCGGTGGCGGAACACCGAGGGGGCCAGCGCCCGGATGTCGTCAAAACCGACATGGGCGCGGCCCTGCAGCAGGGCGCGAGCCTTGCCACCCAGCACCAGCGCCTGTGCCGCGCGCACGCTGGCCCCGTAGGAGACGTATTGCCGGATGAAATCGGGAGCCCCCGGCTCGATGGGCCGGGAGAGGCGAACCAGCTTCACGGCGTAGTCCACGATGGGATCGGCCACCGGCACCCGGCGCACCAGCCGCTGAAACGCGAGGATCTCCTCGCGCGACACCACCGGGCGGATCGCCTCGGGCGGCGCGGCGGTGGTGGACCGCACGATCGCGACCTCGTCCGCTTCGGGCGAATAGCTCATCACCACTTCGAAGAGAAAACGGTCGAGCTGGGCTTCCGGGAGCGGGTAGGTGCCTTCGAGCTCGATCGGATTCTGAGTGGCGAAGACGAAAAACGGCGGATCCAGCTCGTACGTCTTGCCCATGACCGTGACGCGATGCTCCTGCATCGCCTCGAGCAGGGCAGCCTGGGTCTTGGGGGGGGTGCGGTTGATCTCATCGGCGAGCACGACGTTGGCGAAGACCGGCCCCCGCATGAACACCAGTTTCCGCTGACCGGTCGCCGGGTCGTCCTGGATGACGTCAGTGCCGGTCACGTCGGAGGGCATGAGATCGGGTGTGAACTGGATGCGGGAGAACTTGAGATCGAGGGCCCGCGCCAGCGAGTGCACCAGCAACGTCTTGGCCAGTCCGGGCACGCCTACGATCAGGCAGTTCCCGCCGGCCAGGAGCGCCACCAGCGTCTGCTCGATCACGGCGTCCTGCCCCACGATCGATTTCCTGAGCTCGGCCTGCACTCGCGAACGGGCCGTGGCCAGCCGCTCGGCCAGTACCGCGTCGTCGAGATGGTCCAGCTCTCCGGGTATGGAAGCGAGCGTCACGCTCAGGTCCTTTCGATCAGTGGGAAAAGGCGTAGATGAGATAATTCACACCGAGCTTGTAGGCTTCGTTGGTGAGATCGATCGGGATGAGGCCGGTGGCGGAAAACTCCCAGAACTCGCTCACGTCGTAGTTGTAGTTCACCACCGCCATCATGCGCTTGGTGGGATCGTTCTCTTCGAAGATCCCGAAGAACTCTCCCTGCGCGCCACCGTTGGTGATGTCCACAAAGTTCTCGAGCGTCTCGATCCGGTAGAACGAATCGAAGATCGGATGTCCGGCGTCGAGCCGGATGATCCGCGCTTCCGGAAGCACCCGCTTCATCTGCGCTTCGAAATTGAACCAGTGGGGGCCGTCGAAGTCGTCGAACAGCAGAAAGCCCCCCTTGAGCATGTAATTTCGCATCCCGAGGACTTCCGCGTCCGTCGGCAGCCAGAATCCCGGCTCGCAGATGTACGCGAAGGGAAACTTGAACAGCTCAGGGTCCTCCGCGGAGACGATCACGCTCTCGTCCAGGCGGACCTTCAGTGTGGTCAGTTCCGCCACGATCTGGGGGAAGTGCCGGTCCGCGTCAGGATAGTCGTGCAGCCACGGAGGCAGCCCCCGGAAACCGAACTCGCCGCCGCCCGTGCTGTACCTGATGCGCGCATAGGTAAAGCGCCCGTCGTATTCCGGATTCGGCGGCAGTTCAGAGGGCGGGCGGTTTGTGCCACCCCGCTGGGCCATCACCAGGAGGGGCACCGCGCCCAGCAGCAGCACCAGCGCGAGCCTCGATCGTCTCATTGCGGCCTCCCCTCGGGCATTTTCCGAAGCTCCAGGAGCAACGCCTGCGCCTTCTCGAAACCGGGCGCCGATTCCAGCACCTGCAGGACCTCCCGCCGGGCGGCGGCCGGATCGCCGGCCCCGATCAGCGCCCGGGCGAGCTGGTATCGCGCCTCCAGCATGTCCGCGGGCGCCAGGGCCACGACGGCCCGGCGCTCTCTCACGACCCGCGCGGGATCGGCGAGCCGTTCGGCCAGCTCGGCGAGCCGCGTGTGCACGGCGACGTCATAGGGAACTATCCACAGCAGACGCTCCAGCACCACCGCCGCGCCCTTCAGATCCCCCAGCTCCTGACGGAGCGCGGCCTCCTGGCGATTCGCGCCCAGGGCCGACTCGTCGAGCGCGGTAATCCGGGCCAGCGCCGCCACCGCTCCGGCCTTGTCTCCACGCTCCAGTGCCAGCCGGGCCAGGCCTAGCGCCGGCGCGTCGGGTCCCGCATACGAGGGAAACATCGCCTCGGCACGCTCGAAGGCCGCGCGTGCGTCTCCGGCGCGCTTCTGCTCGGCCAACGTGCGCGCCGCGGCCAGCGTGCTCATGAATTCTCCTGTGGCGGGCCCCTTGCCGTCCCAGGGGGCGATGCGCGCCAGCGGCCCCGCGAACCGCTCCTGGAGCCAGGCCTGGAATTGATCGACCAGCGCTTCGGGTGTCACCCGCAGAACGGCGGTGAACACCCTCCGGGTATCGAGCCCGTCGCGGTAGGCTCCCAGCATGTTCACCAGCGCCGTGCGGCCCCACCGCGCTTCGATCATCTCGCAGAGCAGCGAGGCCTGGTAGTAGCTGAAGCTCAGCTCCGCCGAGTGCGACGGCCGCACGAAGCCGTCGTTGAGCCGCGTCACGGGCAGCAGCCGGCCGGCCTTGAATGCCGCCAGAAATTCCGGCGCGGGGTCGGCGCCCCACGAGGGCCGGGCCCGGCGCTCTTCCAGCACCGACAGCCCTTCGGAAAACCAGCGCGGCACCCGATGCGCCGAGCGGCCGAGCGTGAAGGTATGGGTGAGTTCGTGCCAGGCGGTGCTGCCCCAGTTGAAGTCTCCCGGGGTTCGGGCCGAGGGCGCATCCATCACCAGTACCGTGCCGAAGCTCACGCCCAGCGCGCCCAACCCGGCCAGCCCCACGGTACGTACCGAGAAATCGGCGTGGCGGCGATACAACTCGATCCGGATCGGCGTCGGAGGGCGGTACTCATAGCGCGCCGCCAGCGAATCGTAGGCCTCCTCGAGCAGCGGGCCGAGGTATGTCGCGAGCAGATCCGCCTCACCGGCGGGGGCTACGATCCGGAAGCGTCGCGTGGCAACGGTCCGGAAGCTCTTCACTTCGTCGAGGAGGTCGAGCGTGTTCTTGTACCAGATCTGAAACGGGTCGCGGGCAAAGGCCCGCGTCAGGTGCCCGCGTCCACCCTCGATGTTTCCCAGCCGAAGCTCGTTGATTCCCAGTACGCCCAGCGCGCGCGACGAGGCCGAGTCCAGCGCCACCGCCTCCCGGCCGAACCGCGCCGCCTCCGCGTAACGCCGGTGGCGCGCCACCGCCTCGGCCACAGTGCTGTAGAACTCGGCGGGCCGTGGGTCCACCCGGCCGGCGCCGGCCCTGGCGCGCGCAAAGCCGGCCGAATCGTCCGCTAGCCACGCAGTGGCGCCGAGCATGGCCCAGCCCTCATTGGCGGACGAGTCCGCGGCCAGCGCGCGCGCCGCGGCGGCCGCAGCGGAGTCATATTGCTCCGCGTCGAGGTGCAGTTGCGCCAGGAGCGCTTGCGCCGGAGCGAGCGCCGGATTGGCCGCCAAGCTGGCGCGCACCCCATTGGTCGCCTCGGGGCTGCCCTGGAACGCCAGCACCCGCGCCATGCCCAGTAATGCGCGGGGATGGCCTGGCACGCGCCTCAACACCTCGGCATAACTGGCGCGGGCATCCGGCGCGTTGTACTTGCCGAGGAACAGATCTCCGAGA
>JANNGX010000159.1:0-4426 GCA_031404115.1 Gemmatimonadales bacterium | reverse complement strand
CGTCATAGTTCAGCCGGTGCAGGCGCGCGTATCCCCAGCTCGCCGTCCTTACCGCCGGGGTCTCGAAGTCGTCGTGATCGGCGATACACAGCGCCGCGTCCTTGGCCCGCAGCGTGTCGTACACGTCGTCGTCGAACCAGCTCGAATGCCGGAACTCGAACGTGGACCGCCATCCGCGGGGCAGGATCTCGAGAAACTCGGCCAGCCTGGGCAGGTCCTTCTTCAAGTTGGGCGGGAGCTGAAACAAGGTGGGACCGCGCCGCTCACCGAGCACCGTGGTGACCCGGGTGAAGTACTCCACCTCGCTCGCCACGTCCTTGAGCCGGCCGTGGTGGGTGATCCGCTGGGACGCCTTGATCGCGAAGCGGAACTCGGGAGGCACCTTCGACGCCCAGTCGAGCAGGACGGTTTCCCTGGGCATCCGGTAGAAGGTGTTGTTGATCTCCACGGTGGGGAACTTGCCGGCGTAGAATCCCAGCATCTCGTCGTCCGGCAAACCCTTGGGGTAGAATGAGCCCTTCCATTCCTTGAACGACCAGCCGCTGGTGCCGGCCAGCATGGGCATCAGCGTCCCCCGGCCGCTTTTTTCTTCGGCCGTTCCGCCCTGGCCGGAGCCTCTTTCTTCTCCGCGGCCTTGCCCTTGGCCAGACTGGCCTTGAGCGCCTCCATGAGGTCGAGGACCTTGGTGCCCTTCTCCTCCTGCGGTTCGCCGGTGATCTCGTGGCCCTCGATCTTCTGGTCAATCAACTCCTTCACCTTGATCCGCACCGTATCCTTGTACGCCTCGGGCTTGAAGGCCTCGGTGGCTCCTTGTTCGACGATCTGCACCGCGAGGTTGAGCTCCGCCGGCTTGACTTCACCCTCCCCGAGGGGAACTTCGGACGGCGAGCGCAGCTCGTCGGCGTAGTAGAGTTGCTCCATCACCAGCACGCCGTCGGCTGTCGGCCGGACCAGGACGAGATTCTGGTGCCCGCGTGCCGCGTACTGTCCGAGCGCGGCCCGACCGGTTTTCTTGAGCGCCTCGGCGAGGAGCCGGTAGGGACGGTCGCCCCCCTTGTCGGGGCCCAGGTAGTAGGCCTTCTCGAGATAGACCCGATCGACGTTGGCCAGCGGGATGAATTCCGTGATCTCGATCGAATTGTTGCCCTTCTCTTCCAAGGCCTTCAGTTCTTCGGGCGTAAAGGTCACGAACTGATCCTTGCCCACTGGATACCCCTTCACGGTGTCGGCCCGCTCCACCGTGACGTCGTGCTTGGGGCATTTGTAGAACTGCTTGAGCTTCGTGCCGCAGCCCTTATGCACCATGTTGAAGGACACCGAGCTGGCCGATTCTCCGGTGGAATACACGTGCACCGGGACGGAAACCAGGCCGAAAGAAATGGTGGCGGTGCCGATTGAGCGGACGGGCATAGATCGATCTCCTGAGGGACAGCCAGCTTAAGAAGAAAGCGCCATGGACGCAAGCAAAGACGCCGAGTCAAACCTGCTAAGTGCTTACCGTGCAAAGCGTTCGCCCGATCGGACGCCGGAGCCGTTTGGCGGCTTCGAGTCGGGCCCGGGCAAGCTCTTCGTGGTCCACAAGCACGCCGCGCGGCGGCTGCATTTCGACCTCCGGCTGGAAATGGAAGGCGTGTTGCGCTCGTGGGCGGTGCCCAGGGGTCCGTCCTATGATACCCACGAGAAGCGGCTCGCGGTGCTGGTCGAGGATCACCCCCTCGAGTACGGCGATTTCGAGGGCATGATTCCCGAGGGGAACTATGGCGCCGGCGCGGTGATCGTCTGGGACCGGGGGGAATGGGTGCCCCTCGAGGACCCGTTCGAGGGCCTCAAGAAGGGAAAGCTCCTCTTCGATCTCAGGGGCTACAAGCTCCACGGACGCTGGACCCTGGTGAAGATCAAGAAATCCGAGAAGGACTGGCTGCTCATCAAGGAGCGGGACCAGTGGGCCGAATCGGAGCCGGCGGCGTTCCCCGAGGAATCGGTGCTCTCCGGCCTCACCGTGGAGGATCTGAAGTCGGGTCACACACCAACGGCCCGGATCACCGACGAGCTCGACCGGCTCCAGGTACCGAGTCGGCGAGTGGAGCCCGCCAAAGTGGAGCTCATGCTGGCCGAGCCTCGCGACGAGCCATTCAGCAAACCGGGGTGGGTATTCGAGCCCAAGCTGGACGGGTATCGCGTGCTGGCAACCCACGATGGCGGCACGGCCTCCCTCAGGAGCCGCAACGGCAACGATCTGACCGCCACGTTTCCGGAGGTGGCTCGCGCCGTGAAGGCACTCCCGGTGCCTCGCGCGGTGATGGACGGCGAGCTGGTGATCCCCGATACCCAGGGCCGGCCCAGCTTTCAGGCGCTCCAGAAGCGGGCGCGGCTTTCCCGCACCCTGGACATCCGGCACGCTTCGGCGGAAACACCGGCGGTGTTCTATGCGTTCGATTTGCTGGGGTTCGGAGACCGGGACCTCCGGGCGCTTCCCCTGACCGAGCGGAAACGGATCCTCCGGATGCTGCTGCCCCCGATCGGAGCAATCCGCTTCGTGGATCACTTCGAGCAGGACGGCACCGCGCTCATGGAGCACGTCACGGCCCTCGGGCTGGAAGGCATCGTCGGCAAAAAGGCGGATGCGCCTTACAAAGGCGGGCGCTCCCCCCACTGGCTCAAGGTCCGCGCGGAACAGGCGGCGGACTTCGTCGTGGTGGGGTTTACCCAGCCCAAGGGAACTCGAGGCGGGTTCGGCGCACTGCAGCTGGCGGACTGGGTGCATGGCGAGCTGGTCTACGCGGGGCGGGCCGGCAGCGGCTTCACCGAGAAGCAGCTCGGCGCGGTGAGGAAGGAGCTGGAGGCGGCCGTGCGGAAGACGGCGCCGTGCAAACCGCCAATGAGCGGTGACCGGTTGCCAGTGAGCGGCACGCCACCGGTCACGGCCATCCCCGACGTCAAAGACACAACGTGGGTAGAACCATCGCTCGTGTGCGAGGTGCAGTTCAAGGAATGGACCGAGGAGGGCCTGCTGCGGCAGCCGGTATTTCTGCGGTTCCGGGATGACAAGGCACCGGAGGACTGTGTCCGGCAGGGCACCCAGGACGCCAACGCGTCCGAGCCCGCGGACAATCCACCGGCCCTGCAGGTGGTCAAGGTTCCCGAAGTGGCGCTCAGCAATCTGCAGAAGGTGTTCTGGCCCGCGGAGCAGTACACCAAGGGTGATTTGATTGAGTACTACCGGGCCATTGCTCCCTGGCTGCTGCCCTACCTCACGGACCGGCCACTGGTGCTGACGCGGTTTCCCGATGGGATCGAGGGCAAGTCGTTCTACCAGAAGGACGCGCCGGATTTCACGCCGGAATGGATCCGCACCGTGCCGATCTGGAGCGAGGACACCCAGCGAACGCTGAACTATTTCGTCTGCGACAATCTGGAGACGCTGCTCTACGTCGCCAACATGGGATCGATTCCGCTGCATATCTGGGCCAGCCGGGCGGATTCGCTCGAGCTGCCCGACTGGTGCATCATCGACCTGGACCCCAAGGGCGCGCCATTTTCGGATGTGGTGAAGGTGGCCCTGTCGCTCCACCGGTTGTGCGAAGACGTTGCGCTGCCCCATTTCGTCAAGACCAGCGGGTCCACCGGCATTCACGTGCACATTCCCCTGGCGCGGCAGTGCACCTTCGAGCAGTCCCGTACGCTGGGAGAGCTGCTGGCGCGGGTGGTGGTGGGTGAGCTGCCGGAGATTTCCACCATCGTGCGGCCGGTCAAGGGACGCGAGGGCAAGGTGTATCTGGACTATCTGCAAAACCGGACCGGCCAGCTCATCGCGGCGCCGTTCAGCGTCCGTCCCTTGCCAGGGGCGCCGGTGTCGATGCCCCTGGAGTGGAAGGAAGTGAATCAGAAGCTGGATTTGTCGAAGCACACCATCAAGACGGCCCTCAAGCGCATGGAGAAGCTGGGCCGGGATCCCTTCCTGCCGGTGCTCGAGGTGAGGCCCGATCTGCCCGCGGTGCTGGAGCGCCTGCTCGAGCGGGGTTGACTACCGCACCGGCAGGCCGCTGGGAACGCTCACCGGGACCACAGACGAGAGGTTCTTCGCCGCCGGATCCGTCAGGGCCCTGAGGAACGTGACCAGCTCGCCAATCTCGTTGTCGGTGAGCCCGAGTGGGCGCTGGAGCCGCCCGTCGAGTGTCGCCAGCACGGCGGCGGTGGTGGCCGGGTCGCCGCGATACAACGGCCGCACGTCGGGATCGAGCTGGGATGGGTCGTACGCGCCGAGGGCCTTCGGCGCATCGTTGTAGTGGCGCACGACGGCCTCGAGCGTGCGATACGCCCCGCTGTGGAAGTACGGCGCGGTGAGCTCCACGTTGCGGAGCGGCGCCACCCGGAACGCGAAGCGGTAGAAGTCGCTGTTCTCGTGCTCCCCCCGGCCCAGATCGAG
>JANNGX010000158.1:0-9287 GCA_031404115.1 Gemmatimonadales bacterium | reverse complement strand
GCGACGAGCACCGGACGCCTGGGCGTCCCGCTCCCTGCCGAAGGAGATTTCCGGCTCGAGGCGACGCTGCAGATGAATCTGGCGCCCGGGGTCTACGTCGTGGAAACCGGCGTCTTCAACGAACCGGAGAGCCTGGTTATGGCGACCGGGCCCACCTGTTACGTTCAGGTGGCCGAGGGGCCGAGCTTTACCGGCATTACCCAACTGAACCCGAGATTTTTTCTTGGCATTCCAGCGGGCGCCCCGGCACGGCCATGACCGTCGGACCGGCGCTCCCCGACGTCGGTCTGATCGCAGTGGTACCCGACTCGTGGGGGCCGGAATGGCAATCCCGCCACCACCTGGTGTCCCGCCTCGCAGCCTACTTCCAAACCGTCTGGTGCGATCCTCCCTCGGGCTGGCGTGAGACCACCCGGGACACCCCCTGGTTCCGCATCTTCGAGACCATTCGGGGTCCGACCGGAGCGGCGTTCGACGTCTATACCCCACCCGCCTGGGCGCCGCAGCTGCACCGCCCCTCCTGGCTGGCCCAGGTAACCTGGACGTGGCGGGTGCAGCAGGCCGTCCGGCGGTTGCGGCGGCGCGGGGCGAAGCGAATCGTACTGGCAATGTGGCGGCCCCAGATGGCACCGGCGCTCCATGCCTCGGCGCACGATCTGTCGCTCTACCTGATCGACGACGAGTACACATTTTCGGACGAACCGGGGCCGACTCCCCCCGCCGAGGCCGAGCTCGCCGCCGCGGTTGACCAGATCGTGGTGCACAGCCTCGGGCTGCTGGAGGAAAAGGGGCGCTTCAATCCCCACACGGTGCGGATTCCCCTGGGCGTGGATTTCGCCCGGTTCTCGGCGCCCGCACCGGCATCCGATCCTTTCGGTCCGATCCCGCGGCCCCGGCTGGTATACGTCGGGCGGATCAAACGGAATCTCGACTGGCCGGCACTCGAGCTCGTCGCTCGCCAGCGTCCCGACTGGCAGGTGGTGCTGTGTGGCACCGAATCGCCTCACTCGGAGCTGCCGGCCATCCTCAAACGGGTTTCGAGCCTCGCGAACTTCCACTTCCTGCCGGGGCGGCCAAGCACGGACGTCCCAGCCGTCCTCCAATACGCCGACGTCTGCCTGCTGCCCTACGCATTTACCCGGTACAACGACTGCATCTACCCGCTCAAGCTCCATGAGTATCTCGCCTCCGGGCGGCCCGTGGTCGGCAGCGCCATCCGGAGTCTGCTGGAGTTCGATGGCGTGATCCACCTCGCGCGGACCCCGCAGGAATGGCCCGCAGCGATCGAGGCGGCGCTCTCTGAGGAAGACAATTCCGCATCGGCCGTGGAACGGCGCCGTCGGGTCGCGCAGCAGCATGACTGGGACGTGCTGGTCCGCCGCCTGGCGGACGTCATCTCGGAACGTCTCGGGATGTCGATCCCAACCGCGAGCGCTTCATGATTTCGATCATCGTTTCCACCCGTGACCGGCCCGACCGGCTGGAGCAGTGCGTCGAGTCGCTGGCCCGGGCCGCCCGCCCACGGGATCACGAGGTGGAGATCGTCGTGGTAGACAACGGCCGCGGCGAGGGCGCTCGGGAGATTTGCCGCACCGCGCAGCAGCAGGGCGCGCCGGTCCGGTTGGTTCAGGAGCCGCAGCCCGGACTGTCCCATGCCCGGAACCGGGGCGTGCGGGAGTCGCGGGGTGAGGTGGTGGCCTTCACCGATGACGACTGCCTGGTGGCGCCGGACTGGTTGGTGGTTCTGGAGAGAGAATTCGCGGACCCCGGGCTCGGGGTGTGCGGGGGACGGGTCGAGCTGCACGACCCGCTGGACCTGCCGATTGCAATCTATGTGGAGCGCGAGCGCGCGACGGTTATCCATTTCGGACAGATCTTCCTCGGCTGTAACATGGCGGCGCGCCGGGCAGCGCTCGAGCGCACGGGACCGTTCGATCCACTGCTGGGGGCGGGATCCCCGACCTTGAGCGCCGAGGACACCGATTTTCTCTACCGCAGCGTACTCAGTGGTACCCGGGTACTGTACGTCCCGGACCTCGTGGTCCGGCATGCGCACGGCCGGCGGGGAGCGGACGAGCTGGCCCGGATCAACAGGGGCTACGTGGTCGGACGCGGCGCGTTCTACTGCAAGCACATTCTCCGGGGATCCGGGCCGATTCTCGGCCGCGCCGTACGTGAGGTGCTTACGTTGGCGCGGAATACCGTCGCACCCGCCGCGCACCAGCGGCGCGATCCTTCACCCGGGCAGCGGTTGCGCGGTCTGGCGACCGGCGCGTGGCGGTACCTGTCCACATGAGCCGGGGCCGGATCATGCTCCTGAGCTACCACTTCCCGCCCTCGACGGCCGCGGGGGCGCTGCGGTGGGAAAAACTGGCTCGCTTCGCGGCGGACCGCGGCTACGGCCTCGACGTGGTGACCCTCGCCCCGGAATCGCTCGACCAGCGCGACGACACCCGCCTTGCCGCCCTGCCCGAGGGAACCACGGTGCATGGCGTGGCCCAGGCCACACACTGGTCCGAAGCAGCCGAGGATGCCGCCAGCGCTGTTGTGCGAAGCGGCCGGGCGCTGCGCCCCGCCCGGGAGGATGGGTCGTCCGACGGCGGGGCCGTGACGCGGCCGATGTCGCTCGCCCCCGACGACATCGGCTGGAGCCTGCGCCCGCGGGCGCTGCTCCGGGCGTGGTGGTCGTGGAAGGCGTGGGCCCGGGATCGCCGATGGGCGCAGGCCGCCGCGGCCCGGGCCGCCGCGCTGGTCGATCCCCGAATTCATCGGGCCATTGTCACCTGTGGCCCGCCCCACATGGTGCACGCGACCGGTGGCCGGCTGGCGCGGCGCGCCGGGCTGCCACACATCATGGACCTGCGCGATCCGTGGTCGCTGGTACGAAGGCTTCCGGAAGAGCTGGCCACTCCCATGAGCTTTGCGCTCGCCCGGCGAGCGGAGCGGACAGCGGTTCGGCGCGCGGAACTGGTCGTGACCAACACCGACGCGTTGCGGGACGCGATGCGGGCCGAATACCCCGACCGGACGGCGCGGATCATCACGGTGATGAACGGCTACGACCGGGAGTCGCTGCCCGAGGCGCCAAGGGACCACCGGCGTTTTACTGTGACGTACGCGGGGGCACTCTACCTGGACCGCGATCCGCGACTGTTCCTGCGGGCGGCGGGGCGGGTAGTGAAAGTACTCGGCCTGACCGCCGAGCAGTTCGGGGTTGAATTCCTCGGTACGGGGGAGAGTTTCGGAAGCGGAACCCTGGCTGGTCTTGCACGTGAAGAGGGCATGTCCGGATTCGTCACGGTCCACCCCAGGAAGCCGCGGGGTGAGGCGCTCGCCTTCCTGGCAGGTTCCACCATGCTGCTCAACCTGCCGCAGGACAGCCGGTACGCGATTCCGTCGAAGGTCTTCGAGTACCTGATGTTTCCCTCCTGGGTGCTGGCCCTCGCTGCCCCGGGCAGTCCCACCGCCACCGTTCTCGCGGGCACCGGCGTGGATGTGGTCGCCCCCGATGACGTCGATGGGATGGCCCGGGTGCTCGAGGAGCGGATCAACGCGTTTTTCCGGGGCGAGCGCCCCAGTGCCATCGCGGGACGGGAGCGGCTGAGTCGTTCGGCGCAGGCCGAGATTCTGTTCGACGCGCTGGAGCCCCACCTCCACCCGGCGGGCAGCGCAAGCCGGTGATGCCCCGGACGCTGCTCCTGGAGGCCCTGACGCGGCCGCTCGTCACGCGGCTTTGGCGTCGGTGGAGCCGCGGCGCGCTGCCGATTCTGACGCTGCATCGCTTTGCGGATGACCGGTACGGAATCCCGGGATTCGATCCTGCGACACTGCGGCGCCAGCTGGGTACGCTCCGGAAGCGAGGCTTCCAGGTCCTGCCGCTCTGGCCCGCGCTCGAACGCGTCGAGGCGGGCGAGCCGCTGGAGCGCTCCGTTGCGCTCACCGTTGATGACGGGTACGCCGACTTTTACGACGTGGCGCTGCCGATCTTCGCCGAATTCGATTGTCCAGTCACGGTGTTCATCGTCACCGGGTTTCTCGACGGCGGGACATGGCTTTGGTGGGATCTGGTGTCCGCGTCGCTTTCCCGGCTCGGGCGAGCCAGCGAGACGGCAGCGCGGCTCGAAGCGCTCAAGCAGTTGCCCGAGGCAGAGCGGATCCGCGAGATCGGCGCACTCGCGGACGCTGCGGTGCTCCGGGCGGATGAGCCCCCGCCGGCGCGATTTGCTCCCATGTCGTGGGACACGGTGCGGGCCGCCGCCGCGCGAGGCGTGACCTTCGGCCCCCATACGGTGAGCCATCCGATTCTTTCGCGGACCGTTGCCTCCCAATCGGAACACGAAATCGGGGAGTCCTGGCGCCGGCTCAAGCAGGAGACCGGCGCGGCAATTCCGGTATTCTGTTATCCCAACGGGACTTTCACTGACCAGGGGCCGCGGGAGTTCGAGCTGCTCCGCAAGGCAGGGCTGCGGGCGGCGGTGACCATGGTACCCGGTTTTGTCTCCGCCGATCTCCTGTCGGACGGAACCGCGCGCTACTGCCTCCCCCGCTTCCCCCACCCCGCGAGTGTGCCGAATCTGTTGCAGTTGACGAGCGGTTTGGAGCGGTTAAAGCGGATCGCTCGCAACAAGCTGGGCTGAACAGTAGGATTGAATGCACACACTGTTGCATTCATGCAACATATTACAGGCCGGTCGTTGTCGGCGGGCTCGTGGCCCAGAAAGTGTCATGAATCGGTATCGATGAACCTGCGCAGCCTGCTCAGTCCGTCCGTCTGGTCCGAACGGGCCGTGGAGCGGTATTGGCAACTCTTTCCGCGGGGGGCGGTCGATCCGGTCACCCTGACGTGGCCGGTGGACCGGGCGGCGCTGGGTTCGGTGACGGTCCGCTGGCCCAACGACGCCTCCTATGCCTGGAAGCCCAGAAAGATCTGGGGGGACCAGGTGCGCGACGCGCTCCGCCGGTTCGTGCGGGTCGAAGAAACCGACTTGGCCCAGCCGTACCAGGGCGTGATCAACTTCGAGTTCGTGCGGCGGGATCGGTCCCATCGTGTCATGGTGGAGACCTCGGACTACGCGCCGCTCAATGAAGCAGCGTACCGGGACGCCGATCTGCATTTCAAGATGGAGTTTGCACTCGAGGGATACGGTACGAGGGAGCGCTTGCTGCCGGGCGGCTACATCAACAACGACGCCGCGATCTACCACTATTTGCCCAGGCTTCGGGCGCTCCGGGATCAGGCGCCGCCGATCCACGACGTGCATGGGCGGTTCGGACTGAGCCTCGAAAAACGCCGCCGCCCGATGGACATTCTCCGGGCCAGCACCCGGTTCCGGTTTTACGGCGGGCAGGGAAAGGTCCGCTACCGGCGCTTTCTCGAGGAGGTGGCCCGCTCCAGGGTCTGCATCGACTTGCCGAGCATGTCCTCCATCACCTTCCGGATGGTGGACTACCTCGCGATCGGGTCGTGCATCGTGGGGCCGCCGCACACCAACCGGCTCCTGATGCCTTTCGAGAACGGAGTGCATTGCGCGTATTGCCGGCCCGACTATTCGGATCTGGAGGCGGTCTGCGAGCACTACCTGACCCACGAGGCGGAGCGCCAGGCGCTGGTGCGGAACAGCCGCGCGTTCTTCGACGCCTACGCGCACCGGGACCAATTGGCGTCGTATTACTTGCACCACTGCCTGGCCCGGTTCGGATGAGCCGGCCGGCTCGGTTGTCTACCACGAACGGGACGGAGTCATGAGCGTCGCACTGATCACGGGATCGGCGGGCCTGATCGGCTCGGAAGCCGCCCGGTTTTTCGCGGGCCTGGGGATGGACATCGTTGGCGTCGACAACGACATGCGAAGGGTCTTCTTCGGCGACGAGGCATCCACGGCCTGGAACCGCTCGCGCCTGGAGCAGGAGCTGGGCGGCCAGTACCGGCACCACACCATCGACATCCGGGACGCCGCGGCGCTCGACGCGCTCTTCAAGGCTCACGGCAAGGCCATCACGCTGGTGATTCACACCGCCGCCCAGCCTTCGCATGATTGGGCGGCCCGCGACCCGGGGATGGACTTCTCGGTGAACGCCACCGGCACGCTAAACGTGCTCGAGGCCACCCGTCAGCACTGTCCCGAGGCGGTGTTCATCTTTACCTCGACCAACAAGGTGTACGGCGATACGCCGAACCGGCTGCCCCTGATCGAGCAGGAGCTGCGCTGGGAAATCGACCCCTCGCACACCTACGCCGGGGGCATCCGCGAGGACATGTCGATCGACCAGACGCTGCACAGCCTGTTTGGCGCGTCCAAGGTGGCCGCCGATGTGCTGGTGCAGGAGTACGGGCGCTATTTCGGGATGCGCACCGCCTGTTTCCGGGGCGGGTGCCTGACCGGGCCGAATCACTCCGGCACCGAACTCCATGGCTTCCTGGCCTACCTGATGAAGTGCGCGATCACCGGGAAACCGTACACGATCTACGGGTACAAGGGCAAGCAGGTCCGGGACAATATCCACTCCGCGGACCTGATCAGTTCCTTCCACCACTTCTTTGAGGCGCCGAGAATCGCGGAGGTGTATAACGCCGGAGGAGGGCGCTTCAGCAATTGCTCGATGCTCGAGGCGATCAAAATCTGCGAGGAGATGACCGGTCGGCCGATGCAGTGGACCTATTCGGAGACCAACCGGGTGGGCGACCACATCTGGTGGATCAGCGACAACGGCCGATTCGAACAGCATTTTCCGACCTGGAAGCTCGCGTACGACGTGCGGGGCATCCTTCGGGAGATCCACGCGGCCTACTCGGAGCGGCTCGCGAGCGCAGCCGGGTGAGCCGGTGAGTGGAGCGGCGGCGGCCTACCGGCTGGCGGCGGGCTCGGGACTGGCTGCCGCCTGGCGCCGGCTTCGGCCCGCCGCCACGGTCTTCTGTTACCACAACGTGGTGCCGGACGAGCTGGAGAACCGGATCGGCGACGGTGCGCTGCATCTCGGCGCCGGCCGCTTCGGGGCGCACATGGATTGGATCGCCTCGGCCTTCCGCGTCGTTTCACTCGAGGAAATCGCCGGCCGGGTTCGTGGTGGAAAGCCGGTCCACGGGCTTGCGGCGATCAGCTTCGACGATGGGTACGCCGGCGTCTTCCGCCACGCCCTGCCGCTGCTCCGCATGAGGAATCTTCCGTCCACCGTGTTCGTGGTCAGCGGCGCGGCGCGACGGCCGCAGCCGTTCTGGTGGGATCGCCTCGGACTGGAGGGCCAACTGGACGAAGTGACACGGCTCCGATGCCGGGACGAGCTAACCGGCCGCGGCGAGGCGGTGGCACTAGCCTTCCCTCCCCGGACCGGGATGGCGGTGCTCGACGTGCTGCTTCCCGCTTCGATCGCCGAGATCACTCGACTTGTGGGTGACCACCTCACCATCGGATCCCACACTCGCACCCACGCGAACCTTACCAGGCTCCCTGCTTCAGAGCTCGCTGGGGAGCTGGCTGGCAGCCGGGCGGACCTGGGGGCGGACCTGGGTCGCGAGCCCGACCTGGTTTCCTATCCCTATGGGTGCACCAGTGAAGCCGTTCGCGCCGCGGCCAGGAGTGCCGGCTACCAGGCCGGCATCGCGCTCTCCTATGGGCGAGTTTCCACCAGGACCGACTCCTTCGATGTCATTCGGGTGAACGTGCCCGCGGGTCTCCCCACCCCGACGCTCGCCTGCTGGGCCTCGGGGCTCCGGTGGAGGCCTCCCCGGTGAGCCCGGTGAGCGGGAATCGGATCGCGATCGTGGTGCCCAGTCTTCGCGGCGGGGGACTGGAGCGTGTGGTCCGGGATCTTGCCCTACGGCTCCCGGCGGAGGGTTTTGTCCCAGCGATTTTCGGTATCACCGGCCTTGGCGTATACGAGGCCGATCTCCGCGCCGCGGGGATTCCCCTCTTCGACTCGAGGCAGCCCGGTTTCCGGCTGCCCGGCTATCCCAGGGTGCTCCTCCGCCAACTCCGCGATTTCGAGCCGGATTTGATCCACGCGCACAGCGGAACCTGGCTTCCTTCCGCCGTGTGCCGGGCCCTCCTTCCCGCTGTGCCTTTGGTGTTTACCGACCACGGACGGTACCCTCCGGAGCCCCGGCTCCGAGCCGTCATCGAGCGTTGGTGCCTGGGACAGACCCGCCGGGTGGTGGCGGTCTCGGGGGCCTTGGCCGAATACCTCCGTCAGTACCTGGGCACCAGGGTCCAGCCCGAAGTGATTCCCAACGGTATAGATCTTGCTAACTTCCAACAGGACAATGTTTTGCGACGGGACGCCCTGCGGCAAGAGTGGGAGCTGGGCCCGGATCAGGTCCTCGGTATTGCGGTCGGCAGACTGGCGCCGGTCAAGAACCACCTGGGTATGATTCGGGCGCTGGCAGGAGCGGCTGAGGGTGCCGCCGACGTGCGGTTGGCATTTCTCGGGGACGGCCCGCTCGAGGCCGAGTAGAAAGCAGAGGCCCCCGCGCTCGGGGTCGCATCTCGCATACGGTTTCTTGGGTTCCGGGCGGACGTGGCCGACTGTCTCTCCGCCAGCGACTTCTGGCTGAGCGCGAGCAGCACCGAAGGGTTGCCGCTTTCCCTGCTCGAGGCGATGGCGGCGGGGCTGCCGATCGTTGCCACGAGTGTGGGTGGAATTCCGGAAACCCTCGGCTCCGCGGGGATGCTGGTTCCCGCCGGGGACGATGCGGCGCTGGCCGGGGCCATCGGCGCGGTGGCCCGGGATGGCAGGCGCCGCGAAGCGATGGGTCGCGCGGCCAAGGAACGGTCCGAACAGTATTCGGTAGCCGAAATGACGGCGCGATACAGCGCCCTCTATCACGAGGTCCTCGACCGGCGCATGAACCGATGATCCGCGGGCTGATCGAGAGGCTGGGCTACCTCCGGTATCTGGTGAAGCCCGGGATGTGGCGCTGGCTCATCGACCGCATCGATTACGCGGTGACCGATCATGTGCAGCCCTGGAGCGTGCTCCGGCGCGGCGCCAAGTGTTTCGTGCACCCGACGGTCGTGTTTCGGAAGGCGGAGAACATCACGCTGGGCGCCGACACGAGAATCCAGCCCTATTGCTGCATCTGGGCATCACCGAAGTCCCGGATCACGATCGGGGATCACACCGGCATCGGCCCGGGCACGATGATCTTCTCGTCGAATCACCAGTTTGAACCGGGCACGCCGTATCACACGCAGGCCTGGACGGAGCGGGACGCTCTTATTGCTGTTTTTTCGGTTGTATCGGCTGTCGCCTTCTCTTCTGTGTTTTGCTTTGCCGGAGACGCGAAACCGGTT
>JANNGX010000157.1:0-28489 GCA_031404115.1 Gemmatimonadales bacterium | reverse complement strand
GCGTTGAAGTCGGGATTGGCATCCCCGATGAGGACCAGATCGGTCGTCTTGGAGCAACTGCCGTCCGACGCGGTCGTCTTGCAGGTGATGTACGTGATCGGCCGCTCACCCGCCGGGCAGGCCGTGCCGCCCGGATTGGCGGTCGTCTTGCTGCCCAGCACCTTTTTGTCGTCGCCGCAGTGCAGGTTGGCCAGCGGCACGACGAAGCCTTCCTCATTGACCACGTACTTGGCCGGATCCCACGCCTGGCCGGCGCCGGACAGCGCCTTCTTGGCCGGGTCATCGTACAACTCGCTGATGCTCCGGACCGCCTTGTTGCCATACATGGCGCCAAGCTTGGCGCCTGGGGCCAGCAAGAAGGTCTGCGGCTGCTGGCCGAAGGCGTTCAGCCGCTCCGGCAGCGGCCAGTCGGTGATGGTCTGGCGGGTGCGGTCGGCGGTGGCGTTGACCACCCAGGCCATGTTGCGGTTGTTCACTACCTGGTAGCCCATCGCGAGCTCGTGGGTCTGCGACTTGAGGGAACCGATGTTCTGGTACTGGAAGCGGAAGCCGACCACCGAGGGCAGGTCGACCAGGATGATCTGGTCCTTGGTGGTCTTCTGCGAGTAGGTGTACTCGAGCGTGAACCGCCCGCCCCCCATCTCGACGTTGCCGCCGACTTCGAATTCTGCCGACTGGGCCGGCTTCAGGTTCTTGTTGCCGAGGGTCTGCTTGGAGAATGACCCGCCGGCCGTGCTCAGCACCTCATACTGGTACTCGAACCGCGGACGGAGCCCGGCGGTGCCGTAGGAGGCGCGGAGCCGGATCTCGTCGAAGCCCTTGATCTTGAGATCCTCGTTGGCCCGCCAGGCGCCGGACACGCGTCCATAGTAGGACCGGCGGCTGTTGGGACCGAACAGGGAAGACTCGTCGCGCCGGATCAGGGCGTCGAGGATGTACTTGTCCTTGATGTCGAACGTGGTGATCGCGAACGCGTTTCGGTTGCGGATGGTCGTGTTCGCGGAACCGGCCGTGAACGTGGCCGGGTCGGCGCTCGTGAACTCAGGCACCTGCTTGACGAACAGCTTGTCGGCGAAGGCATTCACGGTGTTCGAGGTCTGATCCTCGTAGACGTAGCTGACCTTCGAGGTGTTCCGGATGCCGCCCCAACTGCCGGTGGCCGTCAGGGTGGCGCCGAGGTTGTAGGTGCGCCCCGTGAAGGCCTGCCGGAACAGGAACCCGTCGGTGGCCTGGCCGGTGTTGCTCAGGTACCCGAACGGCTGCATGTCGCTGTAGTCTTCCCGCTCCTGGTCGAAGTTGTAGTTGGTCTCGGCGGTGAGCCAGTCCAGCATCCGCCACCGCAGCCGCCCGCCGCCGGTGAACCGGCTGCGCTGAGTGTCCCGCTGTTCGTTAGCCAGGTTGTAGAGCGGATTCTGGGCGTTGGAGATCTTGTCGGGAATGAAGGCCCGGTAGGGGCTGCCATCGGGGTTCTTCGCGAACAGATCGATGTTCGGCTCCACAAATGTTACCGTGAAGAACGGTGCGCCCGGACCCTGGGCGGTGTTGTTGTTGTTCGAGAGGCCGTAGAACGTCGAGATTTCGAGGTCGAGCCGCGGGGTGAGCTGCTGGTCCACATTCAGGCGGAAGTTCTGCCGCCCGAAACCCTTGAGCCCGAAGATGACGCCTTCGGTGCTGGTGTTCTGGAATGAGGCGTTGAAGTTGGTCGCGCCGCGACGCTGCCCGATCGAGACATAGTTGGTATAGAACACGCCGGGCTTGATGATCTCGCTCTGGTGATCGAAGTACTGCGGATACGGGTTGTCTGCTATGCCGTCCGACTCGCTGATCCGCGCCCCGCCGGCGGTCCGCTTGAACCGAATGGAGCCCGGTTTCGTCGGATCGTCCTCGACCGCGAAGTTGGTGGCGTTGGCATTGGGAATCCGCTTGGAGAGAAACGAGGCGCCGACTTCGTTGCGGAAGGTCACCAGCAGCTTGCCGTCGGCAATGTTCTTGCCGCGCTTGGTGAAGATCTGGACCACGCCGTTGGCGGCGTTGGAGCCGAACAGCGAGCTCGCCGCGGCACCCTTGATGACCTCGATGCGCTCGATGTCTTCCGAGGAAATGTCGGCAAGCGTCGCCTGGCTGATGGTGCCGTCGATGATGATGATTGGCTCCTGAGAGCCCGAGATGCTGGTGGCACCGCGGAGCCGGATCGAGGGGGCCGCGCCAGGCTCACCGGAGGTGGCGATCACGCGAACACCGGCCACCTTGCCGGCCAGGCCGGAGAGCGCCGAGACGCCCGGGGTTTCCTGGAGCTGATCCGCCGAGACCCTGCCGACCGCGAAGGCGAGCTTCTTGCTCGAAGTCGCCTCGTTGACGCCGGTAACCACCACGTCATCGAGCCGGAGGGGATCGGCGCGCAACGAGAAGTTGACCTCCTGCCGCCCCGGATTGAGCGTGATGGCCTTGGTGCCCGGCGACTTGCCCAGGAACCGGGCAATGAGGGTCATCGACTGACCCTTGGCCCTATCCTCGGGAACCACGATGGTGTAGGTGCCGTTCGGAGCTGTGTTCGCGCCGAACGATGCCAGCTCTCGGATCCCGACCTGGGCGCCGCCGAGCGGCTGCCCATCGGTGTCGGTGACCCGGCCGGTGATCGTCGCCTGCGCCTGGGCCTTGGCGGCAGCCAGGACGAGCAGGACGGCGACTCCTCCAGTCCGAAGGAGGGTGGAGAACGCCGGACTCCTCTTCATAAGGTTCCTCGGGTAAAAGAAAATAATGAGGCGATGGGAACCGCTGGTGCCACTACTTCTGAAACATCCCCGGTTGGCAGGAACCATGCCCCCCGATGAGATAAGCCAAGTGGTTGTGTTCCAACGGCATAGGGCATGGAGCGTCGCGCGATCGTGTCAGTCGGACACGGCCCCGGAAAGCCGGGTCGTGTCGCTCGGACACACAGAGGCGTCCTTCGGATCACCTTCGGACATCACTATTTGATCGGGATTCTTGGCCAGAGCCAGCCCCTAAAGTGCCCCGCGGAGCGAATTTCCGCAAGCGCTCCGGCGGCCGTTCCCTGGCGCCCCTGCGACAGCGTGTTACACTCCAGCAGGGTCTCGGAGCGCGCCGCGCGGCGCCGCTCCCGAAAGGAGGACCCAATGCCCCGACGTTCGGTTCCCGTCCCATTCGCCCTTTCCCTGGCATTCGTCGCGGCCGTCCAGGCGGGCTTCGCCGTCCCGGTCGCTGCCCAGAACACCTCCGGGCTCATCGGACACATCTTCGACGAGCGCACCAATCAGGTGCTGAACGACGTTTTGATCTTCGTCGACGCGACTCGCCGCGAGGTCTCGATCTCGAGCCAGGGCCGGTTCGTGCTCTCCAAGCTCGGGGCGGGCGCCCACCGGGTCGAGATCCGCGCCATCGGTTACCGCCCCCACCTCCTCGAGTTGACGCTGGTCGAAGACCAGGTGCTGGAGCGCGAATTCGCCATGGTATTCACCGGCGAACGGCTCTCCGATATCGCGGTCGAGGCCCGCAATTCGAAATTGCTGCCCCGCTTCGCCGACTTCGAGCGACGCCGCGTGAACGGGATGGGGACCTACGTTACCCGGGATGAGATCAAGTCGCGGGGGTACACCCGGATGGCTGATGCGCTTCGCACCGTCCAGGGCGTCCGGGTGAACTGCGGGCCGGTCGACTGTTCCATTCACATGGTGCGGTCCGCCGCCGGCTGTTTTCCCACCTACTATGTGGACGGGCGCCTGGCGCGGAGCTTTGCCGAAAGCACGGCGATCAGCGACGTCCAGGGTATCGAGGTGTACCGGGGTGGTTCCCAGACACCGGGGGAATTCGCCGGCGACGGCGCGATGTGCGGGGTGATCGTCATCTGGACCAGGGCGGCCCCCTAGGCCGCCCTACCGCCTGATCACGACTTCCTGCTGCCCGGGGTCCACGGGCGTCTCACTGGTCGCCCCGCCCGGCCACCTCACGAACACCGACTTTGGCACGCTCCGCCGCGCGAACACCTGGACCAGCCCGTCTTCGCTCCAGTAGTTGGACCCCGCACGGATTTCCCTGACCGGGCTGTCCCGGTCCGCGTAGCGCACCCGGATCGCGGCCCCCACCCCCCCCGGGTTCCCCGGAGGACCGATCAGGCGGACCCGGAAACCCGCCGCCGCGCCGATGTTGCGGAGCAGGCGGACCTCGGCGCCGTTCTGGGCGACCGCCAGATCCACGCGGCCATCTTCATCGTAATCCGAGGCCGCGGCGCCGCGCTGGTCCCCATATATCCGGATGCCTGACTTCTGGCCCGACATCGCGGCAAAGCCACCCGTGCCGCCCCCCAGCAGGAGCAGCCCGCGCCCCGCATCGAAACGGGGCAACCCGACTTCGGTCTGCGAAAAATTCTGCGCCAGGAACAGGTCCTCACGACCATCGCCGTCGAAATCGGCCGGTACCACCGCGAAAGCCGGTGCCGCCTGGGCCTCGTCCGGCAGCGGGATCGCTTCGAAGCGGCCGCCGCGATTCAGGAAAACGGTATGGTCGAGCGTGGTGAGCTGAATCCGCACCATGCGACTGAACGGCTCGCCAATCACCTTGTCGATCGTGGCGTCGGCGTATTCCGCAAAGGAAGGAATCCGGGTTCTGAGGTCGGGCATTGCCCAAGCGAGCCGGGAGAACGGCGCCACCGGAACAATGGCATTGAGGCGGGGATCGAGCCTGCCCAGCAGCAGACTGACCTCGGAAGAGGTTCCGAAGTTCCCGACGTAGACATAGAGGGGCGCGGCGGAGTCGGCCGGGAACGGGATGTTTCTACCCCAGTTGGTGGCGACAAGATCCATGCGGCCGTCACCGTCGAAGTCTCCCGCGCTGATTCCTCGCCAGCCCCCTTCGAGCCGCGCCAGCCCCCACGCGCCGGTGACCTCGGAAAACGTCCCTCGCTCGTTCAGGAACACCCGGATCGGTCCCCACTCCGTGGCCAGCGCCAGCTCGGGGTCGCCGTCCCCGTCCAGATCCGTGAAGGCGGCCGCGGACACCAGCCCGGCCTGCCGGAAGGCCCCCTCGTTCTGCTGATCCCGGGTGAAACGGCCGCCGTCGTTGAGGTAGAGGTGTGAGTTCGGGGGCACCGGATAGGCGCCCGGCAGCACCCGTCCCCCCACGAACAGATCGAGGTCGCCGTCGCCATCCACGTCCGCCAGCGCGATCGGTCCCGTACTCATCGTGTCGGGCGCGACCAGTACCTCCGATCGCAGCAGGTTGCCCGCCGGCCCCAGGTCGAGCCGAAGCACATCCGGAACGGCGAAGGCCTCGGCTGGGGTCGTGGAGCGGTACGAGGACTGGCCGATCAGCAGGCTGACCCCCTGAGGAGTGGGAAACCGAAGCGCCATGGTAACATCGGGGGCCGCACCGGGAAGGTGCAGCGGCACCCGGATGAAGCGCCCCCTGTCGTTCCGATACCAGGCAAGCTCGCGGCCCGCCCCACCCGGCACGACGAGGTCGTCGTCCCCATCGCGGTCCAGATCCATCCAGCTGACCCCGGGCCCGAGCTGGCTGAGTTGGAACCCGAGCAGTGGCTGCCGGAGGTAGTCGTTGTAGAAGGATTCGTGGTGCATGGCACCGAGCGCCGGCGAAACATCCTCAAACAGGGGCGAGGGCTCTGGGGTCATGGGCGAGGGAACCATCCCCACCATGGGTTCCGGCTCCCTGAACTCATACAGCCGGCCTGCGCGCGCGTCGGTGACGCGGCTGATCGCCCCGCTCCGCCAGCGAACCTCGACGGTGAGCGCCGTGTCTGCCGCCGCGAAGGCAAGCTGCTGATCTGCGCCGGACAGGTAGAGCCCTCCCGCGGTAACCTCCCGGCTCTGCGTGGGCCCGGAGCCACCCTGTACCCGGATGCGGGCGCCGACGCCGACGGTGTTCCGCCCGCGCCCGGCCAGCCGCACCGCCACGCGCGGAGCGGTGGCGTCGTTCCGCATCAGCGCGGCGGACGCGCCAAGACGGTTGATCACGACATCGAGATCGCCGTCGCCGTCCAGGTCTCCCGCGGCCATGCCGTGCGAGATGTCTTCCTCGAGGCCCCAGCGCCACCGGGTCCCGGCGGCTTCGAAGGTGCGGTTGCCCCGATTGCGGAACGCCACGTTCTTGAGCGGCAGCTTGGGATACAATTGGCGCTCCCGGCGCCAGTCCAATCCGGTCACCGAGCTCTTCAGCCGCTCCTGGGTATCGGCGTCCATCAGGTCCCAGGTATGCCCGTTGCCGATCAGGATGTCCTCGTACCCGTCGAGCTCGACGTCGAGAAACATGGTGGACCAGGACCATCCCGAGGCCGTTACCCCCGCCGCGCTGGAGATTTCAGCAAAGGTGGCATCACCGCGATTCCTGAGGAGCGCGTTGCGCTGCCATTGCGCCCGCTCGGCGTACTCTCCCACCTGCTTCCGGATGGCGGTGTGGGTCGGCGTCTGGGTTTTCCGGCGACGGCTGTCATCCGCCAGCATGTCCACCTGAAAGATGTCGACGGTCCCGTCCCGGTCGATATCGGCGAAATCCACCGCCATGTTGGAGTTGGCGGTCTGCCGGATGGCCTGCCTGGCGATCAGCCGGAACGACCCCTTCCCGTCATTGATCCAGAACTGGTCGGGATCCTCGAAGTCGTTGGCCACGTACAGGTCGGGGGCGCCGTCGCTGTTTACGTCGTAGAAGCGGGCCGCGAGGCCGAAGTCCTCCGGCTCGGCCGTCAGCGGTCTGCCGTCTTCGTCCAGGAATCGGGGATTGCCCGCGATCGCCTCGCGCACGAACGTCCCGCTGCCATCGTTCAGGTAGAACCAGTCGGGATCGGCGCGCTGGATAAGGCTCACACCGCGGATATCGTCGCGCATCTGGACCCGGTAGTCGGCCCGCCGCTCCGGAATCACTTCGTACGAGTTCCCGATCTTCTTCACGATCTGATCGAAGGCGCGCTCCTGCGGTGACAGCGAATCCAGCATGTTACGGGCGCGATAGTTGGCAACGTACAAGTCCAGGTCACCGTCACCGTCCACATCCGCCAGCGCGGCGGTGGTACTGCCGCGATGCTCCGCCACGAAGCCGGAACGCGCCGTGGCGTCGGTGAAATGTCCACGGCCGTCGTTCAGAAAGAGCGAATTGCGGCCGCCCATGGAGGTGACAATCAGATCGAGATCGCGATCGCCCTCCACGTCCGCAAAGACTGCGCCGGTGGAGGGGCGGTCTCCGAGGGCCACGCCGCGCTCGGCCGCGGCCTCGCGGAACTTCATCACGCCCTGGTTCAGGTAAAGCGCGTTCGGTCCCCCGATGTTGCAGAGGTAGATGTCGGGCCGGCCATCGCCGTCCACGTCGCCGATGGCGACGCCGGAGCCGTTCATCAGATGCCGGTTGGCGTAGGCCGAGTCCTCGGAGACGGTGTTGGCGAAGGTCACCCCCGAGGCGCTTGCCGCGAGGCGGGTGAAGCCCGGGGTCAGGTTGCCGGGAGCGGCGAGGTCACGCCATCGTGCGCCCGTCTCCTCGTGCCACGGCCCGGGGGGCGCTGCGGGGCGCGCACACGCGGCCGCGACCATCGCGGTGAGCGCAACCCGGAGCGAATTCATGGTGCGGCGCGGGTATGCACCCGCGAGAGCAACGCCCGCCCGATGCACTCGCCCTGAGCCCGCCCGCCCAGGTTGTCCATCTGGAAATGGATTCCGCCATAGAGCCGGGAGATCCCGGCTTCGTGGGCCGCCGCCCGGAACGACGCCAGCCGCTTCACCGGATGGCCCAGCGTCACGTGGGTCGGGTCGTCGTAGGGCCGGTTATCTCCGAAGAGCGCCGTCAGCACCTCGGCGGCGGCCGCCGACTGGGTCGAGTGGCCCGAGGTGTACGTGGGGAAAGGAGGCGTATTGAGCAGCGGCTGCCACTTGGGATCGATGTATCGCTGGATGTAGGTCACCGGGCGAAGAATGTTGGTGGCGAATTTCTCGTGCCAGCAGCCGATGAAGGCGTCCGCCACCGCGATCGCGGTCAGGGCGTACGCCTCGACCGTGCGCTCCGCTGACAGCTGCCACTGGCTGGAAAGACTGCTGACCACGCTCATCCAGTGACCGGAAGGCGTGCCCGATTCTCCCGGGTTATCGGCCCAGAAATAGCTGATCTTCTTCTGATCGTCGGTGAGCACGCGACCCATGTCGTAGACATCGCGAGCCTCCCGGTACAGCGGAGACTCCTTCGCGGTCGAGAACGACAGCGGCGCCGGGACATCGCACGCGGCCCCGCTCGCGATCGCAAAGGTCCGGAGTTCTCCCCAATGGGGCTCCATCGCGTTGAGCGGATTGATGCCCGGCACCGTCGTGTTGGGCCGCTTGGGGCGATTGACGGTAATCGACCGGTCGCCCGACTCTTCCGGGCGTGCGGCGGCGGTTGGGTTGTCGAAGCCGACGAAGTCGCGTTCGGCCGACAGATTCTGGGAGCGATACTGCGCCTCGGTGGCCGTGGCGACCCAGGACCCCGGGGCCGGCATGGGTTCGTAGGCCTGCGAGCGCGTCGCGAATCCGTCCTGGGCCGCCCAGGCGATGATCGCCTCGCCGAGCCGGGTTCCGTACTCGAGGCTGCGCGCACGAATCGGGGGCGACACCCCGTCCCGTTCCCGCACCCCGAGCAGCGAATCGTGCAGCGCGGTGATGGCGATGCCGGTCGACGCGAAACCTTCCCGATAGAGCTGCCGGAGCACCGCCGTCTGGGCCGCCATCGCAACCAGGGCGGGGTCGTAGCGTGCTTCCCGGTCCGGGGCCGGAAGCGATGTAAGGCCGTTGAGCTGGCCGGCCAGGGTGCGGAGGCTGTCGGAGAAGGCGGCCCACCCCTCGTACAGGGCGATCGCGGCGTACGCCGAGGTGCGGGATGCCACCGGGGGGGACAACCGCTCCGCACGAGCCAGGGCGTAGTGGGTAGCGGTCCACTTGGCGACGAATCCGGCATCCGCGGGCGGCACGCTTGGGCCGCAGGCGGTGGCCGCGATCAGGGTGAGCAACGCCGTCCCGGCGCCGCCGTGCTTCCAGCGGATCATTCTCGGCATGTCGGCGTCCGGGTGAGCGAGGTGCAGCGACATTATTATACGCCACCGCCCTCCAGGGAGCGATGGGCATGCGAGTTCGAGCACTGCAGGTGGGAACCGTGTCGCTGGTGACGCTGGCCTGCGGCGGAGCGCCCGGCGCCCCCCCGCCGAGGGAGAGCATCGTGTACAACGACCGGACGGTGGACATCGGCCGCGCGATGCTGAAGCAGAGGGGAGACAAGATCCAGGTGCAGGTTCGGCTCACCGGACTCAAACCCGGGCGGCACGGCATGCACCTTCATGCCGCGGCGCTGTGCCAGGGTCCGGCGTTCACGACGGCAGGGAGTCACCTGAACCCCGCCGGGGCGAAGCACGGCAGGCAGAATCCGCAGGGCCACCACCTGGGCGATCTGTCCAACCTGGTGGTGGGCCAGAACGGCAAAGCCGACGCCACCGTGGAGGTGACCGGCCCCCAGGCTGCCGCGGGCCTCAAGACGTTCCTGGGCACGCGCGGCATGGCGCTGGTGGTCCATGCCGATCCCGACGACGAGAAAACCGATCCGACCGGCAGCTCCGGTGCGCGCATTGCCTGCGCGGTATTCAAGCCGTAGCGCGCCGCGCCGCTATTCGGGGCGCGCCAGCATGTGCTTGATCGGCTTGATCAGCAGCGCCATGACCACGGCGAAGAAGAGCGCCGTGAGCGTCACCGCCGTGAAGAGCGTCGGCAGCGAGAAAGACTCGTACAACCCCGCCACCGAGCCGGCGATCTTGTTCCCGATCGACGTGGCGAGGAACCAGACCCCCATCATCAGGCCCACGACCCGGGCCGGGGCCAGCTTGGTCATGGCCGACAGGCCGACCGGACTCAGGCAGAGCTCACCGGTGGTGTGGAGCACATAGGTCAGCACCAGCCAGAGCGGACTGACCTTCTGCCCGCTGGACGCAGCCGTTGCCGCGAGGATCATCACGGCAAAGCCGGCCCCGAGAAAAAAGAGGCCAAGTGAAAACTTGGCCGGACTCGACGGATCCCGCGGTCCGAGCTTGACCCATACCCACCCCGCCAGCGGCGCCATCAGGATGATGAGTCCGGCGTTCACCGCCTGGAGCCAGCTCGCGGGGTAGCTCATGCCGAAGACCGTGTTCTCGGTCTGGCGCTGGGCAAACAGATTGAGCGTGGATGCCGCCTGCTCGAACGCCGCCCAGAACACCGTGGCCCCGAGGAAGAGCACGGTGATCACGACCAGTCGCTTCCGCTCGTTGGGGGTCCAATCGCCCGCCATGAACAACCAGCTGAAGAATCCCACTACCACCGCGATCAGGATATAGTCCGTGGCCCGCCCGATGCCGGTGGCGGTGATCGCGATCGTGCCGGCCATCGCGAGCGCCACAACGACGCCGATGGCCGCCAGGATGATGGCGAGTCCGATGAAGAGCTTCCGCTTGGCCGCCGCCAGCGCGTCCGGCGTCGGCGACCCGTATACCGGGATGCCGGCGTCGCCCAGGCGGTGTCCGGTCAGCACGTATTGGAGCAGGCCGAGCGCCATGCCCAGTGCGCCGAAGCCGAAGCCGAAATGCCACGAGAGCGCCGGGTTGATGCCCACGCTGATCAGGAATCGCTGAAAACCTTCTCCCTGGGCCAGCCACCCGCAGATAAGCGGTGAGAAGAACGCGCCGATGTTGATGCCCATGTAGTAGATCGAGAAGCCGGCGTCCCGGCGCACATCGTCGGGCTTGTAGAGGGTTCCCACCAGCGCGGAGATGTTGGGCTTCAGCATGCCGGTGCCCAGGGCGATCAGAATCAGGCCGGGATAGAGGAAGGTCTCGCTGTTGGGCATCGCGAGCGAGATCTGCCCCAGCATGATGAGCACGCCGCCCCAGAACACCGAGCGGCGCAGCCCCAGCACCTTGTCGGCGATCCAGCCCCCCGGGAGGCACATCAGGTAGACCGACGCCGCGTAGGTGCCGTAGATGGCGCCGGTGCGCTCGACGTCGAATCCCAGGCCGCCCGACGCGATCGATGCGGTCATGAACAGCACCAGGATCGCACGCAAGCCGTAGAAGCTGAATCGCTCCCACATCTCGGTGAAGAAGAGGGTGGAGAGGCCGGCGGGATGGCCGAAGAAGGCGGTGTCTTGGTTCTGTGCCATGCGGGAGAAGCCTCTCAGGTGAGCGGTGAGCAGTGAGCGGTGAGCGGCGGGCTCACTGCTTCCCCAGCTTTTTCTTGAGCATCTCGAGTTGCGCCTTCACTGCCTCAGCGCTGGCCTCGCGGTCCGACCTTGCCTTGAGCGCGTCGAATTCGTGGTCCGGGGCGTTCGGCGGCGCGGCGGCGCCGGCTGCCGGGGTGCCCTGGCGGGCCGCCTGGTAGCGGGCGGCCAGCGTCTCATACTCCCGTTCGGCGTAGCCCAGCTCATCCCGGACCACGCCGACTTTTCGTTCGAGCAAGATCACCCGCTCCCGGTGCCGTGCGGTGTATTCGGTGGCGATTCGCACCGTTTCGGTGTCGCCGATCCCTGCGGCCAGCCGCCCGCGCCGTTCGGCGTCGGCTTCCTGCTGCCGCTCGAGGGTGAGCTCGCGCTCCGCCCTGGCGAGCTCATCACGATGCTGGCCCACCACCACCTTGAACTCGACCAACGCCGCATGCAACCCGGACGCCTCGGCCCGGCGATCGGTGGAGAGTCCCTGGCTGGCAAGCAGGCTGTCGAGACGGGCGCGCAATTCGTCGAGACCCATCACGTCCATGCGGGCGGGTGAAGTTCAATGTTACAGCGACGATGTATCTTTGGGAATCAGGACCCCATCCCGAAGCGCCGGAGGCCACCGACCATGATCCCCTCAATTCGCGCGATTGCCGCGGTTGCGCTGCTCGCCAGTTGTTCGCCCAGAGGCGCCGGCAACTACGGGTGCGGGATCGCCGCGGTCGCCGGGCAGAGCCTCATCCTCGAGGAATTCACCCGGCCGGGCAAGACCCTCTCGGTACCGCCGGCCGAGCTCCCCGCCGCGCTCCCGGTGCGCATCGCGCTCGGGCCGACGTTCCGTTCGGTGGTGGGTCGGGCCGACAGCCAGATCGTGGTCGGGCTCCAGGGCAGCCTGCCGGCAACCCCCGCCGTGGGGTTCGGGGTGCTGATCGTGAGTCCCGAAGGAAAGGCGCAAGGCGTACTCCTCTACAACGGTGACCCGATCCAGAACGCGCCCCGGCTGGGCACCGTGAGCGCGGGAGACCGCACCCTTCCCCTGATCGGGCTGCAGACCTCCATCAAGAACTTCGAGGATCCTTCCTGCCCCGTCTTCCCGGATTCGCTTCGCCGGTGACAGCGCTGGCCCGCCGGATTGTCCACCTCGCCTCGGGGCGGGAGTGGCGCGGCGGTCAGAATCAGGTGCTGCTGCTGGCCCGCACCCTCGCGGCCCGGCGCGGTGCGCTCGAGCAGGTCATCGTCACCGGGCGCGGCACCCAGCTGGCCAGGCGGCTCCTCGACGCGGGGCTTTCGGTCCGGGAAGTCGGCTGGCACATCGGACTTTCCCCCGGCGCGCTGCTCGGCGCCATCAGGGAAGCCGCCCGCGGCCCGGCCCTGTTCCACGCCCACGACGCGCACGCCCTGACCCTGGCCGGAGTCGCCGCAACCCTCACCCGATCGCCCTTCGTCGTCACCCGCCGGGTGGATTTTCACCTCCGGCATGCTGGCCTTTGGGCGCGGGCCGACCGGGTCATCGCCATTTCCGAGGCGGTGCGCGCGGTCCTCGTGGCCGACGGAATTCCCTCCATCCGCATCGTGACGGTGCACTCGGGCATCGATGTACAAGGAGTGCGCGCGACAGCGGCGGGAAACGTCCGCGCGGAGCTGGGGCTCCCCGAATCCGCGCCCCTCGCGGTAACGGTGGGCGCCCTGGTGGATCACAAGGACCACGGGACCCTGGTCGACGCGGCGGCGGCCCTGCGGCCTCGCCAGCCCGATCTGCACTGGGCCATTGCCGGCGACGGGGAGCTGCGCCACGAGCTTGCGGGGCGCATCGACCGGCTCGACATGGGGGACCGGATTCACCTGGTGGGGCACCTGAAGGAACCGCTTCACCTGATTGCGAGCGCCGATGTGTTCGTCATGAGCTCGAAGGAAGAGGGACTTGGCACCAGCGTGCTGGATGCCATGGCGCTGGGCGTCCCCATCGCGGCCACGAGCGGCGGCGGAATTCCCGAAATGTTGTCGAACGGGGCCGGCCTTCTCTCGGCGCCGCGGGATCATCTGGCGCTGGCCCACTCCGTGGACCGCCTGCTCCGTGAACCGGTGCTCCGGGAAAGCATTCGGCGGACGGCCTCGGAGCGAGTGGAGCGTTTTAGCGCAACGGCGATGGCAAACGGGGTGTTGTCGGTGTATCGTTCAGTCACGGAGAGCGTTGACCTGAAATGATTTACGTCTGTATTCCCAGCTTCGACGAGGGCCCCACCATCGGGCTCCTGCTCTGGAAGATCCGCAAGGTCTTCGAGGAGTTTCCGCGCGAGTATCAACTGCTGGTAGCGGACGACGGCTCGAGTGATCAGTCGTCGGAAATCCTGGAGCCCTACACCAAGGTTCTCCCGCTCACAGTAGTCCGTCACGCTGTCCGCCAGGGTTACGCCCGCTCGATCGAAGAGCTCCTCCATCTGGCCTTGGCGCGCAGCGATCGTCCCAAGCGGGACAGCGCGATAGTCATGCACGCCGATTTTTCCCACGGACCGCATTTCCTGCCTGATTTCGTGCGTCGGCTCGACAGCGGGGCGGACATGGTCGTCGGCGAGGCCACCCTGTCCGGTGAGCCGTCCCGCGGGCGCCGGATGGTGCGCCGGTGGGCGCCGATGCTGCTGCGTCGGGCGGTGCGGGTGCCCGGCGTCACCGATACGGTCAGCGGATTCGTGGCATTCCGGCTGATGACGCTCCGGAACGCCATCCGCCACCCGGGCGTCGACCTGCTGACTTCGGAGGGCTGGGCGGCCAACGCCGAGCTGATCGGGCGGGCCGCGCAGCACGCCAGGCGGATCGAGACCCTGCCGGTGATCGAGCGCCACGACCTCCGCCCCCGAGAGAGCCGAATCAAGCCCTGGGAAACGGCGCGCCAGATCTGGAAGGCCGGCGGCAGTATCCGCATCGGCAGGGCGGGTCCGATGGAAAGTGTAGCCCAGTGAGCCTGGCACCGGTGCTCACCGCCTTCCAGTTTGCCGCGGCCACGGTCGGGCCGCCTGCGCGTGCCTATCCCTTCGGCGTGGGGGAGCGGTTCGACTACTCCGCGAAGCTGGGCATGCTTTCGGTGGGCAGCGCCTCGATCCACGTCGTGTCCGTCGACACGGTCCGGTCCCAGCCCGCGTTTCTGTTTCGGTTTTCGCTCGATGGCAGCGCGCTGATGTTCAAGATCAACAGCAGCATCGAGTCGTGGACCAGCGTCACCGAATTCCGTTCGCTGCGGTTCAGGACGGACAGCAAGGAAAACAGCAAGCGCTATCTCCGGGAGTACGAGATCTTCGGCGACTCCGGCTATTACCGGCAGCGGCAGGCCTCCGCCACGACGCCGACCAGCGCGGAGCCGCTGGACGATGCCTCCTTCCTCTACTTCGTCCGCACGGTGCCGCTCGAAGTAGGGAAAACCTACCGGTTCGAGCGGCACTTCCAGCCGGAGCTCAATCCGATCGTCATCAACGTCCTCAAACGCGAGACCATGGAGCTTCCCGACGGCAGCCGGGTGAGCTGTCTGGTCCTGAATCCCATCGTGGGCGATAAGACCTTCTCGAAGCGGGCCGACGCGCGGCTGTGGATCACCGATGATGCACGGCGGATTCCGGTGCAGATTCGTACCACGCAATTCGGCACGATCACGCTCCGGCTCCAGAAGATGACGCCGGCCCCGGGCGGCTCCTGAGTGGGCCAAGGTGAAGCCGACGTCGGACGGCTGCGCACCGTTCCCTTCGGGGGTCGGCAGAACAAAGTTGATCCCTCCCTGATGGCTGCGGCGCCGGGCGCCGACCGCTCCTTCCACGCCTTCCTTGACTGCCTCCCCGACGTCCTGGCCGCGCGCGATCTGCGTGCCATACTCTCGCATGTCGCCCGCGCGGCACGAGCACAGAAGGGTGTCGTGCTCCTGCTGGGCGGCCATGTGGTGAAGGTGGGCCTGGGCCCGCTGGTGCTCCGGTGGATCGAGCGAGGCATCGTCACCCACGTGGCCATGAACGGCGCCGCGGCGATCCATGACTTCGAGCTTGCGGCGTTCGGCGGCACCAGCGAGGACGTCGAGGCCGGCCTTGAGGACGGCACCTTCGGCATGGTGGAAGAGACCGGCGCGGCGATGAACACCGCTGCGGTGGCCGCCGCGACAGACGGGCTGGGGTATGGCGAGGGTCTCGCCCGGGCCCTGGCCGAGCGGTCCGACCTTCCCGGCGACGGCGTCTCGATCCTGCTCGGCTGCAGGCGCCACGGTGTCCCGGTGACGGTGCATACCACGATCGGCGCGGAGATCAACCACCAGCACCCGAGCGCGGATGGCGCCGCACTGGGCGACACCTCCCTTCGCGACTTTCGCCGGCTGGCCGGCTCACTCCCCTCGCTTCACGATGGGGGCGCCGTGTTCAACTGGGGCAGCGCGGTCGTGATGCCGGAAGTATTCCTCAAGGCGCTGACGGTGGCGCGCAATCTGGGCGGGGGCCGGCCGACCGGTTTCCTCGCGGCCGATTTCGACATGATCCGGCAGTACCGTCCGCGGATGAATGTGGTCGAGCGCCCGACCCGGGCCGGCGGCGCCGGCTATCAACTCACCGGGCATCACGAGCTGCTTCTCCCCCTGCTGATGTGGGGTGTCCTGGATGCGCTGGACGCGGGCTAGCCTCTCCCTTCTGCTCGCCGGGTGCGGCCACGCCCAGGCGGCCCCCGCCCCGGTACTCTCGCCCGGGGCGGTGGAAGAGCCGGTCACCGCGGGTCTCACCGCCGCGCTCGATGCCGACCGCCGCATGGCGACGGCCGACTCCCTCTGGGATGCCGACGCCGCGGTGATCGCGAACGGTGAGCTGCGCTACGCGCCGCCGCGGTTCGCGGGGATTGAAGCGGGAGGCGAAGTGGCAATCACCTCAAGCCGGCTGGAAGTCCGCCAGAACCTGGTGTGGGTCTATCTGGAGTATCGCTGGCTGTCGGTAAAGGACGGGTTGGCCCGCGACGGGAAGGCGACGGTGCTGCTGACGCCGCACGGGGGCGGGGCGGGGTGGAGAATCGTGCACGTGCACAGCTCAACGCCGGAGTAGCGAGCAGGAAAATCGGCCCTCTTCCCCTCTCGCTACTCGCTACGCGCTACTCCCTACTCGCGGGCTTTATTGCCCCGTATCGTGTCGCGCACCCGATCCGCAGTCGAAGGGCTGATTACCCGCAGAATGAGATAGATGATGAAACCCCAGAAGGCGAGCCACAGCAGCATCATGAAGATGCTGATGGCGAAGCCGAACAGGCCCCCGAGAAGCTTCAGTGCGATCATGGCCACCACCGCGACTCCCGCGAACCCGACCACGCTTCGGATCATGGTATCCTTCCTTCAGGCAGTAGACACCCAATGAGTCGTGCTGCCGGTTGGCAGCGTTCTACAGTACGGGTGACGTTTCAAAAAGTTTCGTAGAGGCGTAAGTGACTGCTGTCCCTGATGTTACGATCGTCGGCGGCGGGGTCGTCGGGGCTGCCTGTGCGCGCCAGCTGGCGCAGGGCGGGCGACGAGTCCGGCTCATTGAGCGGGGTGGCCAGGCCGGCGAGGCATGGCGGGCCTCCGCCGGCATGCTGGCACCCCAGATCGAGACGCCGGTCGACGACGCCTTGTTCGAGCTGGGTCTGGCGGGCCGGGAATTCTACCGGGACGCGGCCCAGCAACTCCGGGAATCTACCAGTATCGACATCGGCCTCTGGGAAGGCGGCATTCTCCAGGCCGCTAGCAGCGAGGCCCAGGTCGAGACCCTCAAGCAGCGGGTAGCCTGGCAGCGCCAGCACGGCCATCACTGCGAATGGCTCGATCCCGAGGAAGTTCGTCGGGAGTGGCCCTGGCTCGGGTCCACCCAGGGAGGCCTCCTCGCTCCGCGGGACGGCTGTCTCGACCCGGTCCGGCTGGTGGAGGCACTGCGCAAGGACGCGGTCCGGCTCGGCGTGGAGATCGTCCACGACACCATTACCACGCTGACGCATTCGGGAGGCCGGGTCACCGGTGTCGAGGGCGGTGAGTGGCACCCCGCCGATCACGTGGTGCTCGCCGCGGGCGCCTGGAGCGGACGGATTGCCAATCTTCCCCGCCCCCTCTCGGTGGAGCCGGTGCGAGGACAGCTGGTCGCGTTTCACTGGCCCGCTGGAGCCGCCCCATCGATCGTATTCGGGCAGGGCGGCTACCTGCTGCACCGCGGCGGCGAGGGCATCGCGGGCACCACGGTGGAGCACGCCGGCTTCACCCCGCAAATCACCGAGGCCGGTGTCGCGTCGATCCGCGCGCGCGCCGGCCTGCTCAATCCGGCGCTGGCGGACGCCAAGGTCCTTCGGGCCTGGGCCGGTCTCCGTCCCGGCACGCCGGATGGATTGCCCATCGTCGGCCGGGAACCCCACCTCGAGGGGCTCTGGTACGCCACCGGCCACGGCCGCAACGGCACTCTACTCGCCGGCATCACCGGCACCATCATCGGCCATCTGCTCTCCGGCGAGACGTCGGTCGAGGAGATCGAGGCTCTGCGCCCGGAGCGGTTCTGGAACTGGTAGTACCCCCCGCATCATTCCGTCGAATCCAATCCGATTTGGTGCAACCGGCGTAGCCCAGGAACGAAGACATCTCGTTCCACTTCACCAGGAGCACCTGTCATGCCGTTTCGTTCGCCCGCCCGGAAGCGCCTCGTTTTCGGCCTTACCGCGGCCACCGTCGCCGCCCTTGGAACCCTCGGGGTTGCGATCGCATCAGATCACCAGGACTCTCCCAACGTCGAGCTGAATCCGCTCCAGGACCTGACCGACGTCTACGCGTTCCCGAGCCCGACGACGGGACGCATCGTGCTGGTCATGAATACCCGCGCGTTTCTCACTCCCGCTGCCGCACCCGGGGCATCGTTCGACCGCAACCAGCTCTACCAGTTCAAGATCGACAACAACGGCGACGCCCGCGAAGACAAGGTGATTCAGGTGACCTTCGACGGGACCGGCGCCACCCAGACCGTGAACGTCCGGGGCCCGGTGGCTCCCCCGGTCCTGGGCGCCATGGGCAACACCGTTTCCGGCACCGCTCCGGCGGTAACCGGTGTCATCAATGCCAACGTCGGCGCTGCGACCGGAATGCAGGCATTCGCCGGCGCCCGGGACGATTCCTTCTATCTCGACCTCGAGCAGTTCTTCCGGATCCTTCCGGACCGTAAGCCGGCGAGCGGTCCCCTCTCCCAGCTTCCCAGCACGCCCAGCGCCAGCGGGTTCCGTCCCGTGGGCCAGGCGCAAAACTACCTGGTCGGGTTCAACACGCTGACCATCGTGGTGGAGCTGCCGATCGCCGATCTGACCGCCGGCGGAAACGCCAAGCTCGGCATCTGGGGCAGCATCAGCCGCTAACGAACGATTCATTCAACGACAAGAGGACTACTCAAATGAACCCGCGTATCACTCGGGCGGCCGGACTCCTTCCCGCCCTGATCCTGGCGACCGGACTCGTCGCCTGCAGTAACGATGACAACGGGATGACCGACACGAGCACCCCGAAGAGCTACGACCAGGTCCAGCGGCTCGGCAATCCGCTGGTGAGCGAGGTGTTTCTGGCCAAGCGGAGCCACCCGCAGCACGCCGCCATCGGACCCGATCAGGATGTCGCGATGATCGGCGACGAGCTCAAGAGTTTCGTGACCGGCACCGCGGGCCGGAGCCAGGCGCTGGCCAACACGCTGGCGTCGGTGCTCCTGCCCGACATGCTGATCGTGCAGACCGACAAGGCGACGACGACCGCCGGGTGGCTGACCTGGCTGCCGCAGCTCGGCAACGGCTGGGGCGGACGCAAGCTGGCCGATGACGTCGTGGATCTTGGCCTGCTGGCCATTTTCGGCGATCCGTTCGGTATCGATCCCGCCGGCGCGGTGGGCAAGGCCGGCCTCACCACCGACAACGTGGCGAGCGACAGCCCGTTCCGGACCACGTTCCCGTACGTCGCCGCCAGGAATTAAGGGCAGCACCATGCGCCGCCGCCTGATCGCCGGTATTGCCGTCGTTGTGTTTCTGGGTACCGGCGCTCAGGCTGTGCGGCTGGCCCGCGCGGAGAAGGCCCATACTTCCCGGGAGGCCCGCGAACAGCTTCGCAGTTTGGCCTCGGCGCGGCTGATTCGCGACGAGGACATCGCGTTCTACCTCGAGCGGATCGCGCGCGACCCGACCGGGGCGCTCGACCTGATCCGCCTGGGCGACCGCTACCTGCAGCGGTACCGCGAAACCGGCGACGAAACCGATCTGGAGAACGCCGAAGCGGCGGCCCGTCGTTCGATTCGCAACCGGGAGACCCGGAACGAGGCGGCTTGGCATCTCCTCCAGGTTGCCCTGATCGGCCAGCACCGCTTCGTCGAGGCGAGGGCCGCCGCGCAGCGGCTGCTGTCGCTCGACCCCGCGAACGCGCTGTTCCAGGCGATCCTCGGGGAGACCTTGTTGGAGCTCGGCGACTATCCCGCGGCCGACTCACTGTTCCGACCGCTCCTGCCCCGACGATACGAACCGGCCATTGCCCCTCGGTATGCCCGCTGGCTCGAGCTGCGCGGCCAGGCTGCGGGGGCCCGTCGGCTCCTCGAGGCCGCCCGCGACGAGGCCGCCCGCCGGGGGGACCCGCGCCACCCGCAGCAGATGGCGTGGTACGAGCTGCGGCTCGGCGAGCTGGCGCTCCGATTCGGCGCCTACGACGAGGCCCGCCGCCGACTCGACCGAGGTCTCGGGCTGGTGCCCGACGACTGGCGGCTGCTGGCAGCTCGCGCGCGGTTGGCGCTCGCCACGGGGAACCCGCGAGAGGCGATCGCGTTGGGGGATTCGTCCCTCGCGCGGCACCTCGACCCCGCCACCCTGGCGGCCGTGGGCGATGCGTGGCGGGCCCGGGGCGACACCGCCGCCGCCCGCGAGTATTACCGCGCGATGGAGGCTTCCACCCAGGCGCCGCGGGGCGGCTTCCACCGGGCCTGGTATCTGGCACTGCTGGATCACGATCGTCGGGTCCCCGAGATCCTCGCAGAGGTGCGGCGCGATCTGGAGACCCGGCACGATGTGTATGGTTACGACCTGCTCGCGTGGGCGCTGTTCAAGAGCGGCCATCTGCCCGAGGCGCGGCACGCGATGCGCCGGGCCCTTGCCTGGGATACCGAAGATCCCGAGCTGCACCGGCACGCGTCGATCATCGAGGCGGCGCGATGAGCGACTTCACCGCATTCCTCCGGCTCGGATTCCACCACATCACCGACCTGTCGGCCCTGGATCACCTGCTCTTCCTGGTCGCGCTGGTGGCCCCGTACCGCCCGCGGGACTGGCGGCATCTGCTCGGCGTCGCGAGCGCGTTCACGGTGGGGCATTCGATCACGTTGGGACTCGTGGTCACCGATACGATCCGCCTGCCCACTGCGCTGATCGAATTCCTGATCCCGGTGACCATCGTCTGCGCCGGGCTGGCGAATCTGCGGCACACCGGCCAACGCCCCGCAGGGTGGGCACGACCCGCGCTGGCCATGTGCTTCGGGCTGATCCACGGGGCCGGATTCGCCACCTTTCTCCGGGAGATGTTCACCGGGCCGGTGGTCCTCCCGCTCTTCGCCTTCAACGTGGGAATCGAGCTTGGGCAGATCGGCATCCTGGTCGCGGCGCTGGCGGTGCTGACCGGCGTGGACCGCGCGGTGCAGTGGACCGGCGCGGCGCGGGGGGTGCAGCCCCGCGCGGTCGCCGTGTCGCTCGTCGCCGCGGCCTGCGCGGCCGTCATGGCCGTCCAACGGGCGGCCTGGTGATCCGATGTTCCACACCCTGGCCCTGATCGCACTGCTCGCGGGAAGGCATCCGATTCATTCCAGCTCGGCGGTAGTGAACCTTCCCGCGGGCGCGCCGCGCGCGGCGATCGTACTCCGGGTCTTTGCCGACGACTTTCCTCCCGGTCAGGCGCGCGGCCCGGTCGAGCGATATCTCACCGAGCGATTCCGCCTGCTCGATGGGCGGGGCAGGATCCTGCCGCTCTCGCTGGAGAGCATCGCGACCGATGGCGTGGTGCTGGTGCTGACACTTTCCGCGCCGGTCTCCGATGGCCTGCACGGCGGCAGGGTTTGGCACGGGGTGCTGGCCGAAAAGTTCTCCGACCAGGTGAACCTGGTGCGGGTGCAACGGGAGGGGGGCAGGTCATCCAGCCTGCTTTTCGTCGCCGGAGACGGCGCCAAGCCGCTGCCATGACGAGCCCTTGGGCGTGGAGGTTGGCCATGGCGGGGCCCCAGGGGTGGACGCCTTTCCCGGGGGCCACTAGTATCCGGCTATCCTCCGCCCTTCCGCGGAGGCTTGCGCCCTTCGGAGCCATGGCCACGCCGCTTCCCACCGTCACCGAATCAGACCAGAGTCTTTTGGCGCGGGTCGCGCGGGGCGACGAACCCGCCCTCGAACGCCTCTACGATATGTATTCCGCGGCGCTGTACGCGGTGGCGTACCGCATTTCGGGCGAGCGGTCCGATGCGGAGGAGATCGTGCTGGACAGCTTCTCGCAGGCCTGGCGGGATGCGCCGCGCTTTCAGTCGGATCGCGGGTCCGTCATCGCCTGGCTCACCATGATCTGCCGAAGCCGGGCGCTGGACCTGATACGGTCCCGGGGGCGCCGGGCCAACGTGGTGACCAAGGCCGCCATGGCAGAGCCTGACGCGACGCCGGGCATGGGCAGCGCCGAGCCGCGCACGGATCGGGACGTCGAGCGAACGGAGCGGCGACAGATCGTGGCGGAGGCGCTGCGGTCCCTCTCACCTCCACAGCGCGAGGCGGTTCAGCTGGCCTTTTACGAGGGTCTCTCCCATTCCGAGATCGCCGAGCGGCTGGGTGAGCCGCTCGGCACCGTGAAGACCCGGGTTCGCCTGGCCATGCAGCGACTGCGCGACAGCCTCCGACCCTACTACACCGGGCAGGCGGTATGAGCGACGGGGCCCCCGAAACGATGCGGGACCTGGTGGCGGGCTATTCGCTGGGCGCGCTCACCGCCGAGGAAACCCGCGCCTTCGAAGCGGCGCTGGCCATCTCGACCGAGCTCCAGCGGGAATTACAGGAGTATCGGGAGGTGAATGCCCTGCTGGCGCTGGCCGAGGTGCGGACCCCGTCGGCGGAGCTCAAGCAGCGGCTGCGCGAGCGGATCAGAAGCTCCAAGGGGGCAACCCTGCCGGGTGGCCGTGCCTTGGGCGCGGCACCGACGCCGGGACGCTCCTTCACGACGCTGGTCATGGGGGCCGGCCTGGCAGCGGCGGTGCTGGTGTCGGTGGCGCTCTCGCTCAAGGTGCGCTCGCTTACCGAGGCCGTCGGGGTGCGCGACAGCGCGCTCGCCGGGACCCGGCAGCGTCTGGCAGAGCGCGACGCAACCCTCAATGCCATCCTGGAGCCCAACGTCCAGCTGGTGACGATGGTTGCGACCGGCGAGGCACCGCCGGTGGCCCAGGTGTTCTTCGACCCGGCGCGTCGCTCCGCAATTCTCCACCTGTTCCGGCTCAGGCCGGCCGCCGCGGGCCGGGCCTATCAGCTGTGGCTGCTCCCCAAGACCGGCAACCCGATCGCTTCCCGGGTGTTCAACACCGAAGCGGAGGGACATGGGCTCGAGACGGCGATCCAGGTCCCCGCCGGTGAAGAAATTGCCGGCTTTGCGCTGACCGAGGAGCCGGCCGGAGGCTCGCCGCAGCCAACCACCAAGATCCTCTTGTCCGGCCTCACTGGCACCCGGTGACGAGAATCCACCGGGCACCTCTCTTCGGCGCGGCGCTCGTGATCACGGGGGCCGCGCTGCCGTTTTCGGCTGTGGCCCAAACCAAGACCCAGGTGGATCATGAGCGCCGTGAATTCGCGGAGTGGCTTCGCGTCGCTCCGGTTTCGCCGCTTCGCGCGGTGGTCGTGCGGCCCATCGGGAGCGGCCTCACGCTGGGCCCGCCCACGGCGGACCTGCCCCTGACCGGCGCCCCGCCAGGGCGCATCGCCGAGCGCGACGGCCGGGTGACGCTGGTTCTCGGCGACGAGACGCTGAGACTGGCGCGCGGGCGGACGACGGTGGTGGGGACCTGGCGACTGGTTGTCAGCGGACCACCGGGACGGAGCGCGGTCACGGTCTATCGAGGAGAGCCCGGGAAGGAAAAGCAGCCGATCCACTATCCCTATGCTCCGGCCAGCGTCTTCGTGGTGACGCTCATTCCGGCGCGCGAGGCGAGGAGCCAGCGGGTGCTGGCCCCGGATGGGGTGGAAGTCGAAGCCAACGACGCTGGGACGGTCAAGGTGACAATCGGCGGAGTGCCTGCCACCCTCCAGGTCAAGCGCCTGCCGGGCGCCACCGAGGACGAATCGGAGCTGGAAATCTATTTTCGCGATGCCACCGCGGACCGCGGCACCTATCCCGCGGGGCGATTCGTGTCGCTGATTCCGCGGCCCGACGGTCGCTATCTGCTGGATTTCAATCGGGCACGGAATCCCTTCTGCGCCTACAATACAGCCTATCCGTGTCCGGCTCCCTGGCGCGGCAATCTGCTCACCCAGCCCGTCAAAGCAGGCGAGCGCTACACCGGCGGCGGGCTCGACCAACCGCTCGAGTGAGGCCCATGCGCGTTCTTCTCGTGTTGTCGGCCGGGCTCCTCGCCGCAGCCGCCCCGCAGCAGCACTCCCCGATCACCGGTGTCTGGCGTTCGGTGCTCGACCTGGCCGGCGGGCCGCTCCCATTCGAGCTCACCGTGGCTCCAGAGGGCGGGCAGCTCGTGGCGCGCATCTGCAACGGACCCAGATGCGCCGACCAGGCGACCGTGACAGTCAACGGATCCACGGTCCTCTTCGATATCGCCGACTATGCCGCCACGATCACCGCGGAGCAGAAGGGCGATTCTCTCGTAGGCGAGTATCGCAATGTGGGCCGCAACGGGCCGCGCTCGATTCCCTTCCGGGCCAGCCGCGGCTCCTGGACCCGGACCAAGGCCCCGGCCCCGCTGCTGGGAAGCTGGGACGCCTGGTACATCACCGACCAGCGCCGGAGCCCCCGCGAACTCCACTTTCAGGACGGCCGGGAGGGTCTCGAAGCCGCCGTGCTTTCGAACACCGGTGATCTCGGAATGTTCTGGGGCGGCGGAACGACCGACAGCTTCTCGGTGGCGCGATTCGACGGTGTGTCCGTCTACGTGCTGGCCGGCCGGCTCGACGGAGACACTCTCCGCGGGGTGTTCCACGCCGGGCTCCGCACCCAAACCCGGTTCGTCGCGGTACGCAGCAGTGGCGCCCCCCACCTGACCGCGCCGACCGCCCTTACCTCCGCCGACACGCTCACTCCATTCACGTTCGGTTTTCCCGATCTGACGGGGCGCCGGATCACCCAGGACGATCCGCGGCTCAAGGGGAAGGTCGTGCTGGTGGACATTTTCGGGAGCTGGTGCGTCACCTGCCACGAGGCCACGCCCGATCTGCTGGAGCTCTACCGAGAATATCATCCGCGCGGATTGGAGATCCTGGGCCTCGGATACGAGGTGACCGGTGATACCACCTCCACAATCCGCAGATCCGAAGATTCCGGGACAAGTTCGAGATCCCCTGGATCCTTCTGCACGCGGGAGCCAGCATCGTCGAGGAGACCGCGGCCTCCCTTCCCCAGCTCCGGGGGTTCACTGCCTATCCCACCACGCTCTTTCTCTCCCGGGACGGAAAGATTCGCCAGGTGTACGCCGGTTTCCGGGGCCCCGCTACTGGCGCCCAGCACACCAAGCAGATCGCGGACTACCGGGAGATGATCGAGCGGCTTCTCCTGGAGCCCTGAGGCGCTCAGCCTCAAGTCCCGCAATGCTTTACCTCCGGTGGGCACGGGTGTAAACTTGGTGGCTCAGCCTCACCCGGAGGTCCTTTGGCGGCACCGGCAGTTTCCCGTTCGCTCCCCGTACTCGACTCGAGCCGTCCTATTCCGGTTCCGTCGCCGCCGGCCCGCAAGCCTCCCTGGATCAAGGTGCAGGCGCCCGGCGGCGAGAACTACATCCGCCTCAAGAACCTGATGCGGGAGCTCGGCCTCCATACGGTCTGCGAGGAGGCCCGCTGTCCCAACATCGGGGAATGCTGGGAGCACCAGGCTGCCACCTTCATGATCCTGGGTGATGTGTGCACCCGGAATTGCGCCTATTGCGCCGTTTCGCACGGGACGCCCACGTCGTTCGACCCGCTGGAACCACAACGGCTCGCCGAGGCCGTGGAGGTCATGGCGCTGCAGCACGTGGTGATCACCTCGGTCGATCGCGACGACCTGCCCAACGGGGGTGCCGAGGCGTTTGCCGGCTGTGTCACCGAAATCCGGAAGCGCCTGCCCGATACGACGGTCGAGGTGTTGATCCCCGACTTCAAGGGCTCGGCGCTGGCCCTGTCGATCGTGATGGATGCACGCCCGGCCATCCTCAATCACAATCTCGAAACGGTCGAGCGGCTCTACCGGCTGGCCCGGCCCGGCGGCCGCTACGACAGGGCCCTTGAGCTGCTGGCCCGGGCGCGCCGCATGGTGCCCGGCGGCCTCACCAAATCGGGCATCATTCTCGGCATGGGCGAGGAATGGAATGAGCTGCTGGGCGCCATGCGCGATCTTCGCCGCAGCGACGTCAACATTCTGACGCTGGGCCAGTATCTCCGGCCCTCGGATGCGCACCTTCCGGTGGCCCGCTTCTACACCCCGGACGAATTTTCGGAGCTGGGAGCCTTGGGACGGGAGATGGGATTCAAGCATGTCCAGTCCAGTCCGCTGACCCGCTCCTCCTACCACGCGTGGGAGCAGGCCCGCTCGGCGCGTCCCGAGCAGGCGCCCGCTGCCCCGGCGACAAGGACTCCGTAATGGGAGCATCGACCAAACCGGCGCGGAAACCGGCCTCCGCCGACACCGCCGCGCAGCACCGCCAGTACCTGCGCCAGATGCTGCTGATCCGACGCTTCGAGGAGAAGACCGGAGAAGCCTACAGTCTCGGCAAGATCGGCGGATTCTGCCATCTGTACATCGGCCAGGAGGCCGTGGCGGTCGGGTCCATCGCCGCGCTCCGGCCCGACGATTATCTGACTTCGGCGTACCGCGAGCATGGCCAGGCGCTGGCTCGCGGCATAACATCTCGCGCCGTGATGGCGGAGCTCTTCGGCAAGGCCACCGGCTGCTCCCGAGGCAAGGGCGGCAGCATGCACCTCTTCGACGCCTCGCTGGGATTTCTGGGGGGTCATGGAATCGTCGGGAGTCACATCCCGATTGCCGCCGGCGCCGCGTTCGCCATCAAGTACAAAGGCGGCAACCAGGTGAGCGTCTGTTACTTCGGAGAGGCGGCCGCCAACATCGGCGCCTTCCACGAGACGCTGAACATGGCCTCGCTCTGGGATTTGCCGGCCATCTTCATCTGCGAGAACAACGGCTACGGGATGGGCACGGCAGTGGCGCGCGCCAGCGCCGTGCAGACGCTGTCGATCCGCGGCAATGCCTACGACATGCCCGCCGAGGCGGTGGATGGCCAGGACGTGCTGGTGGTCCGCGAGGCGATGGACCGCGCGGTAGCGCGGGCACGCGTGGACTCCAAGCCGACGCTGCTGGAAATCCGCACCTACCGCTATGTCGGGCACTCGATGTCGGACGCCGCGCACGGCACGTACCGCACCAAGGACGAGGTCGAGGAGTACCGCCGCCGCGATCCGATCAAGCTGCTGGCGGACCGGATGCGCTCCGAGGGGACTCTGGACGACGCCGGGTGGGAGGCGCTGGAGGCGGAGGTGAAGGCGGAGGTGGAAGACGCCTATGCTTTCGCGGAAGAGTCGCCCGAGCCCGATCCGTCACAGCTCTACGCCGATGTGTACGCCGAAGGAAGCGGGAGGGCCGACGCATGAGCGTGATCACCTACCGTGACGCCCTCAACCAGGCGCTCCGCGAGGAAATGCAGCGCGACGACCGGGTCTTCCTCATGGGCGAGGAAGTGGCCGAGTACGACGGCGCCTACAAGGTGAGCCGCGGGCTGCTCAAGGAATTCGGGCCCAGGCGCATCGTGGACACCCCGATTGCGGAACTGGGCTTCACCGGCATCGGCGTGGGCGCGGCGATGGTGGGGCTCCGGCCGGTGATCGAGATGATGACGTGGAACTTCGCGCTGCTGGCGATCGACGAGATCGTGAACACCGCCGCCAAGATCCGCTACATGTCGGGAGGCCAGATCGGCTGCCCCATTGTCTTTCGCGGGCCGGGTGGCTCGGCGCTGCAGCTGGGTGCGCAGCACTCCCAGTCCTTCGAGAGCTGGTACGCCCACATCCCGGGGCTCAAGGTCGTGATGCCCGCCACCGCCGCCGATGCCAAGGGGCTGCTCAAGGCGGCGATCCGCGACGACAATCCGGTGGTGTTCATTGAAGGCGAAATGCTCTACAACAACAAGGGCGACGTCCCGGAGGGCGAGTACGTCACTCCGCTCGGCAGCGCCGACATCAAGCGGGCCGGGACCGACCTCACGATCGTGTGCCACGGCAAGACGGTGGCCGAGGCACTCAAGGCCGCCGAGCAACTGGCCGCCGAGGGCGTCAGCGCGGAGGTGGTGGATCTTCGTACCATCCGTCCGTTGGACACGGCCATGATCCTGGCATCGGTGAGCCGGACCAACCGCTGCGTGGTGGTCGAGGAAGGCTGGCCGTTCGCGGGAGTCGGCGCGCAGGTGGTGGATGTGATCCAGCGCGAGATCTTCGACGCGCTCGACGCGCCGATTCTGCGGGTGACCGGCGCCGACGTGCCCATGCCGTACAACAAGCATCTCGAGAAGGCCGCGAAGGCGGATCCCGCGAAGGTCATCGCGGCGGCGAAGCAAGTCCTGTACCTCGCGTAGGGGACGCATGGCAACCAAGATCGTCATGGAGGCGCTCTCTCCCACGATGGAGGAGGGCCGCCTCGTCGAGTGGAAGAAGCAGGAGGGCGACCCGATCGCCGTGGGCGACGTCCTGGCCGAAGTGGAGACGGACAAGGCGGTGATGGAGCTCGTGGCCCGCGCGGCGGGCACGCTGCTCAAGCAATTGGTGGCGGCCGGCGCCACGGTACCGGTGTCGTCGCCGGTGGGCTGGATCGGCTCGCCCGGCGAATCGGTGAACGGGGGAGCGGCGCCAGCCGCCGCACCGGCGGCGACCAAGCCCGCGGCCGCGGCGGCGCCGGCGGCGCCCGCACCACCGCCTTCACCGTCGGCACCCGCCGTCCCCTCCGCCCCGCCGGCGCGCGCGAAGGCCTCGCCGCTGGCGCGGAGAATCGCCGCGGACACCGGTGTGAACCTGCAGGGCGTCACCGGTAGCGGAC
>JANNGX010000156.1:0-4388 GCA_031404115.1 Gemmatimonadales bacterium | reverse complement strand
TCCTGGCCCCCAGTCGGGGAGCCAGCCTCACGTTCTTTACCGGTGGCAAGACCTACCACGCCCCCAAGACCTTGAAGGGCGACATCGGTCTCAGCCGGGCGCTCCGTGGCGGCGTCATGATCCAGGTGGTCGGCAGCTATCACCATACCGATTACCTGTTGCGCCGGGTCGATCTCAATCGTAGCCCGAATTCGTCGGGACAAACCCAGGAAGCCCGCCCCGTCTATGGCACGCTGGTCCAGCAGGGGGGTCTGGTGAGCGGAGCCCCCGGCGTGGGCCGCCGGTTCCTGGACTTCGACATCGTGAGCGCGCTGTCCTCCACCGGCTTCTCGGATCACTACGAGGTCACCGCCGCCGTCGACCGTCAGGTGCCGCGGGGGATCTCCCTCTCGGCGTCTTATACCTACTCGCGCACTCGCGACAACATCATCGGCGCGCTCTCGCCCAACCCGGCGGATCGCCTCTCGCCGTTTCCCGACGGGATCAACGGGGCCAACTGGGACGAGGGTCGCTCCGATCTCGACATCCCGCACCGGGTCGCCGCCATGGCGGAGTATCGCTCCGGGGGCCGGTATCCGATCTCGCTTGGGCTCCGGGGCCGGTTCCGCTCAGGCCTCCCTTTCACGCCTGGTTTTCGCAGTGGCGTGGACGTGAACGGTGACCTGTCCGGGAACAACGACCCGGTGCAGGCGGGCAGCGTGCCGACCACGGGCCAGTACGCGACCTGTGCCGGGGGTGCGGTCGGCGGCTTTGCGGAGCGGAATGGCTGCCGCGACAAGGCCGTCGGCGCGCTCGATCTGCGCGTCGCGGTGAACGTCCCGATGAAGGGGGGCGGCACCTCGCTCGCCTTTACGGTGGATGCCTTCAACCTGGTCTCCAGTGTCACCGGGATCGTGGACCATGCTGCAATGCTGATCGATCCGACCAAGACTCTCACCACCGATGCCAACGGCGGCGTCACACTGCCTCTGCTCGCCAATCCGCGCTTCGGCTCGCTGCTGAGCCGCCGCGGTGAGCCCAGGCTGGTGCGATTCGGCCTCCGCGTGGAGTACTGACCATGAAACCGACCATGCATCACGCCCTCTACGCCGCGTCCCTGGTGCTGGCCGCCGCCGCGTGCAACAATGCCGGCTCCGACCTGGGCCTGATCCCGCTCCGGACCAACGCCATCACGACGCAGGCGTTTTTGGACCGCGACGGGTCGCGCACCTTCACGCTCGCGGACACGCTGTTCCCCGGCGCCCGCGTGTCGCTGCGCCCGCTCGGCGGTGGCAAGGCCATCCAGACCGTCACCACCAGCAGCAACGGCATCGCCCGGTTCAATGGTGTGCCGCTGGGCGAATACACCATCACGGTGGATCCGGCGAGCCTGGGCGATTCGATCGCGGTGGCCGCGATCGATTCTTCCATTGTGAAGGTGGCGCTCGCCGATACCAACACCGTTGTGCGCATCCGGCTCGCCTTCCCGGAAGTCTCCATCCGGCAGGCGCGGCTCCTGCCGGTGGGAAAGCGGGTGTTCATCCGGGGCATTGTGCTGGCAGGGGTGCAATCGTTCCGGGATACCACCTCGCACGTGCAGGACAGCTCGGGCCAGATTCGTCTGACCCGGGTGTCGTTGCGGGGCGGCCTGATCGGCAACAATCCGGGTGACAGCGTCAGCGTCCTGGGGGTGTCGTCCAGCCGCGCGGGGCAGCCTACGCTCGACAACGCAGTGATCTCGCGCTTCGGTCAGCGCCCGGCGCCGACCCCCCTCCCGGTCAGCACCGCCACGGCCGCCAATGCTTCGGGCGGAACCCTGGATGCCGGGCTCGTCGTCATCACCGGAGCGATCATCAGTGACACCGCGACCGTCGCGCCTGATTTCAGGGTGGTGGGCAGCGACGGCTCCGGGCCGGTGACCGTGATCCTCGACGGGAACATCAACTTCAACCGAGCCAACTTCAGGATCGGCCGCACCATGAACGTCCGCGGTGTGCTGGTGCCCGATGGTCTGGGGGGGTGGGTGCTGAAGCCGAGGGATGTGAACGACGCGACGGTCTTCTAAAGGGTCCGCGCGTGTGGAAGGAAGGGCCGCTCCCTTATCGGGGCGGCCCTTCCTGCGTATACAGCGAGAGCCGGCGCCCTGCCAGCAACCCCAGCGCGGGGCCAAGCCCTGCAATGAGCAATGCCGCCAGATCGGGGAACCCACCGGCACCGAACAGCGGCCCCCCGAAGACCGTCACCGCGGCGGCAAGTCCGAGCAGCCCGGGGTGCCTCCCGAGGGCCATGCCCAGCATCAGATACGAAAGCAGCGCCGGCAGGAGTGGCCACCAGCGGGCTCCCGTCCCGCCCTGCCAGTCGAACGGGAGAAAGGCGCTCCAGAACAAATCCGGCGAGAGCCGCATCACCGCCCGAAAGGTCTGCGTCGACTGCTCGGCTGTCAGGCGCATGGCCTGACGGTCCACCAGGAAGGAGATCCGTACCGTGTCGCCCGGATGAGAAGGCAGGGCGCCGTCGAGCCGGATCCCCGGTGTCCGGAGCCCCGCATCGGTCAGCCTGAGTCGGCTCCGGGCGATCAGCGCCGCGCCGTCCTGCCAGACGCCGAACGTCTCGTTCCCCCGCGTGAGCAGGACCGCCGCTATCTGCGAATTGCCCGGGGCCGGCGGTCCGCTGATGATGGTGGTCGCAAGCCGGATCGTATCCGCTTCGACCAGGACATCGTGCAGCTCCGTGGTGTGGTCGATGAGCCCGTCGGGAAGCGGTATTCCCTGCAGAGAGAGAGAAAGCACCCGGCCCGTGAAGGGCTCCTGATCGCCGAAGCCGTGGGCCCACTGCGCGTACCAGCGTTGCGGAGAGGGCAACGAAGGCGACAGGAGAAAGGCACCGCCCACCCAGGCGAGGACGATCGCGGCGGCGGCGGCCGGCCCGATGGCGCGCCATAGGCGGGTCCGCGCACCCCAATGCGCCACGATGAGCGCGCCAAGCCAGGTTCCGGCGGTGTTGGTCACTATGTCGTGGAGGGAGGCATCGCGGCCGGGAATCCACGAGAGCTGGGCCAGCTCGATGGCGGCGCTCGCCAGGAGTCCGATGGCCGCGGCGCTCCGCGGGCGAGCCCCCGCGAGGCCCAGCGCGAGGCCCATCGGGGCAAAGAGGATGACGTTGAGGATCAGGTCGGTCAGGAGATAGCCGCCCGGCCGGAGTCCCGCCGGCCCCTCGCCGGCGGGCCGCAGGGTGAAGAACGCGATGAATAGTCCCGACAGGATGCATGGCAGGATCCGCCGCGCTTCGCCTCGGGTCATCATTCCCATCCGAATCGGCCCACCCTGGGCTCGGCCCCTTCCACCGCCACCGCACCACGAAACCCGGCCCCCGGATCCAGGGAGAGGAGGGTCCAGCGCCCCCGGGCCCCCGGCTCCCGCCGATCGGCGAGCAGTGCCGCGGGTTGGCCCGGATCCGGCGCTACGTCGAAATGGTCGAGCCCGAACGCGACCCCGTCTCCCCGCGCCTTGAGGTACGCTTCCTTTTGTGACCAGACGTGGAAGAAGGCCTCGAGCCGTCGCTCCTCCGACAGTCTCAGTAATCCCCGGCATTCCTCCGGCGAGAAGAAGTGCCTGGCCACGTCCTCGATCTCGACTCTCGCGTCGATCGCCTCGAGGTCCACCCCGATCTCCCGCCCGGTCGCCAGCGCCACCAGGGCGAGACCCTTCGAGTGGGCGAGGTTGAATCGCAGCAACGCTCCCGGCCCGAGCGCCGGTTTGCCATTCGGGCCGGCGTGGAATTCATCGCGGTATTCCCCGGTGTCGAAATACCGCGCCAGCAGCGTCCGGAGGGCGGAGTGGGCCACGATGAAGCGGGCGCGGTCGATGTCAAAGTGGAAGCGGGCAGCCCGATCGCGCTCTTCGTCGGAGAGCCGCCGATGGAGACTCGCCGGGTCCTCGTCGCGCCCGTCGAGCGGTATGCGCCATACGTGGATCTCGTCGGCCGCCGGCGGGCCGATCGCCGATCGGTTGTTCCAGGGCGGCGTGGGCACCGGGCTCAGGCCGGAGGCTGGGAACGGGCGACTCGAGGCGCCCGCATGATAGCCGCGGGAGGCCGCTCCGCCGCCGCTCGATCCAGCTCCCGGGCCAGAATGGCGACGGTGGGGTGAGTCAACAGTGTCCTGATCGAGGCGCCGACGCCGAGCTCGACTCGCAGCCGGTTGGCCACCCGCATCGCGAGGAGCGAATGGCCCCCCAGCTCGAGAAAGCCATCGTCTCGCCCGACCCCGGTCACGCCGAGCACTTCCTCCCAGATCCGACCCACGGCGCGCTCGGTGGGGGTCGAGAGAACACCACCGCCGGTCGGCTCCGCGGCGACCGGCGCCAAGGCGGCCAACGCCCCCCGGTCCACCTTGCCGGTCGGACTGAGCG
>JANNGX010000155.1:0-7810 GCA_031404115.1 Gemmatimonadales bacterium | reverse complement strand
TGCCGCGGTCGAAGGCGGCGATGCGGACCGCGCCGCGGCGCAGCGTCATGGCGCGGAGGCGCTGCGCTGGGGCATTCGCCCGAGCGTGATCGAGGTCACGTTCCGAGACGAGACCACCAGGTACGCGGCCATCGTGGTCGGCCTGGTCCGGCGGGGCGCCGGCGGCGAGGGCGTGCTGGTTCGCCACCTGGTGGCGTGGACCGGTCGGCCTCCCACGGCGATGCTCCAGGTCACCTCAGCGAGCGATCAGGCTCTCTTCGCGAGTACGGCGCGCGGGCACTGGAAAGACTTCGTGAACCGCGACGTCTGGCTGGCTACCGCGGGCTCGGCCGATCTGGAGCTGGCGGGTACCGGCGGTGCGTGCCCGACTCAGCCTCCGGCCGCGGCGCTCCGTTGCGAGCTGGCGTCCTTCGACATCCGGATCAATGGCTCGTTCCAGCTGCTGCTGCCCGTGGGTCCGGACGGTCCGCCGATCGCGATACACACCAGCGCGGCCGGAGTACACGGAGTGGTGATCAAGCCGGCAAACTGAGTCGAGGGTAAACCTTGGAAAGGTTCAGGAACGATCCTTGCCCGTGCCGAGCGGCCGAGTTTCCGCTCGACCTTGCGGAAACCCACCGCGACCTCCTGGTGACCAAGGGCTTGACGGGATCTGCGCTCGAAGACCTGCGCCGCCTGGTGTCGGAGTTCGAAGCCGCCAGCGAGTCGGCCCGGGCCGGACGCCAGGAACACATCGGCGCCCGGACCGACCTCGCAGTGGTGACCGGCGAGCTGATGGAGGTCGTGCGGGTGCTCGACGGCATCAACCGCTATCGCCTCGGAAAGGACCCCGAGGGAATGGCGGAGTGGCTCGCGGCCAAGCGGTTGCCCGGGACACATTGAGGGCCGAGGCAGGGCAGTTGCAATGAGGCCGGGGGTGAGCGCAAGCGAGCCCCCGGTTCTCATTTTGCCGCAGTTCTTGACTCCTCCTTGATCGGGTTCACTTAGCCTTCCTCGACACTCACAACGGGTCGGCGCAAGTGTCCCTTCGCATGCGTTCAGGTCTCATGATCGGGAGCTTCCTTTGCGCCGCGTCCTGTGACGGAGGGGGTCCCACCGAGCCTTCACCCAGCCAGTTCGTTGGCACGTACGTCCTTCTGAGCTTCCAATCGCACCCGCTCCCGACTCGCTACACCGTGTTCAATTCGCCAAGGAAGGATCTCCTCTTATTGGCGGATACACTCGTGCTCGGCCTGACTCCCAACAGGTGGGGCTCGGCCGACCATCGCATGATCTTCGAGGAGGATGGTGGAACGCAGAGAGCAACCGACAGGCTCGGCAGTGTGTGGCCAGAGGGTGGTGGGGCAGTCCGGCTCTTGTTCGGGGTTACTCCGTGCGGCGGGTGTCTCCCCATATCTCAACCTGAGCCGGTATGGACGGGAATCCTCGATGGGGCTCTTCTCTCCATAGGGCAGTACTACGCAGATCCGCCAAACTTTCGAGTCTATCGCGTCTATCGCCGTCTGGATTAGCGCGGTCGCCCCAGCGAGCGGCCCGCCTCCTCCGCCATATTGTGGAGGGAGGCACCCCCCATCATTCGGTTCGTTGTAACTCAGGAGGGGACATGTGGCGCACGCTCCCGTTAGCGGCGGCCGGACTCGTTGTCACGTTCAGCACCAGTCACGCGCAAGTGGTGAACGTGTGGCCCGGCGTCGCTCCGGGTTCCGAGACGTGGACCCACCAGGAGCGGACGGTAACAGACACTCCGCCGGGACCCGCGTTCGTGCTCAAGTATCGGCTCGTGGAAAAGCGCGAGGATGGCATTCCAGTGATGAACATGGACACGGCGGGCCGGTACGGGATCGCCCTGACCCGACCGCCCGCAGACTCGGTGCCCCCGCATGACTCGTTCACGGTGGTGTCCCGGGTCCTCGGCGAGGCCCGCCGGATCAATGTCTACACGCCTCCCGGTTACCGGGCCGGCGCGCCGGCTCGCCTCGGGGCGCTCCCCGTGCTCTACATGCCCGACGGCGGCCTCGACGAAGACTTCTCTCACGTCGCCAATACAGTCGACTCGCTGATCGCGCTCCGGATCATCCGGCCCGTGATCGTCGTGGGCGTTCCCAACACCCAGCGCCGACGCGACCTTACCGGCCCGACCCGTGTCGCGACCGATAGCGCGATCGCACCCCGGGTCGGTGGCTCGGCGATGTTCCGACGTTTCCTCCGGCAGGAGCTCATGCCCGAGGTCGAAACGCGTTACCGGACGACGCCGGAGCGAGGCATCATCGGCGAGTCGCTTGCGGGGCTGTTCGTCGTGGAAACGTTCCTCGAGGAGCCGTCACTCTTCACGCACTATATCGCGCTGGACCCCAGCGTCTGGTGGAACAAGGGCGCGCTCCTGGATTCGGCGGAGGCACGGCTCGCCGCCTTCGTGCCGGCGCCCCGGACGCTCTACCTGGCAAGCTCCGACGTCGCCGACATCGCCGCCGGCAGCGCCCGGCTGGCGGCGGTCCTCCGGATTGCGCCGACGCACGGGCTGCGCTGGCGCTACGAGCCGCGGCCGGACCTGACGCACGCGACGATATTTCGGGCGCTCAAACCCGCAGCCCTCGTGGACGCCCTTCGCTGAAGCGGGGGTGAGCGCAAGGCGACGTTGGGCGTCGCAAAAGACCGCGTGTAGGTGATATTTTGGGGGACACCTCTCTACGGGATCCCTCATGAGCACGAATTCGACCGCCCCCCTCCGCTCCCAGCCCCTGTCCATCTCACTCACGGTCAAGGACCTCGACAAGAGCCTGGCGTGGTATACCGACATGCTAGGCTTCACCATCGAAAAAAAGTATGAGCGCGACGGGAAGGTGGGAGGGTATGCCCTGAAGGCCGGTGACGCGCGGATCGGTATCGGCAAGGACGACGGCGCCAAGGGATGGGACCGGGTCAAGGGCCAGGGGTGCTCACTCCAGTTCACCACCGATCAGCGGGTGGATGACTTTGCCAACCGGATCAAGGCCGCGGGCGGTAGTCTCCTGTCTGAGCCGGCGGACATGCCGTGGGGCGTGCGGATGTTTCAGGTGCTCGATCCCGATGGCTTCAAGCTGGGCGTCTCGTCGCCACTCGCGGCCAGCTAGCCTATTCAGCTCTGAGCGCCCCCGCCGGATCCACCCGCGACGCCCGCCGCGCCGGAATCCAGCTCGCCAGCGCCGAAATCCCGATCAAGGCCAGCGCGGCCGCACCCAGCGTCACCGGATCGGCCGCGTCCACCCCGAACAGGAACGACGTGAGGAACCGCGCCAGCAGCGCGAACAACACCAACCCTCCGCCAATACCGGCCGCCGTGAGCACCAGGCCCTGACGGGTGATCATCCGCGCCACCGCCCGCGGCTCCGCCCCCAGCGCGATCCGCACCCCCAGCTCCCGGGTGCGCAGCGTCACCAGGTAGGTGAGCACCCCGTACAGCCCGATGGCGCCGAGCAGCAGGGTGACCACCGCGGCCGTTCCCAGGATTCGGCCGGACCTCGAACGTCGGGAGGGTCGGGTCGAGCGCGCGCACCACCTGCTGCACCGCGCCGGTGATCGCCGCCGGATCGGCCTGCGTCTTCACCACCAGCGCCATGGTGCGGGCGAGCTGGCCGTTCACCGTGTCTCCACCCGCGATCTCCGGGAAATACACCGTCTGCGACGGCGGCGCGGCGAGCGCGGTGTCCCGGGTGTTCCCCACCACGCCGATGACGGTGTACCACGGGCCGCTGGGCAGACCGCGGAAGCGCTTCCCCACCGCCTCTTTCCCCGTCGGATCCTTCCAGAACTGCTCCGCGGTACGCTGGCTGATGATGGCCTCACCGTCGCGCTGCGCCTCGAGCCGGTCGAAGCCGCGGCCCGCCAGCAGCGGAATCCCCATCACCTGGAAATAGTTGCCGTCGGTCGTGGTGAAAATCTGGAGCGGCGGAATCCGGGTGGCCGCCGCGGCGTCGTCCTCCGAGTAGAACGGATTCTGATTCATGCCATGCGATACCAGCGGGAGCCGGGACGTGAGGCCGGCATTCCGCACGCCGGGAAGCTCGCCGACCCGCCGCAGGAGCTCCGAGTAGAACCGCACCACCGAGGAGTCGCGGGCGTAGCGCGCCCGCGGGAGCGACATCCAGAAGGTGGCCACCTGATCGGCGTTGAAGCCGGGCTCCACCGCATGCAGCCGCTGGAACGTGCGCAACAGCAGCCCCGAGCCCGCCAGCACCACCAGCGCCAGCGCCACCTGGAACGCGACCATGGCCCCCCGGAGGCGGTGCTGCGACCGGCCCGCGGTGCCGCTGCGTCCCCCCTCCCGGAGCGCCACCGAAAGCTGCGGCACCCGGCCGATGCGAAGCGCCGGGATGACGGTGCAAGCGGCCGCGACCAGGAGCGCCACCAGCAGTACGAACAGCACCGTTGCCGGGCCGATGCCCACCTCCGCCAGGCGCGGGATGTCCGCCGGGCCCGCCACCGCCAGCGCGCGCACCGCCAGCCACGCGAGCCCGAGTCCGCCCAGCGCAGCCACACCCGCCAGCAGCACCGACTCAGCCAGGAAGAGCGCCAGCACCCGGGCCCGTCCTGCGCCGAGCGCTTCCCGCACCGCGATCTCGCGCCGGCGCTGGTCGGCCCGCACCAGGATCAGGTTGGCCACGTTGGCGCACGCCACCAGCAGCACCAGCCCCGCCGCAGCGGCCACCATCCAGAGCGTCCGCGCGATCGCCCCGGTCACATCCTCGAGCATCGGCACCAGAACCGGGCGCGGCTTGGCCTGATCCAGCAGAAGCTGGGTGGGCACCCCGGGCGCCATGGTTGGGGACAGCTCCACCACGTGGGGCAGTACCGCCAGGAAGTCCCGCTCGGCGTCCGCCGGCGTCACGCCGGGCTTGAGCCGCGCCACCCCGTTGTAGTTGAACCCGCCCGGGTTAGGATCGTTCGGGTCCAGGGCGAGCGGGAGCCAGAGCCGCACGGCCGCGCTGGGAAAGCGGAAGGCCTGCGGCATCACGCCGATGACCTGGCGGGACACCCCGTTCACCTCCAGCGCCCTGCCGATCACCGCGGGATCGGCGCCGAACCGGGTCCGCCACACGCCTTCGCTGATGATCACCGCGTCGGCACCGCGGGGCAGGTCTTCGGCGTCGGTGAAATTCCGCCCCAGCAGCGGCGCGACCTGAAGAGTGGGGATGAGGCTGGCCGTGATCCAGGCGGCGGCCAGGCGCTGCGGCTCGCTGGCGCCGCCGGCCTCGGACACGTTGGCCGCGCTCTCCTGGTAGAGGCCGATGTTCTCGATCGAGCGCGCCAGCTTCTTGTAGGTGAAGTAGGTGGCCGACGTCTGATTGGCCTTGGTCATGGACAGCGGCGGCAGGTCGTGCCAGGTGCCGACCAGGCGGTCCGGATTGCCGTAGGGGAGCGGCGTGAGGAGCACACCGTTCACCACCGCGAAGATGGCCGCGACCGCGCCGATCCCGAGGATCAGGGTGAGCATGGCAGTGAGCGTGAAGGCGGGGGTCCGGCGCAACGATCGTGAGGCGTGACGGATCGGCACTGCTACCATGAAGATCGGGCCGGCTGTGAGGTGCCAGCCCGTACGGTCAGGAGATGGCGAAGTTTCGGAGATTGGCTCTCAGGTCCGGATCACGCTGCGTGAAGCGAGTCGTGCCGGACGCTCGGCGCGACCGCGGTACCGAGCAGCTCGATCGACCGCGTCATCGCCGCGTGGTCGCCCGACGCGGCGCTCATCTGGAAGCTGAAACGGGACACCCCACCCAGCTCCTCGCTCGTCTGGAGGATCTTGGCCGCCACGGTGGCCGGATCGCCGACCAGAAACGCCCCGCCCGGCTCACAGAGCGCGTCGAAGTGGCGACGCGACACGTCAAACCGGCCCCGCTCCTTCCCCAGCTCGGTGAACATGAAGGCCCACCCGGGATAAAGCCCATCCCGCGCCTCCGCGCTCGTCTCCGCCACGAATCCCATGGCATGGACGCCCACCCGCAGCCGATCCGGTGCATGGCCGGCCCGGAGGCCCGCCTCCCGATAGAGATCCACCAGGGGACGAAATCGCCGGAAGGAGCCGCCGATTATGGCGACCATCAGCGGGAGACCGAGGACGCCCGCACGCACGAAGGACTCGGGCGTGCCGCCGACCCCCAGCCAGATGGGCAGGTGTGGCTGGGCCGGGCGTGGGAAGACCCCCTGGCCCGTCAGCGGCGGCCGGAAGCGGCCGGTCCAGTGCACCGGGTTGGTCCGGTCGAGCTCCAGCAGCAGGCGGAGCTTCTCCTCGAAGAGCGCGTCATAGTCCTTCATGTCGAGTCCGAACAACGGAAATGCGTCGATGAATGAGCCGCGACCGGCGACGATCTCGGCCCGACCCCCGGAGATCAGATCCAGGGTGGCAAACTCCTGATACACCCGCACCGGGTCGGCGGCGCTCAGGACGGTCACGGCGCTGTGCAGGCGGATCGTCTGGGTTCGAGCCGCGCCCGCGGCCAGAATGACGGGCGGAGCGGAGTCGATGAAATCCGCGCGGTGGTGCTCGCCGATGCCGAACGCGTCCAGCCCGGCCCGGTCGGCGGCTTCGATCTCCTCGAGCAGGTTGGCCATCCGCTCCGCCGGCGACGGCACCAGGCCGGTTCGCGGATCCGGCATGAGCGCGGCGAAGCTGTCGACACCGATCTCGATCGTCACGACACCGCCTCGAGGCTCTTGGAGGTCGCAGGCATGTGTGACCGCGCCCAGCTCGCGAAATTGGTCGCACGGCTCCCGGCAATTCTGCGGGCCAGCGCGATCCGATCGTCCGACGGCGCGCCGAGGTACGTGTGCTCTTCGAAGTAACCGAACATCTCGGCCAGCTCGCCGGCACCGGGAAAGAATCTGGAAAAGACTTCCGCGGGAACCCGGTTGAACGTGTAGGCGTGACCCTGGGCGTTGAGCGTCGCAACGATGTCGCTGAAACTCAGCAGATCGCCGACCAGCGGCAAATATTGGCCGCCACCGGCCAGGTCGGGATTGGCAAAGGCGCCCGCCACGATCTTCCCGAGCTCGGTGATGTCGCCCGCGTGGATGCCCCGCACACCGGGGTCGATCGGCAGGGTCCACCCCATCGAGCCGTCCTGCTGCTGCTGAGGCAGCATGATGGTGAGCAGGTTCTGGTAGAAGAACGGCGCGACGACGAACGTATGGTACTTGAATCCGGCGGCGACGACCGCTGCATCCACCATGGCCTTGTCGGTGAAGTGGGGGACATGGTACTTGCCACCGCTGATCACCTCGACATTCGGGAGCGTCGACCACACGAAGTGCTGGACACCCGCCTCCTTCGCGGCTCGGACTGCTCCCGTGGCCTGGGTGACCTCATCGACACCGCCCGGCTCCCAGAAGTTGGTGACGACGAAGACGCCATAAGCGCCATCCAGGGCGGACCTGAGCGTCTCGGGGCGGTTCAGATCGGCTTCGATTACCTCGTCGGCAAGGCCCCGATGCTTGCCGGGGTTGCGGGTCAGCGCCCGGACCCGGAACTCGCCACTGGCGTGAAGGGCGCGAACGACCGCGCCTCCCTGCTGTCCGGTGGCGCCGATGACGGCGATCAACTTTTTGATGTTGTCCGACATATATCTGGTCCTTCCTGAGAATTAGTCTGCGTGGTCTGCGTCATCGAGCTGCTGTTCAGCGGACAAGCCGAGTTTCTTGAGCAGGGTTACCAGTCTATGGCGCTCCGCGGCGCTGAGTCCGCTGGTCGCCCGTTCCATGGCCCGCACGTGGCTGGCGAATATCCGGCGAATCAAGGTCTCGCCCTTCGGCGTCAGCGTCACGATGCGGGCGCGGCGAT
>JANNGX010000154.1:0-5393 GCA_031404115.1 Gemmatimonadales bacterium | reverse complement strand
ACATTCGCCAAAGCTATCCTGCTGGCGACGGCGCTCCAAGGCGCGGTGGCTCCCCTCGTCGGTCAGAGCGACGGCATCTCCCGGCTCTTCCCGACCCGTCCCACCGGTTACGTCACCGACGTCACCGGCACGCTCGACGCCGCCGCCGTGCGGCGCATCGATGCGCTTGCGGAGCGGCTCAAGCAGGCGACCCGCGCGGAGATCGCGGTGGCCGTCCTGCCGACCATCGGTGACTACGCCCCGGTGGATGTCGCGGCCCGGATCGGGCGGGCCTGGGGCGTCGGACCCGACGCCGTGGTCGGCGACCCGGCTCGCAACGCCGGCATCGTGATCCTGCTGGTGCCGCGCCGGGCGGACGACCCTAACTCGGGGCACATCTTCATCGCCACCGGGCAGGGCCTCGAGGGAATCGTCACCGACCTCCAGGCGGGGCGGGTTCGGGATCTGATGCGCCCTGCGTTTCAGCGGGACGACTATGCCGGTGGCTTGGAGTCCGGAGTGGGCGCGCTCGCGGCCCTCATCGCCAGGGGGATGGGGATCAGCGACTCCACCCTGCTGGCGGGCGAGCGAGCAGTCGACGCGCCAGCCGCGCGGGGCGTGGATCCGAGACGGACGATCAGGATCATCGTGGTCGTGATCATCATCATGATGCTGATGGCCAATCGGGGCCGGCGCGGACGGGGCGGCCGCCGGCGCGGGGGAGGGATCTTCTGGGGTGGCGGCGGCTTCGGTGGGGGAGGATGGGGCGGTGGCGGTTTCGGCGGTGGAGGCGGGGGCTTCGGGGGCTTCGGCGGAGGCGGCGGATTCAGCGGCGGCGGCGCGGGAGGGAGATTCTGATGCAGGATGCCATCGATCGAATCGTGACGCCCGCGCTGGGGCAACTCGACGCAGTCCTGCCCTCGGGGTATTCCGCCGTGCTCTACGGCTCCGGCGCGCGCGGAGAGTTCCTCGCGGGGGTGTCGGATGTAAACCTGCTGGTGGTCTCTCAGGCGCTCGATCCGGCGTCCCTCCGGCGGATGTCCGGCGCGGTGGCGGGATTGCGCCGCGAAGGGCAGCCCGCGCCGCTGCTGATCGAGCGGCAGGAGTGGGAGCGTGCCACCGATGTCTTCCCGATCGAGATTACCGACATGCAAGTCGCGCATACGGTGCTGCGCGGCGCCGACCCGGTAGCCGGCCTCCGGGTGGATCCGACCGATCTGCGCCGTGCGCTCGAGGGCGAACTGCGAGCCAGGCTGCTGCGCCTCCGCCAGGCCTACGCCGCCGGATCGGCCGACGCGAAGCTGCTGGGCCGGATCGCGGCAGGTACCGTAACCTCCATCACCACCCTGCTCCGGACGAGCCTGGTGCTGGCCGGGAAACCGGTTCCTCCGCGGACCCGGGCCTGTCTGACCGCGGCGGGGGAGTTGCTGGGCCTGGATGCGGAGCCGGTGGCCGAGCTGTGGGAACGCCGCCGGAAAGGGGAGCACGGCTGCACTCCCGAACTGTTCGAAGGGTATCTTTCGGCGGTCGCGGCAGCCGTCCGCGCGACCGATCAATTCACTCGAGGAGGTCTTTGATGGGCACGCTTCGGCGCCCGTTCGCGGTGCTTGCGGCCGCAACACTGCTCGCGACCGGCTGTGGCTACAACACGATACAAACCAAAGACGAGGCGGTGAACTCTGCCGCCGCCCAGATCAAGACCCAGCTGCAGCGGCGGGCCGACCTGATACCCAACCTGGTCGAGACGGTCAAGGGATTCGCACGGCAGGAAAGCACCGTATTCATCGCGGTGGCCGAGGCCCGAAGCAGATTGAGCGGCGCGGTGCAGAGCGGCAACCTCCAGCAGATGGCGGAGGCCAACCAGGCCCTCACCCCCGCCCTGGGCCGGCTCATCGCCATTGCCGAAGCGTATCCCGAGCTCAAGTCGAACCAGAATTTTCTGGATCTGCAGAACCAGCTCGAGGGTACCGAAAACCGAATCTCGGTGGCTCGGCAGGACTATAACAAGGCGGTGGAGGACTTCAACGCCTATATCAGGCGGTTCCCCTACAATCTGACGGCCAAGATTTCCGGCCACGGGAAGCCGAGGGAATATTTCGAACTGACCACGCCGGGAGCTGCGGAGGCGCCGAAGGTGAAATTCTGAGCTGGGAAGTAGCGAGGAGCGAGGAGCGAGAAGCCAGTAGGGCTGGAATGCGAAGCCCCGCGAGTGATCGCGGGGCTCTGTTCTTTAGCTTCTCGCTCCTGGCTTCTCGCCATTCCCTGGCTAGTCCGTCACCACCCCCGGAAGGATATACCGTCGCGGATCGACCGGCCGGCCGTTCACGTGTACCTCGTAGTGCAGATGCGGACCGGTGGACAAACCGGTGGCGCCGATCAGCGCGATGCGCTCGCCCCGCGTCACCTTGTCGCCCACCTTCACCAGGATGCGCGACGCGTGCGCGAACTTGGTGACGATGCCGTAGCCGTGATCGATGGTGACGGTGTTGCCGTATCCGGCTTCCCAACCCGCCTGCACCACCGCCCCGTTGGCAGGGGCTTCGATCGGGGTACCCATCGGCGCGGTGACGTCCAGGCCTTCGTGCGCCCGGGCCACGTGCAGGATGGGGTGGTTCCGCATCCGCGAAAACGCGCTGGTGAGCCACCCCGATGTTGGCATGATCGATGGCGTTGCAGCAAGACGCTCCGAGTGCAGCGCCAGGCTGTCGCCCGCTTCGCGGAAGGACACCGACAGCAGATTGGCGCGGCGGATCAGCGCGTTGAGGTCCACCCGCACCTGGCCGGCCCGGCCCAGCAGCGCGCTCGATGGCGGCTCCGGCGGCACCGAGGGCAACGGTCCGCCTATGCCGACCGCGTGAACCTGCGGATCGATCGGATCGATGTTGGCGAGCAGCCGAAGCTGGGCATCCCGAACCTCGAGCGATGCCATGCTGTCGGTGAGCGCGCCCACATGGCTGGAGAGGAGGTTCAGCTCGTCGGTGAGGCGGGCGTTCTCGTGCTCGAGCCGCTCGGCCCGCGCCAGATTGAGGGAGCGGCGAATCGTGGCGTAGCCCAGCAGCATGGCCAGCATCATCGCGGCCACACCCAGGCTCCCCACGAGCTTGAGCATGGTGTGAGACACCTCGATGATTTTCGAGGCGCTCGAGCCTTGCGGCACGATGACGATGGTCCAACGGCGTTTGGACATCCGGACACCTGCGGCACGCTTTGATCAGTTCGGGATCGCCGGAGACGGAACAGCCGCCGACGAGCGGGCATTGCGTGGCCCGTTGGGGAGCAGGGCCAGCGGACATAATGCCCCCTGGCGGCGCCGCTGTCAAGCAGGAAGGTCGTGTCTAAATATTTGCGGTGTCGCGGGTTATGACAGGGCCAGGTTACGATCCTACAAGGTCAGAGATTCCGGCTCCGGCTTGGGGAAAAGCACCGGCGCGCGACGCGTCCTGTCGCCGGCCACCGCCGGGCTGGCGAGGGAGTCCCATAGGGCGCCCTCGGGACGTCCGTCCCTGCCCAGGGACTCGAAAAGCAGCGCGCACTTCTCGGGGAGAAACGGCGCGGCCAGCACCGCCAACCGATAGAGGCAACGCGCCAGGCTGGCGAGGGCCTGATCCAGATCGGCGTCCCTGCCCTCCTTGGCGAGGGTCCAGGGCGCGGTGCGCACGATGTACTGATTGGCCTCGGTGACCAGGGACCACGCCGCGTCGGCGCCGCCCCGGACGTCAAACCGGTCCATCGCGGCGGCATAGGCCGCGAGGGCGTGGGTGCCCGCCCGGTCGAGCGGCGTTTCCCGTTCGGCGTCCGGGACCACGCCGTCCCGGTACTTGGCAAGCATGGCGAGTGAGCGGGACACCAGATTTCCCAGCCCATCGGCAAGATCGGCGGTATAGCGCTCGTCGAAGCGGTCCCAGGTGAAATTTCCGTCACCCTCGAAACCGATCTCGCGGAGCAGGAAGTAGCGCAGGGCGTCGGGCCCGTGCCGCTCGATGGCGGTGTCGAGACTCACCGCCGTTCCCGCCGTCTTGGACATCTTGGCGCCGCCCCACTGCACGTAGCCGTGGGCCCAGACCTTTCGAGGCAGGGCAATTCCGGCGGCAAGCAGCATGGCGGGCCAGATCACGCAGTGAAACCGGGTGATCCCTTTGCCGATGACGTGCACGTCGGCCGGCCAGAGTCGCTGGTACCCCGCCTCCGGATACCCGGACGCGGTGAGGTAGTTGATGAGGGCGTCGAACCAGACGTAGACGGTCTGCTGCGGATCGCCGGGGAAGGGAATACCCCACTCCAGCCGCTGCCGGGAGACCGACACGTCCTGGAGTCCGCCTTCGATCAGCCGGACCACTTCGTTCCGGCGGATCTGGGGCTCCACCGCGAGTTCACCCGAACCGATCAGCGCCAGCAGGCGTTCGCCATAACTGCTCAGCCGGAAGAACCAGTTCCGCTCGTGGGTCGGGACCAGCTCGAGGGTCGGATGCTCGATGCAGCGACCGCTGATGATCTGTGCTTCGGTCTTGAACTCCTCGCATCCGTTGCAGTAGAGTCCCTGGTACTCACCCTGGAAGAGGTCGTCGGGTGAGCGCTCGCGGATAGCCTGGAGCAGCGCCGCAACCGCGGCGTGGTGGCGCGGCTCGGTCGTGCGGATCCAGTCGTCGTTGCTGCATTCCAGTCGGCGCCAGAAGTCCGCAAACCGTGCCGCCATCCGCTCGACCCATTCCGCCGGCGCGACGCCGCCCGCTGCCGCGGCCTGGATGACCGACTGGCTGTGCTCGTCCATCCCCATCAGAAAATGCACATCGTCGCCTCGCAGACGGCGATAGCGGCACAGGCAATCGGCGCCCACCTTTTCCAGGGCATGGCCGAGGTGGGGATCGCCATTCGAATAGTCGATGGCGGTGGTGAGGTAGAACTTTGCCACTCAGGGTCCGGGGGAGCCGGGGGGAGACGGGGGCGCGCCCCCATCGGGACCGGGCCCCTTCCGCTTGCGCCGCCGCCGGCGTTTCCGCGGTCCGGACGCCGGGTCGGAGCCTTCGGATACTCGCGAGGGGTCCGGGGGCGCCTCGGGCCCTTGGCCTTCGCGAGGGCGCGGCGTCGTGGTCCCGGCATCTTCGCGGGGGCGCGGTGTTTTCGCGGCGACCTCCGGGGAATCGCCGGTGGACGCCGGTCCCCGGGCACTGACGGCAGTGTCCTGGCGCTGGCCTCGCGCTTCGGGCGGCGGCTCGCCCAGCCGCTCGAGCTCTTCGCGCAGGTCGAGGAGCGAAATGATGCGCGGGCCCTGCTCATCGCCCCTGAGAAAGACCCGCTCGCGGAAGATATCTACCGCCACCACCCGCTCGGCCCCGCGGGCGGTCCGGAGCGCCTTCCCCTCTTTGGGGAACCGCTTGCGGGCGGTGACATAGAATTCGTGCTCGTACTTGAGACAA
>JANNGX010000153.1:0-13686 GCA_031404115.1 Gemmatimonadales bacterium | reverse complement strand
CAAGAAACTGGAAACACTTGCTTGAGACCACCTCAAGCATGTTAGTAGCTTGACAAAAGTTTGCGCGACTAGTAGCGTAATCGACACTCCTCTCGGAAAATCGAGCCCCTATGGGACTGTTCAGCCGGACGAAGACCTCGGTCGGTCTTGATATCGGCAGCGGGCTGATCAAGCTGGCTGTTGTTTCCCACGGGTCCGGCGAGCCGGTCCTGACGAAGGTCGCCTTTGCCTCGCTGGTGGATGACGCCATCGTCGAGGGCGAGGTCATGGACCCCGGCATCGTGGCCGACGCGGTCCGCGGGCTGTTCGCGTCCGCCGGCATCAAGCCCCGCCAGGTGGTCACCGCCGTTGGCGGCCGGGACGTGATCATCAAGAAGATCCCGATGGATCGCATGAAGGAATCGGAGGCCCGCGAGGTGATCCGCTGGGAGGCCGAGCAGCACGTGCCGTTCGACATGGACAACGTGGAGCTCGACTTCCAGATTCTGGACCCCGAGGGTGAGGGCCTCCAGATGACCGTGCTGCTGGTGGCGGCCAAGCGGGAGCTGATCGACAACAAGATCGCCCTGCTCGCCGAAGTCGGCGTCGGTCCCAGCGTGATCGACGTGGATTCTTTCGCGCTGCACAACGCATTCGAATTGAGCTACCCCGAGGGCATGAAGGGCGTGGTCGGCCTGGTGAACATCGGGCACGAAATGACCAACGTGAACATCCTCGACGATGGGATTCCCGTGCTCACCCGCGACCTGCCGGTCGGTACCCGGCGGTTCCGCGAAGATCTCCAGCGGGAGCGCGGTCTCTCGGCTGACGAAGCGGACAAGCTGCTTCAGGGCTTCGAGGCCAGCGACGTGCTGACTCCGTTTCTGCAGACCCGCGGTGAGGAACTGGCGGTGGGCATTGAGCGCGCCGCGGCGTTCCTCCAGACTGCGGCCCGATCGTCTACCGGACTGTCGCGGCTGTACACCTCGGGCGGCGGCGCCCGGATTCCGGGTCTCACCCGGACCCTCGCCGACCGGCTCCGGCTGCCGGTCGAGCTCGCCAATCCCATCAAGCGGTTGCAGGTAGCCGACGGGGTATTCGACGGCATGAACATCGACGAAGTCGCGCCATTGCTGATGCTCCCGGTGGGCCTGGCCCTCCGTACCGCGGCTTGAGCCCCGCCCTCACGCACCGAAGGCGTCCATGATCACGATCAACCTCAAGCCGGGTTCAAAGCGCGCCGCGTCGGGCGCATCGCTCGCCGGCGGGATGAACGCGCTCCGGTCCATGCGCACACGGGTCAAGGATCCGTGGCCCATGGCCGCCTTGGTGGTGGTTGCCCTTACCGCCATCGGCCTGGCCTGGATCGGATTCGGTTCCGCGGCCAAGATCAGCTCGCTGGAGGACGAACTCGCCACCGCCCGCGCGGAAAACCGGCGCTTCAAGACGTTCCTGGTCGAGAAAAAGCGGGCCGAGGCGGCCAAGGATTCGGTGGTCCTGCAGATCGCCACCATCCGCTCGGTCGACGGCGACCGGTATGTCTGGCCCCACATTCTGGACGAAGTCACCCGGGCGGTGCCGCCGTTCACCTGGCTCACCGAGATGGCCGCGGTGCCCCAGCCGGCGCCGCTCGACAGCACCAGCATCGCGCCGCCGCCGGTCTCGTTCCAGATCGTCGGTCGGACGATGGACATCCAGGGGTTCACCCGGTTCATGCGGCAGCTGGAAGATTCTCCCTGGCTGCGCGACGTGACCGTCGTGTCCACCACCACCGAAATCGACCACGGTCGCGCGGTGACCGCCTTCACCGTTCGGGCCGGCTATGAGCGGCCGGGACGCGGGCGCACAGCGGCCATGCCGGCGGGGGAGAGATAACCATGGCACTCCTCGATACGCCGCGCAGCAAGGCCATCGCCGGGATCCTGGTGACGCTGTTGCTGGGCTACATGATCTACTCCGGCGACGGCCTCAGCACGTTCGGGATGACCGGCCTCAAGGCCAAGCAGGACCGGGCCACCGCGCTGGCGGACTCGCTCGCCGCGGTCAAAGCCTCCACCGACAGCGCCAAGCGGGATCTGTCCCGTGGGTCGGTGGAGGATCTCAAGCAGAAAACCGAAGCCTACCGGGTCACCCTCGAGGCCCTTCGGCAGCTGGTGCCGGATCAGAACGAAGTGCCCGGGCTCATCGATGCGATATCCACCCGGGCCAAGGTGCGCGGTGTGCACGTCGCGTCGCTGGCACCCCAGCCGGTCGAGGGGGGGCCATCGCCCTTCGACACCCATCGCTACCGGATCTCGGTCATCGGGCACTACGACCAGATCGGCGAGTTCCTGACCGACGTGGCCGGGCTCAAGCGCATCATCGTGCCGATCGACGTCTCGCTGGTGGCCGCCAATCCCACGTCGGCCCGCGCTCTGGGAGATACCTCGAAGGCCATGCTGGAGGCGCGGTTTGTCGTGAAGACCTTCGTCAAGTCCGCCGTGGCGGAAGGAGTGCCGCGTGCCAACTAGAGCCCTTGCGCCATGGACGCTGCTGCTCCTTCTGCTCACCGGTTGTGGCGGTGGAGGGGAGGCCGCCGCTCCGACGGTCGATCCCGCCGCAGCGGTGGAAGAAGGCGCGGAGGCCAAGCCCGCCGCCGCGCCCGCCGGACCGGTGGGTGAGCAGCGTATGAAGGTCGACGAATCGCTGATCCCGGAGCCGGGAGCACCGATTTCCCGGGAGTCCTACGCCTTCAACGGCGGCAGCCGCGACCCGTTCCTCTCGGTACTCGAGAGCGGCACCGCGGGGCCGGAGCTGGCCGATCTTGATCTGGTCGCGGTCTACTATCAGGAACGGAACCCGTCGGGAAGCGTGGCGGTGCTGCGGGACCGCTTGAACGGAAAACGGTACAATGTCCGCGAGGGAGAGCGTTTGGGCCGGATGCGCGTGTCCGACATCCGCCAAAAGGACGTGACCTTCACCATTGATGACTACGGTACGGAGCGGCAGCAGACGCTGACGATCCGCAAGCAGGAGGGTAACGCCCCATGATCCATCGTTGCTGGTCGCTCCTCGCGAGCGCACTTCTCCTCGCGGCACCTTCGGCCCATGCGGTCACCGATCGCGACGGCGAGGTCCGCGCGGTGAGCCTGGTACCGGCGTCCGGCAAAGCCGAGCTGGTCATCCAGATTCAGGGCGCGGTGCAGGTCACCGACCGCACCCTGACCGACCCGAACCGGATCGTCCTCGACATCGCGGGCGCTACCCTCGGGGCCGGGATGAACCGCTCGGCCTACGATGGTGTCAAGCGGGCCGGCGTCCTCAATGTCCGGCTGAGCCAGTACACCCCCGACGTCGTCCGGGTCGTGATGGATGTCGAGCGCCTGGTGGCCTACCGGGTCGAGCGTTCCGATGAGGCCATCAGGGTCTCCTTCGGATCCGACCAGGGCTTCCTGGCCTGGAACGGCGGCTCGGTCACCGGGGTTCGAGACCAGGCCATGGCCGTGGTCCCGGCGCCGGCGCCCGATCGCGTCGAGGCTGCTCCGGCCATCAGCAGCGCGGAGGCCCGCCTCAACCGCGCGATGGGCCGGACCCAGAGCCGCAACGTTCCCCGCATCACGGTAAGCTGGAACAACGCCAGCATCGAGGAAGTGATCGGCGGCTTCCAGGCCATCAGCGGGCAGTCGATCATCCTGGGCAAGGACATCAAGCGTACCGTCACTGCCGAAATCATCGACAAGCCGTGGCCCGAGGCCTTCTACGCCATCCTGGCGGCCCAGGGCTTGTCCGCCCAGGAAATGCCGGGCGGGATCCTCCGGGTGGACCAGCCGTCTAACCTGGCCGAGATCGATTCCCTGGAGCAGCGCGAGACCCATGTCGTGCGGGTCAACTACGCCCGCGTTGGTGAGCTGGTCGGCTCGCTCAAAGGCATCCTGACCAGGCGCGGGACGGCCATCGCCGACAGCGCCACCAACTCCGTCATCCTGACCGACGTACGCAGCAACATCGACCTGGTGGTCGACTTTGTCGGGCAGCTGGACCTCAAGCCGAAGAGCGTCTCGATCCAGGCCAAGATCATCTTCGTCGACCGCACCGATCTCGAGCAGCTCGGGTTCAAATACGACATCGGCACACGGGATCAGTTCTACAACCGGATCGTGCAGCGCCCCGACCCGCTCAAGGGGGGAAATCCCTATGACCCGGGCGTCAACGTGGTGAACCTGGGCGGCAACCAGGTCTCGGCCGTCGGCAACGGCGACGCGGTGCTCCGGAACCCGGCGCTCGACCTGCTCTTTTCGACCGCCATCGGCGGCTTCTCCATCACCAGCTTCCTCCAGGCGCTGGAGCAGGTCAACCTCTCCGACGTGCAGGCGGAGCCGACCATCACGACCCAGGACAACAAGCAGGCCTCCATCCGCGTGGGTGAGGATATCCCGGTCCGGGTCATCGACGCGAATGCGCCGACGGCGGCGGGACAGGCCGTCCGCGCCAACGTGCAGTTCCGCGAAACCGGCATCAAGCTGCTGGTCACGCCCCACGTCACCAACGACGGCCAGATCTCCCTCGACCTCGCCACGGAACGGTCCAGCCTTCAGACTCTGGCGGCCGCGGACCTCGGCTTCATCATCGCGAAGCAGGAAACCCGGAATCAGCTCCTCGTGTCGGATGGAGAAACCGCGGTCATCGGCGGCCTGACCGTCACCACGGTGGAAAAAACCCGCTCGGGCATCCCGCTCCTCTCCAGTCTCCCGCTGATCGGAAGCCTCTTCAGCTTCTCGAGCACGACGGAAAACCGGAAGGATCTCATTATCTTGGTCACGCCGAGAATCCTCGGCGACGGCAAGGTGGTACCGGAGTCCTGATCCCCAGCCTCTGACTGGTGCGCAGGCAGCTCCCGGGCCCGGCAGTCGCCGGGTCCGTTGCTTTTGTAAGAGGCTATGAGGCTAAGGCGCTAAGAGGCTAGGAAGGTCCCTGTGAGGCTGCGGTTCACGACGGCAGGCGAATCACATGGCAAGGCCCTCGTCGTCATCGTCGAGGGCCTGCCGGCCGGACTGCCCGTATCGGCAGAGCAGGTGGGCGTCGAGCTCGGGAGGCGCATGCAGGGGTACGGCCGGGGGGCCCGCATGAAGATCGAGCGGGACCGGATCGAGTGGCTGTCCGGAGTGCGCGCAGGGGAGACGCTGGGCTCCCCGGTGGCCATGCTGATCCCCAATCTTGACTGGGCCAACTGGGAAGATGTCATGGCCGCCGAGGGCACCCCCGGCGACATCCGCCGCCGCCGGGTCACCCGGCCCCGCCCCGGCCACGCCGACCTGGTCGGGGTCCTCAAGTACGACCGGCTCGATGCACGCGACATCCTGGAACGGGCCAGTGCCCGGGAAACCGCCGCCCGGGTGGCCGCCGGCGCGCTGGCCCGGCGGCTCCTCGAGGAGTTCGGCGTGGAAATCGGAAGCCACGTGGTGTCGTTGGGCGGAATCACCTCCGCTCCCCGCTCCCCGCTCCCCGATTCCCTGAACGAAGCGTCGGACCGCTCCGAAGTCCGGGTGCTCGATCCCTCGGTCGAGAAAGACATCATCGCCCGGATCGATGCCGCCAAGAAGGCCGGGGACACGCTCGGGGGGCAGGTCGAAGTGGTGGCGCGAGGTCTGGTGCTCGGGCTCGGCAGCCACACCAGTTGGGACCGCAAGCTCGACGGGCGGCTGGCCGGCATGCTCATGTCCATCCCGGCGGTGAAGGCAGTGGAAATCGGTCTCGGCGTCGAAGCGTCGCAACGGCCCGGCTCCGGGGTGCACGACGCCATCCTGTCAGACGAGGCAGGAACCGACCCCAAGGGGGGCTTCCGCCGCCACACCAACAACGCCGGCGGCCTCGAGGGCGGCATGACCACCGGAGAGCCGCTGGTGGTTCGGGTCGCAATGAAGCCGATCTCGACGCTGATGTCTCCGCTCAAGACCGTGGACCTCGCCACCGGCGCCGAGGCCAACGCGCAGAGCGAGCGGTCCGATGTCACCGCCGTGCCGGCCATGGGTGTCATAGCCGAGGCCCTGGTGGCGCTGGTGCTGGCCGATGCGATGCTGGAAAAGTTCGGTGGCGATTCGCTCGCCGAGCTGCGCCGCAACTACGACGGGTACGTCGCGAGCCTGGGCCGCCGCTGGAACGAACTCGGCAAGTGAAGCGGCACCTCGTTCTGGTCGGACTCCCAGGGTCAGGCAAGACCACGGTCGGGCGCCAGGTTGCCGGCCTCCTCCGCACTGCCTTTTCCGACATCGATGAAATCGTGGCCTCCGCCGCCGGGATGCCGGTAGCGCAACTGTTCCCAGTCCATGGGGAGGCGCGCTTCCGCAGGATGGAGCGGGCCGCGATGGATGGCGCGATGGCGGCGCCGCCGCATGTGATCGCTCCCGGCGCCGGGTGGATCGCGCAGCCGGGTAATTGTGAGGCGGCGCGAGAGGCGCTCCTGGTCTATCTCCGGATTGCGCCCGAGGCCGCTGCGGCACGGCTCACCGGCGACGGCTCGCGCCCGCTGCTGGCCGGCGGGGATCCCCAAGGCAGGATTCGCGAGCTGCTGCGAGAGCGGGAGGCGTGGTACCTCAAATCAGCCGTTACGATCGATGCCTCGGGACCGCCGGAGTTGGTTGCGCGGGCCGTCCTTGAAGCCACGAGGGGCGGGACCACCTAGGCTCTCCTCTCGAATGCCGCTTAGGGCGCCAGCACCCGGGTCGGCACGAACCGACCAACATTAGTCCCGTCGCCGAGCTGGTTGCTACTGTTTAAGCCCCAGCACCAGGCAGCGCCGACGGCAGTGCGCCCGCAGGTGTGGGCTAGTCCTCCGTCGATCGTGGTAAAACTGAGTCCGCCGGTTACGGCGACGGGCGTCAGCCGAGCAGTGGTCGTGCCGTTGCCGAGCGCGCCGTTGGCCCCGTAGCCCCAGCACCAGGCCGCGCCCGCGGCGGTGAGCCCGCAGGTGTGGACTCGTCCTCCGCTGATCGCGGTGAAACCGAGTCCGCCGGCCACGGCCGCCGGCATCGACCGATCAATGACCGTGCCGTCGCCGAGCTGGCCTTGGCCGTTCCAGCCCCAGCACCAGGCCGCGCCGACGGCGGTGAACGCACAGGTGTGGTACTCTCCCGCTGAAATCACGGTAAAGCTGAGTCCGCCGCTAACCGTCACGGGAGCGGGCCGACCGGTGGTCGTGCCGTCGCCGAGCTGGCCTTGGTCGTTCCGACCCCAGCACCAAGCCGCGCCGGCGGCGGCAAGCCCGCAGGTATGGTCTTCTCCCGCAATGATCGCGGTGAACGCAGGTCCGCCGCTGACCGCTAGGGGTGTGGGCCGACCGGTGGTCGTGCCGTCGCCGAGCTGGCCCTGAGTGTTCTCGCCCCAGCACCAGGCCGCGCCAGTCGCCGTGAGCCCGCAGGTGTGGTCTTCTCCCGTAGTGATCGCGGTGAAGGCGGGTGCGCCGCTGACCGCTAGGGGGGTGGGCCGACCGGTGGTCGTGCCGTCGCCGAGCTGGCCACGGCCGTTGTCGCCCCAGCACCAAGCCGCTCCGGCCGCCGTGAGCCCGCAGGTGTGGTCTTCTCCGGCCGTGATCGCGATGAAGGCAGGTCCACCACTCACGGCCACGGGGGTGGGCCGAAACTGGATCGCGCTGCCGTCGCCGAGCTGGCCGCGGTCGTTCGAGCCCCAGCACCAGGCGGCGCCGACGGCGGTGAGTCCGCAGGTGAAGGCTTGTCCGGCCGTGAGGCTGGCGAGCGCAAACGACGGCGCCGCCGTGACCGTCACAGTCGTCACGGCGGATTTCCCATCGCGAAAGCCGGCGATGATCGCAGTCCCTGCCGAGACACCGGTGATGACCCCGGTGGTCGCGCCCACAGTGGCGACGTTGGGTGACTGGGAGTTCCAGGTTGCCGGGCCAGCCGGCATGCTGTTGCCGTGGTAGTCGGTTCCTTCCACGGTGAGTTGGATAGTGTTCCCCACCGCCACCGCCGGCGCCAGCGGCGCCACCATGACCGATCCGAGGACTCGGACCACCACACCCCAGAGGCTGAAGCTGGTGCTGGCGCCGGTGGCGGTCATTCCCGCCACATCCACAGTGCTGCCGGCCAGGTCGCGCCACTCGCCGCTGGCGATCTTGCCGACCCGCAGTTCCGCAGGGGGGGCTCCGGCGGGCACCGACCCGGCTATATACCGGATTCGGACGGCGACGGGTTGGGCAAATGTGAGCGCGGGGCCCAGGTCGTAGGCAGTGCCCGGGACCAGGTTGGTGGTCACCGGCGGCGCGACGACGGGGTCCACGGTGATCGCGGTGGCCGTCGCGACCGCCCCCGCAGGGGCGGTGATCACAACATTTCCCCCCGCCGCCGTGATCGTCCCGCCGGCCGGGGTGAGCCACCCACCATCGCGCACGGTCATGGCGGCCGTGGCGCTCTTGCCTTCGCTGGTCGCGGTGATCGTGGCGCTCCCAACCGCCACCCCGGTTGCCACCCCGGCGGCGCTCACCGTTGCGACCGCTTCGGCCGAGCTGGCCCAGGTCACCGTCCGGCCGGTGAGTGCCGCCCCTTGCGCATCGCGGGGCGTGGCGATGAGTGTGAGCGGCTGGCCCGGCACCAGCGTCCCGGCGGCGGCCGACAGCGTCACCGCCGCCACAGGCACCGGGCTCACCATGACCGTGGCCTCTCCGACACGGCCTTCACTGGTAGCGCGCACTTGCGCCGTGCCCGCCGCCACCCCGGTCACAAGACCGGTGGCGGAGACGGTCGCCACCGCCTCGACGGTGCTGCTCCAGCTGACCGTGCGTCCACTCAGGGCCGTCCCCTGGGCGTCTCGTGGGGTGGCGGTGAGCTGGGTGGTGGCACCGACAAGGAGGTCCACCGCGGGCCCCGGGGTCACGCTGACCGAAGCCACCGGAGCAGGCGGTGGCGGGGGTGGGGGGGGCGGCGGTGGGGCGACGGTTCCGCCCCCACCGCAAGCGGCCAGGATGGTGACGGAGAGCAGCAGGACGTGGTAGCGCATAGGAGCCCCGATGGGGTTGGTGTTACCCTATATGGCGGAAATACCGGTCAAACCGGATCATTGGGCTCGTACCCCCGGCGCGTCAGCCTCCTTCCGACAGGTGCCACCCACTGGCACGCGCACCGGGACGCTCGAAACCCGTTCGCCACCAAGCGAATCGGAAAATCGACCCTCTCCAGCGATGCCTCCGGAGCGCCCGAGGCGGTTGCGCGGGCCGTCCTTGAAGCCACGAGAGGACTCGCTCCGTAGGGTGTTCCTCACATGAGTCGCATCTGTCGTATTCGCCGCGCGGCCGCGTGCCTCCTCTTGCTCCCCGCAGCGGGCGCCTGCGGCGTCGAGAAGGACATTGCCGGCCTCTTCCGTTCCGACTCCCCGTACGAGCAGTACCTCCACACCATCCAGAAGGCCGGCCTGGATTCGACCGGGTTGGGGAAGGACTGGGCGGCCGCAGGAGAGCAGGCAATGGCGCGTCCGGTCCCGGCCCGTCTGCCGTTTCGGGAGACCGGATACTTCGCGCCGCATCAGCCTGGGGCGGTGGTCTACCAGTTCGAGCTGCGGCGGGGCCGCAGGCTCGCGATCGACGTCTCGTTCAACACCGCCCGGCCGGCGCGGCTGTTCATGGACCTGTTCCGGCTCCGCGATGATCAGCCACCGCAACGGGTAGCCAGCCTGGCGGCCGGGGACTCTTCCCTCACCTTCGAGGTTCGCCATGACGGGACCTATCTCCTGCGGCTGCAGCCGGAGCTGCTGCGGGGCGGGCGGTGGACCGTGGAGCAGCGCACCGAGGCGTCGCTGGGGTTTCCAGTTCCTGGATTCGGCATTCCGGCCATCCGCAGCAGATTCGGAGTGGACCGGGACGCCGGCAGACGGCGGCACCAGGGTGTGGACATCTTTGCGCCCCGGGGCACGCCGGTCGTTGACGTCGTCGAGGGTCTGGCTCGGGCCACCACGAATGAGCTCGGTGGAAACGTCGTGTGGCTTCGCGATGGCGCCGGCGGCCGCACGCTGTACTACGCACACCTGGACCGCTGGGCTGTGGACGGGGACGCCAACGTGAAGATCGGAGATACGCTCGGCTACGTGGGGAAAACCGGCAATGCGCGAACCACGCCGCCCCACCTGCATTTCGGGATCTACGAGGGTGGCCCGGTCGATCCGGAGCCGTTCCTCGCCCCCGATGATCCCGCGCCGCCCGGCGTCGTGGCGCCGGTGGATGGATTTGACGACTGGGTCCGGGTCACCACGCCGAGCGCCCAGCTTCGACGCGGCCCGCATCGCGGCGCGGACTCGGTGCGCCGGCTCGATCGGGGATGGCTGGCACGGGTAAACGGCGCTTCACAGGGAGCCTTTCGGGTGGTGTTGCCGGATGAGACCGTCGGATACCTGGACGCCGCCGTGGTAACCCGTGCCGGTCGTGGGTCACGGCAGGCCCGGCTCGATTCCGGCGCGGTTCTGTACGAAGCCCCGGACACCGCCGCGCCGGCCGTCGAAGTGCTCTCCTCGGTGACGGGTGCGGAGGTGCTGGGACGGTTCGGTGGCTTCGAGCTGGTGCGTCTTTCCGACGCGCGAGTCGGCTGGGTGGCGATCACCACGACGAGCGGGTGGCCGAGCAGGTGAAGGTGTAGGGCCCCACCTATCTTTCCCCGAATGACTGATCTTTCCGCAACCGTCATCGGCGGCGGCCTGGCCGGCTCCGAAGCCGCCTGGGCGCTGGCCAATCGGGGCGTTCACGTAACCCTTCGCGAGATGCGGCCCGCGGTGCCCACGCCGGCGCACCAGACCGGTACGCTCGCCGAGCTGGTCTGCAGCAACAGCTTCAAGTCGCTGGAGACGGCCAACGCCCACGGCCTCCTCAAGGCCGAGCTGCGCATGCTGGGAAGCCTGCTGCTCGAATGCGCCGATCTGGCCCGGGTGCCGGGCGGGTCCGCGCTGGTGGTGGACCGCACCGTCTTTGCGGACTCCGTGGACGCGCGGATCCGGGCCCACCCGAATATCCGGATCGAAGTGGGCGAGGCCACCGAGCTCCCCGCGCCGGGCATCGTCGCCACCGGCCCGCTTACGTCGCAAGCCCTGGGCATCGCGATCTCAGCCCGCCTGGGCACCGCGGCGCTGGCGTTCTATGATGCGATCGCCCCGATCGTGAACGACGAGTCGCTTGAGCACTCGGTGCTCTACAAACTTTCCCGCTATGAAAAGGGCGACGGGGACGATTACCTCAACTGTCCGATGTCCAAGGACGACTACGATGCGTTCATCGTCGCGCTCGGGGCCGCGGACCAGTTTCACGGACACGAGTTCGATCAGGTGCCGTATTTCGAGGGGTGCCTGCCAGTCGAAGAGATGGCCCGGCGCGGGCCCGAGACGCTGCGATTCGGACCCATGAAGCCGGTGGGCCTTCCCGATCCGCACACCGGGAAAGAGCCGTGGGCCGTGGTACAGCTCCGCCGCGAAGACAAGGCCGGCCAGATGTGGAACCTGGTCGGCTTCCAGACCCGGCTCCGGATTCCCGAGCAGCAGCGGGTGTTCCGCTCGATTCCCGGGCTCGCCGGCGCGGAATTTTTCCGTTACGGCAGCATCCACCGGAACGCCTACATCAACAGCCCCGCCAGCCTCGGTCCGGGGCTCGCCACCAGAGACGGAGCGCCCGTGTTCTTCGCCGGCCAGCTCACCGGCGTCGAGGGCTATACCGAGTCGCTGGGCACCGGTATCCTGGCCGGAATTAATCTGCACCGGCATTTGACAGGCAGGCCGCTCGCCATTCCGCCGCCGACAACGATGCTCGGCGCGTTACTCCGATACTTGCGCGAGGCGGACCCCAAACATTTCCAGCCGATGAACGCGAACTTCGGCCTGCTGGAGCCGCTGGTGGGGAGGCTGAATAAGTCGGAGAAACGCGCGGCCCTGGTAGAGCGGGCCCTCGTGGAGTTCCGTGCGTGGGCCGGAACGCTATGAAGGCGGTCGGTCGCCTGCTCGAGGAATTCCTGATCCACCTCGAAAAAGAACGCGACCAGTCCCCCCATACCATCAAAGCCTACCGCCGGGATCTCGAGCGGTTCGTCGAGTTCGCCGGGCGGTTCTACGGAGGCGTCTGGAGCTGGGAATCGGTGGACCGGCTCGGCATCCGTGGCTTCATGGGCGAGCAGGAGCGCCGGGGGCTGGCCCGCCGCTCGGCGGCACGGTCGCTCTCCGCGCTGCGCTCGTTCTACCGCTATCTCCAGGTGCACCACGGGATGACCAACGGTGTGGCCCGCGCTGCCAGGAGCCCGAAGATCGAGAAGCGGCTGCCCACCTATCTCATGAAAAACGAGATGGAGGCATTGTTCACCTTGGCCGAGGCCCGCGCCGTCGGCGATGAATTCACGGCCGTCCGGGACCTCGCGATGCTGGAGCTGTTCTATTCCAGTGGACTTCGGCTCTCCGAGCTTGCCGGGATCGATCTCCGGACCCTCGACCTGTTGAGCGATCAGGTCAAGGTGCGCGGCAAGGGTCGCAAGGAGCGGATCGTCCCGGTCGGTCAGAAGGCGGTGCAGGCGCTCCGGCGTTATCTTCTCGCCCGCGAGGCGGTGGCGCGAAAACCCGGGGCCGACCGCGCCGCGGTGTTCCTGAACCGGAGCGGACGGCGCCTGGGCGTCACCACGATTCAGCGGCGGATGCACCGGCTTTTCGACGGGATCGCCGCGGCCGGCCACCGAGTCCACTCGCTGCGGCACACCTTCGCGACGCACCTGATGGACGCGGGCGCGGACCTCCGGGCGGTGCAGGAGCTGCTCGGCCACGCGTCGCTCAGTACCACGCAGGTATACACGCACACCAGCGTCGAGCGGCTCAAACAGGTCTATCGACAGGCACACCCCAGAGGAGGGTGAGCGCACCGCTCACACGGAACGGATGATTTTTCACGGTACTACAATCCTGGTCGTGCGAAAGGGCGGGCGGGTTGCGCTCGGCGGCGACGGCCAGGTCAGCATCGGCGACACGATCGTCAAGTCCACGGCCACGAAGGTGCGCTCGCTCAAGGGCGGCAAAGTGCTGGCCGGGTTTGCCGGTTCGGTGGCCGACGCGCTCAACCTCTTCGAGCGCTTTGAGGAGAAGCTCGACCGCTATCCCGGAAACCTGCCCCGCGCTGCGGTCGAGCTTGCCAAGGACTGGCGCAGCGACCGGATCCTCCGCCGGCTGGAGGCGCTCCTGATCGTGGCCGATCTTGATCACAGCTTCCTGCTCTCCGGCTCCGGCGAGCTGATCGAGGGCGACGACGGCCTCCTCGCGGTCGGATCGGGCGGCAACTATGCGCAGGCAGCGGCCCGGGCGCTCCTGCCCGATCCCCTGATTTCCGCGCGCGATGTGGTGGAGCGCTCGCTTATCATCGCAGCAGAGATTTGCGTCTTTACCAATCGCAACCTAACGATACTGGAGCTATGAGTGACCGGTGAGCGGTGACCGGTGAGCGGCAATCGCTCACGGCTCACCGCTCACCTCACCGCAATGACTACCCCGACGCCTGCCCCCGAAGCCCCGCTCCCCTGGCTGGAAGAGATGCCGCCCCGTCAAATCGTGGCGGAGCTGGACCGCTACATCGTGGGGCAGGAAGCGGCCAAGCGAGCCATCGCCATCGCGGTGCGGAACCGCTGGCGCCGGTCCCAGGCGCCCGAGCCCATCCGGGACGAGATCACCCCCTCCAACATCATACTGATCGGCCCCACCGGTGTCGGCAAGACGGAG
>JANNGX010000152.1:0-5925 GCA_031404115.1 Gemmatimonadales bacterium | reverse complement strand
GTCTGGACCACGCGGGTGGCGCCCAGCGTGTCGATGTAGCGGAGCGGGCCGCCCCGGAACGGCGGATACCCGATGCCGAAGATCGCGCCGACGTCGCCGTCGCGGGGGGAGCGGACCACTCCCTCGAGCGCCGCCATGGCGGCTTCGTTGAGCATGATATACACCAGGCGGCGCTCGATCTCGCCCGAATCGACCGACGCCAGCGGGGTGACGCCGAGCAGCGTGTACGCCGCGGGATCGGGGTCGGTCTTGTGATCGTCCTGGTAGAGATAAAACCCCTTGCCGCTCTTCCGGCCCAGCCGGCCTGCGTCCACCATCCTCGCGATCCCGGGCGCCGGCGTCATCCGTTCGCCGAAGGCGGCCTGCATGACTCCGCCGGCCTTCTGACCCACGTCGATCCCCACCTCGTCGAGCAACGTGATGGGACCCACCGGAAACCCGAACCGGGTCATCGTCCGGTCGATCGCCTCGATCGGCATGCCTTCGGCGAGCAGCAGCCCGGCCTCATTGATGTAGGGCGAGAGAATCCGGTTGACCCAGAATCCGGGCCGATCCGCGACCACGATGACCGTCTTGCCCATGCGGCGCCCGAACTGCACCGCCGTGGCGATGGCCGACGGGGCGGTGACCGCGGTGGGAATCACCTCCAGCAGCGGCATCCGGTCCACCGGCGAGAAGAAATGCATCCCGAGCATCCGCTCCGGATGGCGCGCCCCTTCTGCGATGCTGGCGATCGGAATGGTGGAGGTGTTGCTCGCGAGGATCGTCTCGGGCCGGACGACCTCCTCGAGATCGTGCATCACCCGGCGTTTCACGTCCAGATCCTCGAACACCGCCTCGATCACCACGTCGGCACGCTCGAATCCGCTGAAGCCCCAGGTGCCCGAGAGGAGCGCCGCCTTCCGCTCGAACTCGACCTTCGTGATTCGGCGGCGGGAGAGCTGCCCCCTCAGGATCTCGGTGGCTGCGAACAATCCCTTCCCCACCCGGGCGAGGTCCGCATCCTTGAGTCGCGCCTCGACGCCGGCCTGGGACACCGCGGTGCCGGCGATCCCCGCGCCCATGAAGCCGGCGCCCACGACGCCGAGCCGGCGGACCGGGCGCGGGGCGGCAGTGCCGGGAGGAACACCGTCGTCCTTCTTGAGCGCGGTGGTGGCGAAGAAGATCCGCACCAGATTGCGGGAGACGTCGCCCACGGCCAGCTCGCCGAAGAGCTCGGCCTCCTTCCGGAGCCCCGCATCCATCCCGTGCTCGAGGCCGGTGCGCACCGCCTCCAGCGCCGCGAGCGGCGCGGGATAATGGCCGCCGGTCTTTTTCAGAACGGTTTTTCGGGCGGCGGAATAGACGATCCGGCGCCCCAGCGGGTTCCGCTCCAGCAGGAGGCTGCCCCGCTTCTTGCGCTCGGCCGGGCCGTTGCGCGCCAGCCGATCCGCCGCCGCGAGGGCCACCGAGCGGAGGATGCTGGGCGGCACCAGCTCGTCCACCAGGCCGAGTTTGAACGCCTTCGCGGCGCGCTCGGTCTTGCCGGCGAGAATGATGTCGAGCGCGGCGCGGACCCCGATGAGCCGCGGCAGGCGCTGGCACCCTCCGGCCCCGGGAAGAATGCCGATCTGAACCTCGGGAAGGCCGATCACGGTCTTGGGAGAATCGGTGGCGATCCGCCACGCGCAGGCGAGCGAGAGCTCGCAACCCAATCCCACGCAGGCGCCGTGAATGGCCACCACGATGGGCTTGGGGAACCGCTCCAGCCGGGCGATCATCTCCTGACCCTGGCGGGAGAGCGATTCACCCTCCGACGCGCTGGCGATCCGCGTGAATTCCTGGATGTCGGCCCCGGCGACGAAGTTATCGGGCTTGCCGGAGATCAGCACGACGGCGCGCGCGGACGGGTCTTCCTTGATGTGCTCCAGCAGGTCCTCGAGCTCGCCGATGACCGGCGTGCCCAGTACGTTGACCGGCTCGCCGGGAACGTCGATGGTAAGGATCGCGATGCCGTCGCTCTGGCTCAGCGAGAAGGCGCTCATGCGATCCGCTCCAGCACCATCGCCAACCCCATTCCGCCCTGCGCGCAGATCGAAATCAGGCCGAACTGCACCGCGCGCCGCTGCATCTCGTGGGCCATCGTCGTCACCAGCCGGGCGCCGGTGGCGCCGAACGGATGCCCGATGGCGATCGAGCCGCCCATGACGTTGGTGATATTCCAGTCCACTTCTCCGACCGGCTGCGAACGGCCCAGCCGCTCGGCCCAGGACCTGGAGGCCCAGGCCTGCACATTGGAGAGCACCTGCGCCGCAAAGGCCTCGTGAATCTCCACCAGGCCCAGCTCTTTCCAGCCGATGCCGGCCCGGTCCAGCGCCTTGGGCACGGCGTAGGCCGGGCCCATGAGCAGCTGCCAGCCGGGGTCCACCGCGGCAACCGCATAGCTCCGGATCGTCACCAGCGGCCGATAACCCAGCGCCCGCGCCTTCTCCTCGGACATCATGAGCACCGCCGAGGCACCATCGGTGAGCGGGGACGCGTTGCCCGCGGTCACCGAGCCGTAGCGGCGGTCGAACACCGGCTTCAGCTGGGCCAGCGCCTCGAGACTGGTGTCGGTCCGGATGCCGTTGTCGCTCTCGGTGATCTGGTCCATCATGCGACCACCGAACCAGGGGGCGATCTCCGCCGTGAGCCGGCCATCCGCCGTTCCGGCCGCGGCCCGCTGGTGGGACATGAGCGCCAGGCGATCCTGGGCGTCGCGGGAGATGCCGTTCTCCTTGGCCATCTTCTCGGCCGACTGGCCCATCGATTCTCCGGTGGACGGTTCGGCGATGGCGGGCGCCACCGGGACCAGGTCCCGGGGCCGCACCCGGGAGAACGCGGCCAGCCGCCCGCCGAGCGACTTGGCCTTGCCGGCCGACATCAAGGTCCGACTGAATTGCCGCGAGTGCAGAATCGGGATGTCGGAAAGCGATTCGACGCCGCCGGCCAGGATCACGTCGGCGTGGCCCCTGAGGATCTGGTCGTGCGCGTTGGTGATGGCCTGGGCACCCGAAGCGCAGGCGCGGTTCAGGCTGTACGCCGGGATGGTCCGGGGAAACTGGGGGAGCAGCGAGACCTCGCGCGCGACGTTCGGCGCCAGAACCGAGGGGATCACCTGGCCGAAGATCACCTCGTCGACCTCGCGGCCGTCGAGGTTGGTGCGATAGAGCAGCTCGCGTGCGGCGTGCCGCGCCATCTGGACCGCGGTAACGTCCTGCAGGACGCTGCCGCTCCGCGCGAACGGCGTGCGCAGCCCGGCAACCACCACCGGCCGGCGCTGGGGTTTGGAGAACAGATCGAGGCTCAGAGCGGGAGTCCGTTCACGTCGTTACTTTCGCTGCGCCAGTGCGCTGGCAATGGCGCTCCAGCGGGCGCTGTCCACCGCCTCGACGACTTCTCTGCCGTGCACCACGACGAGCGGCGCCACCAGCTTGAACAGCTCCCCGGTGCGCAACAGGTGATCGTCGGACGAGGGACCCCAGCCGAACGCCTTCTGGGCTTCGAGAAAGGTCTCGGCCATCAGGAGTCCGCCGGGAGCAACCAGGTCGACCACCTTGGGCATTCGGGCCCGATCCAGGTAATTGAACATCAGCACCGCGTCGAACTTCCCCAGGTCGGGCCAGGTCTTCTCGAGATCCGCTTCGATCCAGGTCACCTCGAGGCCCCTGGCTTTCGCTTCCTTGCGGCCCTGGGCGAGGCTCAGGGGGTCCTTGTCCACCGCCGTCACCTTCCCGCCCAACGCCGCAGCCGCCAGCGCATGACGGCCGGCGCCGGAGGCCAGATCGAGCACGCGGCTGCCTGCCTGGATGCGGTAGGCATGCCACGCAAACCAGCTGCTCGGGCGCTCGAGCTCGGTCGCATCGGGAGAGTCGGAGTAAACTCCTAGCACATGACTCCTTCGGTTCGCGCCTCGCTCCGGGAGCTCGGCGCCGGCGGTTTCGACCTGCTCGTTATCGGCGGCGGGATCACTGGCGCCGGGATCGCGCGCGAGGCGGCTCTGCGCGGCCTGTCGACCGCCCTCGTCGAGGCGCGGGACTTCGGGGAAGGGACCAGCTCGCGATCGAGCCGCCTCATCCACGGGGGGCTGCGCTATCTCGAACAGGGTCGCGTCCACCTGGTCTGGGAGGCGCTCCGCGAACGGCGGATTCTGCTCCGCCTGGCCCCCCACCTGGTCCGGCCCCTCCCGTTCATTCTACCCGTCTTCAAGGGCGACCGGGTGCCCCGTTGGAAGGTCTCCGTCGGGCTGGCCCTGTACGACCTCCTTGCCGCGGGGGGTAATGTGCGCCGCCACCGGACGCTCGGCAAGCGAGACCTCCTTCTCGCCGAACCGCTGATCCGGGAACGGGGGCTGACCGGCGGGGCAATGTATTTCGACGCCCAGTGCGACGATTCCCGGCTGGTCGTCGTCACGGTCCGGGCGGCAGCGGCCCACGGAGCCAGGGTGGCCAACTACATGCGGGTCACCGGATTGATCCCCACGGTGGCAGGGGTACGCGGGGCCTACCTCCGCGACGAGCTCTCCGGCGAGTCGGGCGAGGTCCGGGCCCGGATGGTGGTGAACGCCACGGGCCCCTGGGCCGATGCCATCCGCCGCCTCGAGGACGCCAGGGCGGCCCCGCTGCTCCGGCCCACCAAGGGGGTCCACGTCGTGGTGCCCCGCGCCCGGGTGGGAAACCGTCACGCCGTGATCTTCACGAGCCCGGTGGACGGACGCGTCATGTTCGTGCTCCCCTGGGGAGATTGGGCCTACATCGGCACCACCGACACCGACTCGCCGCTCGGCCCGGATGAGGTGTCGGTGGACCCGGCCGACGTGATCTATCTGCTCCGGTCGGCCAACGCGCTGTTCCCCTCCGCCCGGCTGGAACCATCCGATGTGATCGCGAGCTGGGCCGGGCTCCGCCCGCTGCTGGCCGCCGACCCGTCGGCCAAGGCATCGGCGGTTTCGCGAGAGCACCGGATCGTTCGGGGGCCCGGCGGCGTATTCACGATCGTCGGGGGCAAGCTGACGACCTGGCGTCGCATGGCCGTCCAGATGACCGACCTGCTGGTCAAGACACTGGGCCACCACCAACACAGCCGGGGACGGGGCCCGAGCGAAACGGAGCCGCTCCCGGGCGGAGAAACCGGGGTCCTCGAGGGATTCCGGGCGCCGGGGCTCGAGCTGGGCCTGAGCGAAGCCACCGTCGATCACCTGCTGTCCCACTTCGGCGCCGAGACCCCGGCCCTGTACAAGCTCTGCCGGCAGCGACCCGAGCTGGCGGAGCTGCTGCATCCCGAGCATCCGGCGATCGGGGCCGAGGTGGTGTTTGCGGTCGAGCGGGAGTTTGCGATGCGGGTGGAGGATATCCTGTCGCGCCGGTTGCACCTGACGACCGAGACCCGGGACCAGGGCGCCGCGGCGGTGGGGCGGGTGACCGAGCTGCTGGCCTCCGGCCTTCGCTAGGCGGGCTTGGCACCGAACCCGCGCCGCTCCATGCGGCCCCATCCTTTGGCCTTCCGGAAGACCGTCACCAGCCCGCGGAGCCGCCAGAGCGCGGTGAGCTGGCGATACCCGAAGTTCTCCGCCACCGCGAGCCAGATCAGCCGGTACAGATCCGAACGCTTCGGGTAGCGCCGGAATCCCAGCTCCTCCAGCGCCACCGCCGTAAATGAGAGGCCGATGCCAAGGCCGATCGCCACCGAAAGGAATGCGGTGGCGTAGAGCGGGGAGACCCGCCCCAACAGGAGTGCCACGATAAACCCGACGTACCCCAGCACTTCGATGAGCGGGCTCAGCATCTCGAGGAAGACGAAATACGGATAGGCGAGCATCCCGATCCGGCCATAGCGGGGATTGAGCAGCATGCGGCGATGCCGGAGCAGCGTCTCGACCAGGCCCCGCTGCCACCGGTCGCGCTGCCG
>JANNGX010000151.1:0-16147 GCA_031404115.1 Gemmatimonadales bacterium | reverse complement strand
GCTACGGCATCCTCCAGCCCAGGGTCGGCGTCAGCCTGCCGGCCAGCAACCGCTCCCTCTATGCCCGGCTCTTCGGCAGCGATCCCGGCGTCGATCCCTATACCCGGGCCGTCTCGGACGTGTACCAGGACCTGTTCCACGAGGGCTCGTACATCGGGAAGGGCATCTACGAGGTGGACGCCTTCGGGAAGGCGCTGGAGGGCCAGTTGCCCGAAAATCGCATCCTGAGCCACGACCTGCTGGAGGGTTCCTACGCGCGAGCGGGATTGCTCACCGACGTGCTGTTCTACGAAGAGTATCCCACCAGCTACAGCACCGACGTGGCCCGGCGCCATCGCTGGATCCGCGGCGACTGGCAGCTGGCCGGCTGGCTGCTGCCGCGGGTCCCCGGCCCCCAGGGCCGCCGCCGCAACCCGCTGAGCGGCCTGCACCGCTGGAAGCTGTTCGACAATCTCCGCCGCAGCCTGGTGCCGGTCGCGGCCACCGTGTTGTTGATGCTCTCCTGGAGCCTCCTGGCGCCGTCGTGGCTCTGGACCCTTGGCGTGCTGGGTGTGCTGATCCTCCCCAGCCTGATCGCCGCGCTGCGGGAGTTTGTCCGCGTCGCCGAAGACATGTCCCTCTGGCAGCACCTCGGCACCTCGGTGCGCGCTGCCGTCGGGCATCTGTCCCAGGCCGCCTTCCTCGTGGCTACGCTGCCCTATGAGGCCTTCGTCAGCGCGGACGCCATTGTCCGAACGCTGGGCCGGATGCTGCTCACCCGGCGCCGCCTCCTGGAGTGGAATGCCTCCAGCGACATCGAACGGAGCGGCAGCGCCGATCTTCGTTCGTTCCTCAAGCGAATGTGGCTGGCCCCGGCCCTCGCACTCCTGATCCTGCTCGACCTCGCGACCGGCCGGCCCGGTACCCTGCCGCTCGCGCTCCCGGTCCTGATGCTCTGGATGGCCTCGCCGGTCATCGGGTGGTGGATGTCCCAGCCGCTTCCCGATCGGGAGGCCGCCCTCACGAACGATCAGACCCGGTTCCTCCATGCGGTAGCGCGACGGACCTGGGCCTTCTTCGAGACATTCGTCGGCCCGGAAGACAACTGGCTTCCCCCCGACAACTACCAGGAAGAGCCGGGGCCGGTGGTGGCGCACCGAACCTCACCCACGAACATGGGGATGGCACTGCTGGCCAATCTCTCGGCCTATGATTTCGGATACCTCCCGGCCGAGTCCCTCGTGGCGCGCACCACCAGCGCATTCGATGCCATGGACAAGCTGGAGCGCCACCGGGGCCACTTCTACAACTGGTACGATACCCGCACGCTGGCGCCACTGATGCCCCGCTACGTGTCCACGGTGGACAGCGGTAACCTCTCGGCGCTATTGCTCACGCTCAAACAGGGGCTGCTGGCCCTCCCCGATCACGCCGTGATCGGGCCGGGCGTCTTTCGCGGGCTCCGCGATACGATGCGGGTGCTGACCGATGCCGTGGCCCATGAGCTTCCCGGTGACGTGGCCGCGCTCGGCTCCGCGATCGAGGCGGCGATCGCCTCGCCGCCGGGGACGGTTGCCGGGGCGCGGCAGCGCCTCGGCGAGCTGGCGTCCGCCGCCGCCGCGCTCGCGGATCGGCTCGACACCGGCGAGCCGGATCCGGACGCCCCGGTACCGCGGTGGGCGCGCGCGCTGGCGCAGCAGGCCAAGGCGACGGGAGAATCACTGGCCTGGCTGGCGCCCCTCGGTGATGCGGCCCCGATTCCCTCGCTCCGCGACCTGACGCGCGACGAGGCCGCGCTCGCGACGCTGGCGGACTCGGCCCGGCAGCGGATCGAGGCGCTGACTCACCTCGCCGAGCGGGCCGGCCAGTTCGCCGAGGTGGAATACGAGTTCCTCTACGACCGGAGCCGCCACGTGCTTGCCATTGGCTACAATGTGGCCGAGCGGAGGCGGGATGCCAGCTTCTACGATCTCCTCGCCTCGGAGTCGCGGCTCACCAGTTACCTGGCCATCGCGGAAGGCCACCTTCCCCAGGAAAGCTGGTTCGCCCTCGGGCGGATGCTGGCCAGCGCGGGCGGCGAGCCGGTGCTGCTCTCCTGGGGCGGCTCGATATTCGAGTACCTCATGCCGGCGCTGATCATGCCGACCTACGAGAACACCCTGCTCGACCAGAGCTGTCGCGCCGCCGTGAGGCAGCAGATCGAATATGGGAACTCGCGGGGCATTCCCTGGGGGATGTCCGAGTCCGGCTACTTCGCGGTCGACGGCCACCTCAACTATCAGTACCGCGCGTTCGGAGTGCCGACCCTCGGGCTCAAGCGGGGACTCTCCGAAGACCTGGTCATTGCGCCCTACGCCACGGTGCTCGCCTTGATGGTGGCGCCCGAGCCCGCCTGCGAGAATCTTGAGCGCCTGACCCGGGACGGCATGGCCGGCACCTACGGCTTCTATGAAGCCGTCGACTACACCCCTTCCCGGATTCCCCGGGGACAGTCGCGGGCGGTGGTTCGCTCGTACATGGCCCACCATGAGGGGATGAGCCTCCTGGCGCTGGACTGGTTGTTACTGGGCCGGCCGATGCAGCAGCGCTTTGAAGCCGATCCCCGTTTCAAGGCCACCGCGCTGCTGCTTCAGGAGCGGGTGCCCAAGGCCACCGCCTTCCACCCCCATACGCCCGAGGTGGCGGAGCATGGTCGGGCACCCGGAGAGGCGGAATCGTCGATTCGGGTGGTGGCCACCCCCTCGACGCCGGTGCCCGAGGTCCAGCTCCTGTCCAACGGCCGCTATCACGTCATGGTGAGCAATGCGGGCGGCGGGTACAGCCGCTGGCGCGACCTGGCGGTGACCCGGTGGCGCGAGGATGGGACCCGGGACAACTGGGGCACGTTCTGCTATCTGCGCGATGTGACCGGCGGGCACGTCTGGTCCTCGGCGTTTCAGCCCACCAGGGCCCGGGGCGAGAGCTACGAGGCGATTTTCTCCGAGGCACGCGCGGAGTTCCGCCGTCGAGACCACGATATCGAGACCCACACCGAAATCGCGGTGTCGCCCGAAGACGACATCGAGCTCCGGCGGCTCACCCTGACCAATCACGGCAGGGCGCGCCGGGTGATCGAAGTGACCAGCTACGCCGAGGTGGTGCTGGCGCCCCCGGCCGCCGACGCGCTGCACCCGGCGTTCAGCAACCTCTTCATCCAGACCGAGATTCTCCGCCAGCGTCAGGCCATCCTCTGCACCAGGCGTCCCCGCTCGGCCACCGATTTTGTGCCGTGGATGTGCAACCTGATGGCCGTGCACGGCGGCGAGGCCGGAGCGGTGTCGTATGAAACGAGCCGGGCAGACTTCATCGGTCGGGGAAACTCCCTGACGGCCCCCGCCGCGATGCGCACCGCGGGGCCGCTCGGCGGAAGCGAAGGCTCCGTGCTGGATCCGATCGTCGCCATTCGAGTGCAGATCGCCCTGGAGCCGGATGAGTCCGCCACGGTCAACATCGTGACCGGCCTGGCGGACACCCGCGAGGCGTGCCTCGCGCTGGTGGACAAGTACCACGACCGCCGCCTGGCCGACCGGGTCTTCGATCTGGCCTGGACCCACAGCCAGGTCGTGCTGCGGCAGCTGAACGCCGCGGAATCGGACGCGCAGGTCTACGGTCGCCTGGCCGGCTCGGTGCTGTACCCCCACCTGGCCCTCCGCGCGGACCCGGGGGTGCTGGTGCGGAACCGGCGAAGCCAGTCGGGGCTCTGGGGGTACGCCATCTCCGGCGATCTCCCCATCGTGCTGCTGCAAGTCTCGGAACCCGCGAGTATCGACCTGGTGCGGCGGCTGGTGCAGGCCCACGCCTACTGGCGGCTCAAGGGGCTCGCCGTGGATCTGGTGATCTGGAACGAGGACCACTCCGGCTATCGGCAGGTGCTGCACGAACAGATCCTCGGGCTCATCGCACCGAGTATCAGGCCCAACGTGACCGACCGTTCCGGCGGCATCTTCGTCCGTCCCGCCGATCAAATATCCAACGAAGACCGGATCCTGCTCCAGGCGGTGGCCCGCGTGGTGCTGACCGATACCATGGGGCCGCTCGCCGAGCAGGTCGCTCGCCGGCGCAGTGGCGAGGCGCCGATCCCACGGCTCACTCCCGGGCGGGCCGCCCGCGGGGAGCTGGTCCGGGTGACCAGCGACGTGGCCCCTGCCGAGTTGCTCTTCCCCAACGGATTGGGTGGGTTCACCCGCGATGGACGGGAGTACATCATCCGGACCGCGCCGGGCGAAGTCACCCCGGCCCCGTGGGTCAACGTCCTGGCCAACGCCCACTTCGGCTCGGTGATCTCGGAGAGCGGCTCCGCCTACACCTGGGGCGAGAACGCCCACGAGATGCGGCTCACGCCGTGGCACAACGATCCGGTGACCGACACCACCGGCGAGGCATTCTACATCCGGGATGAGGAGAGCGGGGCGGTCTGGTCGCCGACGCCGCTCCCGGCCCGTGGATTGACGCCGTATCGCACCAGGCACGGCTTCGGATACAGCGTGTTCGAGCACAGCGAGACCGGTATCGCCTCGGAGCTCCAGGTGTACGTGGCACTCGATGCGCCGGTCAAGCTCGCGGTGCTCACGCTCCGGAATCGCTCCGGGCGGGCGCGGCGGCTCAGCGCCACCGGCTACGCCGAGTGGGTACTGGGCGACCTGCCGGCCAAGTCCGCGATGCACGTGATCACCGAGAGCGATCCGGCCACCGGCGCGATCTTCGCGCGGAACCGCTATCACCCCTCCTTCGGAAACCGCACCGCCTTCTTTGCCGTGAACGATACCGGCGGCAGCATCACCGGCGATCGCACCGAGTTTCTCGGACGGAACGGAACCCTGGCAAGTCCGGCAGCGCTCGGCCGGGTGCGCCTGTCGGGGCGGGTCGGCGCCGCGCTGGATCCCTGCGCCGCGATCCAGGTTCCCTTCGAGCTGGCCGACGGACAGGATCGCGAGCTGGTCTTCATTCTCGGAATGGGCCGCGACACCGAAGACGCCCGCCGCCTGGTGCAGCGCTACGGCGGCTCGGCGGCGGCGCGCGGGGCGCTCGAAGCGGTGTGGGCCTACTGGAACCGCACCCTCGGCGCCGTGCAGATCACCACCTCGGATCCCGCGCTCGACCTGCTGGCCAACGGCTGGCTGGTGTATCAGACCCTGGCCTGCCGGCTGTGGGCCCGGAGCGGGTTCTACCAGTCGGGCGGGGCCTTCGGCTTCCGCGATCAGCTCCAGGACGTGATGGCGCTGGTGCACGCGGAGCCGGCGCTGGTGCGCGAGCACCTGGTGCGCGCCGCCGGCCGGCAATTCATCGAGGGCGACGTCCAGCACTGGTGGCATCCGCCCTCGGGGCGCGGCGTCAGAACCCGGTGCTCCGACGATTATCTCTGGCTTCCGGTGGCCGTCTGCCGCTACATCCGCGCCACCGGGGATACCGGCGTGCTCGACGAGCGGGCGTCCTACATCGAAGGCCGGCCGCTCAATCCCGAGGAGGACTCCTACTACGACCTGCCCATCCCGTCGGAAGAATCGGGCACGCTCTACGAGCACTGCGTGCGCGCCATCACGCGGGGGCTTCGCTTCGGAGAGCACGGGCTGCCCCTGATCGGCTCGGGCGACTGGAACGACGGGATGAACCTGGTGGGCATCAAGGGCAAGGGAGAGAGCGTCTGGCTGGCCTGGTTCCTCTACGACACGCTATCCCGGTTTGCCGGCGTGGCACGCGCCCGGGGCGATGCCGCCTTTGCCGACAAGTGCGAGCACGATGCCGCCGGGCTCAAGGAAAATATCGAGCTGCACGGGTGGGACGGCGCATGGTACCGCCGGGCCTGGTTCGACGACGGTACACCGCTGGGATCGGCCGGCAATACCGAGTGCCGGATCGATTCGATCTCCCAGAGCTGGGCGGTGCTCTCGGGCGCCGGAGATCCGGAACGAGCCCGCCTGGGCATGGAGGCGGTGGACCGTCACCTGGTGCGCCGGGAGGAGGGACTGGTCCAGCTCCTCGCGCCGCCCTTCGACACGTCGCCTCTCGAACCCGGGTACATCAAGGGCTACGTGCCCGGAGTCCGGGAGAACGGCGGGCAGTACACCCACGCCGCCATCTGGACCGCGATGGCCCACGCCGCGCTGGGCGACGGTGCCCGGGCCTGGGAGCTGCTGGGGATGATCAACCCGATCGGGCACGGCAAATCGGCGGAAACCATCGCCCGGTACAAGGCGGAGCCGTACGTCGTGGCGGCGGACGTCTACGCCGTCCCGCCCCACACCGGGCGAGGCGGCTGGACCTGGTACACCGGGTCGGCGGGCTGGCTCTACCGCTTGATCCTGGAGTCGCTGCTCGGAGTGAGTCTGGAAGACCGGACCCTCAGGATCAGACCGTGCATGCCGCCCGGCTGGAAACCCTTCACGGTGCGTTACCGCTTCGGGCAAACCACGTACCGGATTTCGGTGCTGCCGGCGGAGGGCGGCGCGGCAGGCGTGACGGTGGACGGCGTGGAGCGCCCCGAGCTGGACATTCCCCTCGAGGATGACGGTGCCGCGCACACCGTGGAGGTCCGTGCCACCGGCGCCGGCGTGGCGGCGACACCGGCGCGGGTTGCATGATGCGAACCCCCCTGACCACCGGATTGCTGGCAGTGTTTCTCTCGGCGTGCGGTACGTACGACCCCATCGTGCCGCCGCCGCCGCGAATCTGCCGCGCGGTACCGCCACCGAGCTGACGGTCACCGTCTCCCGCTCGAACGGATTCGGTGGGCCCATCACCCTGAGCGCCAGCCCCACCGCAACCATCGGGACGGTCATCGCCCTGGTGCGGGCCAGGGCGACCGGCTTGACCGACGCGCTGGCCCAGGTGGTGATCGCCGTGAATCCCTGAGCCCCGCGACCCTCGTCCCGGGCCGGGCATCCTGGAGAAAATGACACCCCTGATTCAGCTAGGCCTCACCGCGGCGGCCCTTCTGGCCGTTGCGCCGCTCCCCGCCCAGGGCGTTCGACCCTCCCCGATTCCGGAATCGGAGCTGGTCTCCCGGCTGGCCCGGACCACCGACAGCCTGGCCGGGCTCGACCGGTTTTCCGGGGTCGTCATGCTGGTGAAGCGGGGCACGCCGGTGTTCCAGAAGGCGTACGGCATGGCGGACCGGGACGGGAAGCGACCCAACACCCTCGAGACGGCCTTCAATCTCGGGTCCATCAACAAACTGTTCACTCGTATCGCCATCCGGCAGCTGGTGGCCGCGGGCAAGCTGGACCTCGACGCAACCCTTGCCGCGTCCTGGCCCGGCTACCCGAACCCCGATATCGCGCGCCGGGTCACCCTCACGCAGCTCCTGGAACACACCTCGGGCATCGGCGGCAGCATCTTTGCCGCCCCGTCTGGCGGCACCAGGAGCCAGGTCCGGCACAACCGCGATTATCTGCCGCTCTTCGTGATGAACCCGCTCCGGTTCGAGCCGGGAAGCAGGGAGGAGTACTCCAACGCGGGGTACGTGGTGCTGGGTCTCCTGATCGAGCGGGTGTCGGGCGAGGACTATTACGACTACGTCCGTCGCCACATCTATGACCCCGCCGGGATGAGCCGGACTGGTCACTGGCCGGTGGACTCGCTGCCGCCCAACACTGCCCTGGGCTATATCCGGGGCGGCGCGGACGCCCCCGAGAGCGCGCCCCTCACCGTAAATGCCGGCATGCTTCCGGGCCGGGGCAGCTCCGCGGGAGGCGGCTATTCGACCGCACCGGATCTGGTCCGCCTGCTGGAGGCGCTGCGTGCCGGACGGATCCCCGAAGGGCCGCCCCCGGGCATCGGCGTCGCGGGTGGTTCCCCGGGCGTGAATGCCACGATCGAAGGAGATTTACCGGGGGGGTACGACCTGATCGTGCTGGCCAATCTCGATCCGGGCGCGGCAGAGCGGCTCGGCGAGATGGTCCGCGGATGGCTCGGGGTGAAGGACTAAACTCGCCCCCGGGCGGAGATCGCGAGTCCGACTCCACCCAGAATTGCCCCGGCGGCGATGGCCAGCCGGAAGGAAACCTGTTCGCCCAGCAACGCCGTTCCCGCCAGGGCGGCCACCACCGGCACCGCCAGCTGAATGGTGCCGGCCCGGGTGGCGGTGAGTCTGGGCAGCACCGCATACCAGGCCGCGTAGCCGAGGCCCGAGGCCAGCGCCCCCGAGGCCACGGCAAACCCGACTCCCGCCGGACTCAGGTGGGCCTGCGGTAGCCCGACCGCCGCCAGCACGAGGCCCAGCGGTGTGGCGTACAGAAAACTCTCCGCCGTCCGGGACAGCGGGGACCCCGCGGTCCGGCCCCGCAGCGAATAGCAACCCCACGCCGCTCCCGCAACCACCATCAGCAGCGCGCCCCGGATCGATGGTGCCCCTAACCCGGGGAGGTTGAGGTACACCAGCCCCGCGAGCGCCCCGAGGAGCCCGATCCATTCCCTCGGCCTGGGCCGCTCGCCGGACCGGAGCCCCGCGCCGATCATCGTGAGTTGAACCGCGCCGAACAACAGCAGCGCCCCGGTGCCGGTCGGCAGGCTCACATACGCGAACGAGAAGGGAGCGGCATACAGGAAGAGCAGGGCGGCGCCGGCCCAGCGTCCGCTGGATGCCGCGCGCGGCGTGCTCCGGGACCGGAGCAGCAGGCCCAGCACGATCGCGCCGGACAGCAGCCGGATCGCGGTAAAGGAGGCCGGGTCGATGCGTCCGGAACCCAGCGCCAGTCGCGCCAGGACCGAATTGGCCGCAAAGCAGAGCAGCGCGGCCGCGCCGAGCCAGCTTACGGGAGCGACGGCGCGCTCTCGGGCGGACGGCGGTGGCGGGTCCGCTGTTCGTAGGCGTAGGCCAGCCGGAACAGGGTCGCCTCGCTCCACGGCCGCCCCAACAGCTGGAGGCCGGCCGGAAGGACGCCACGGGTGTAGCCCATCGGCACCGTGATGGCGGGGAACCCCGTGCCGGGCGCAAAGTGCTGGCTGTTGTCGCCGTGCGGGGTGTTGAGGTCGCCGATCAGCCGTGGAGGGTTGCTCCAGGTCGGATAGGCCAGCGCGTCCAGGCGCTGGGCATCCATCACCGCCAGGACTCCGCCGCGGAGCCGGGTGCGGTACTCCTCGACGCTTCGGCAGCCGCCGCTCTGGGCCGGCGCGGTGTCGACCGCCTGGGCCGCAGTGAGCCGGAGCTCGATCGACGGATGGAACCGCCGGGACCGGATCACCGCCTCGAGCGTCCGCACCGGCACCTGGTCGTTCTGCTGCGCGAGCCAGGCGTTCAGGTCGAATTTGAAGCGATTGCAGCTCCCGCTCCGGGCCCGCCATGCATCGAGGCTGTCCACCACCACCGAATCGATGACGATGGCGCCGGCGCGCTCGAGATCCGCGAGCGCCTCGCGGAACACCTGGAGCACCTCGGGGTCCGCGGTGGGCCGGTGGTACGCCTGGCGCAGCACGCCGATCCGCGCCCCCTTGAGTCCATCCTTCCGGAGCGCGGTGGCGTAATGCTCGGACGGACGATCGCGGCTCGCCGCGGTGACCGAATCATCGGGATCCACTCCCACGATGACCTGGAACACCGCGACCGCATCCGCCACGGTCCGGGCCATCGGGCCGGCGATGTCGGCGGCAAGGGAGAGCGGAGCCACCCCCGCCCGGCTGGTCAGCCCCATCGTCGAGCGGATACCCACCAGCGCGTTGTGCGACGACGGTCCTCGGATCGAGTTGCCGGTATCGGTGCCGAGTCCGACCTCGCCCAGGTTGGCGGACACCGCGGCCGCGGTACCCCCGCTCGAGCCCGCGGTAACCCGGTCGAGCGCGAACGGATTCTTGGTGTATCCCGGCAGAATCGAGCTCACCGTCTCATACGGGGTAAAGGCAAACTCCGCCATGTTGGCCTTGGCCAGGACGATCGCCCCGGCCGCCCGGACCTTTCGGACCTGGAACGCATCGCGTGCGGAGACATAACCCGCGAGCGCAAGGGACCCGGCCGTGACCGGAAGGTCCACCGTCTCGAAATTGTCCTTGATGATCATCGGGACGCAGTGGAGCGGTCCGGAAAGGCCGCCCGCCCTGAAGCGGGCATCCAGCGAGTCCGCGACGCTGAGCGCCTCCGGGTTGAGCGCCACCAGCGAGTTGATCGCCGGGCCGGCCTTGTCGTACGCGGCAATCCGCGCGAGGTATCGCTCCACCAGCGCCCGGCAGGTGAGCCTCCCGGCGACCATCGCCACGCGAATCTCGGCGATGGTGGTTTCCTCCACCCGGAACGGAGCGGCGCGCTGGGCCCGCGCCGGAAGCACCGCGACGGCAAGGAGCGCACCGGCCGCCAGCACCGGGTGCCGCATGCTCATGGCGTCGGGGCCATGATGTTGAGCGCCCCGCGCTGCTGGAGCCTCGCATTGAGCGCCGCCAGATCGACCTTCTCCAGCGCCACCATCCGGGTGCGCGCATCCTCGACCTGGGAATGCAATAGCTGCTGCACCTCGATCTGCTGGGTGGTTGGCGCAAAATCGGAAACGGCGATGCCCTCTGCCAGCCATCCCAGCCGGCCCATCAGCTTCATCGGATAGCGCACGTCGTCCTGACCCCGCCCGGTCAGTTGGAGCTGCGCCAGGTTCTGCTCGATACTCAAATACTTCTTCTCCAGCGAATCCGTCGCGGCGTGCAGTCCCGCCGTGGCGGTGTCGGTCGCCAGGCGGCGTCCCAGCGAGATGAGCTGGCTCCGGGTCGACTCGATCTGATTGATCATCGTCACGACGCGCTCCAGATCGGCGCGGATCCGGCCGAGCAGGACGGTCTGACTCTGAATCTCCGCCTCGCTCCCGCCCGAATCCGGATCCTTCCTGATCTCGAGGGGCTGGGTGGCCTCCCGGCTTCCCACCGTCAGCTTCACCGTATACCTGCCGGGCGGGGCGAGGATGGCGAGCCGTACCCCATCGGGCGCGGTGCGGCCCTCGGCACCGACGGGAACCTCGGGCGCATACTGGGGCGGAGTTCTGAGCTTGGCCTCCTTCGATTCGTCGAAGCGCAGATTCCACCACACCCGGTTGATTCCCGGCGAGCCCTTGGCCTTGATGGTGCGAACCGCCGTTCCGCCCCCATCCAGAATCGTCAGCGTGACGCTGTCCTTGGTGTCCGCCTTGAGCCAGTAGTGGAGTGGCACCCCGTTCGGCGGGTTCTGGCCCGCCGAGGGATCGTACCCCGGGACGAACGGCGCCTCGACCCCCCGGAACCGGTAGGCCGCGCGCGGGGCGAAGAGATGACTTTCCGTCGACGCCACCGCGGGCCCCATCTCACGGAGCGGGGTGATGTCGTCCAGAATCCAGAAGCCCCGGCCGTAGGTCGCCACCACCAGGTCGCTGAAGTGCTCCTGGATCGCGATGCCGTACACCGGGGCGTGCGGCAGGTTGGTCTGCAGCGGCTGCCAGTTGTCCCCGTCGTCGAACGACGCGTAGAGCGCGTTCTCGGTGCCCAGATAGAGCAGCCCGCGTCGCACCGGATCTTCCCGGATGGTGTGCGCGAAGCTGAGCGGGCTCCTGGGAATCCCGTGGACGATCAGTTTCCAGGTCTTGCCGTAGTCGGCGGTGCGGTAGACCCAGGGCTCGCGGTTGTTCACCTGGTGCCCGTCCACCGCGAGGTACGCGGTGCCGGTGTCGTAGCGCGACGGCTCGATGTGGCTGATGGTGGCCCAGGCCGGCAGTCCCGGCAGGTTCCCGGTCAGGTTGCTCCAGGTGGCGCCGCCATCGCGGCTGAGCTGGACCAGGCCGTCGTTGGTCCCCACCCACAGCAGGCCCGCCTTGAGCCGGGATTCCGCGATCGCGAACACCGTCCCGGCGTATTCCACCCCGATGTTGTCCGGGGTCAGCCCGCCGGAGCTCTGCTGCCGGCTCTTGTCGTTCCTGGTCAGGTCGGGGCCGAGCAGCTTCCAGCTCCGCCCGCCGTCGGTCGTGACATGCACATGCTGGCTGCCCACGTACACCCGGTGGTGATCGTGGGGCGAGATGGTGAGAGGGAAATTCCAGATCCAGCGATACTTGATGTCCGCGGCCGGAGAGCCCATCGGCCCGTCGGGCCAGACCTCCACGTTCTGCGCCATGCCGGTGCGGACATCGTACCGCGTGACGACGCCGCCCGCCGCGCCCCAGCCCGACGCGGTGGACCAGACGATGTTGGGATCCACGGGGTCCGGAGTGGCCCAGCCGCTCTCCCCGCCCGCCACCGAGTGGAACATCCCGCGCGGGATGGTGCCTTCGCCGGGACCGAACTTGCTGTTGCTCGGCCCCATCGTGGACGGCCCGTCCTGCCGGTTCCCGTACACGAAGTAGGGAACCCGGTTGTCCACCGTGACATGGTACATCTGGGCCACCGGGAGCTGAATCCGGTTCCAGGTCTTGCCGCGGTTGATCGAGATGGAAATCCCGCCATCGTGCCCGACCACCTGGCGCGTGGCGTCGGCCGGGTCGATCCAGATATCGTGGTGATCGCCACCGGGAATCTCGGCGTCGGGAGGATCGATCGTGGTCTTCCCGCCGTCCAGCGTCCTGGTCCAGTACGCCGAGAGGAAGTAGGCCTCGTTCTCGTTGTCGGGAGCCACCGCCATCCGGCTGTAGTAGGCGGTCCGGCCCGCCAGCTGGCGGTCATGACTCACCAGCTGCCAGGTGTCCCCGGCATCGTCGGAGCGCCACAACTCCCCGGTGCCGGCGTCCTTGCCGTTGACCGGTACCCCATCGCCGGTCTCGATGAGGGCGTAGAGCCGGCTCGAATTGCTCCGCGAGATCGCCAGCCCGATCTTGCCCACCGGCGTCTCGGGAAGGCCATGGCCGCTGAGTCGCTTCCACGTGGCGCCCCCGTCCACCGATTTCCAGATCCCGCTGCCCGCGCCGCCGCTCTCCCGGTTCCAGGTCCGGATCTCGATCTGCCAGGTGGCCGCGTAGAGGATCCGGGAGTTGTTGGGATCCATCACCAGATCGATGGCGCCCGTGCTGTCGTTGGCGAACAGCACCCGTTCCCAGCTCGTGCCGCCGTCGGCACTGCGATAGACCCCGCGCTCCGCTGCGGACCGTAGGCGTATCCCAGCGCGGCCACGAACACCAGATCGGGGTTCCTGGGGTCGATGACGATCCGGGCGATCCTCCCGGTGTTGTCGAGCCCCATCTTGCTCCAGCTCTTGCCGGCGTCGGTGGACTTGAACACCCCCCAGCCCAGGGAGATATGACTCCGGATGAACGGCTCGCCGGTGCCGACCCAGACCACGTTCGGGTCCGACGGCGCCACGCTGACGGCCCCGATCGAGGAGACCGCCTGGTCGTCGAAGACCGGGGCCCAGTGAATGCCCCCGTCGGACGACTTGAAGAGCCCACCCGAGGCCGCGCCGGCGTAGTACGTGCGGGGATCTCCCGACACGCCGGCCACCGAGGCCACCCGGTTTCCTTCGGGGCCGATGTGGCGGAACTTGAGCTGGCTGTAGTGTGTCGTATCGATGGCGGGAGCCCGCTGGGACTCGGCCCGGGGGACGAAGGCGGACAGACCGAACAGGACAATCGGGAGGGCACGGCGCAGCATCAGAGACTCCAGTGGAGAACGGCGAGTAGGGCGGGAAACATACCACGGGCTAGGGGAGCGACTCCTCATCGATAAGCGGGCCGCCTTTGGTCATCCGCATGCCGGACCGGGGGCTTGCAACCCCGTCGCTGAGGCGCGTCAGCAGCTCGGACAGCTTGAACTCCACGACGCCCAGCCGCCAGTCGGGGCCCGGCGCCGCGGCGGAGAGATAGAGATAGAGACGCATCACATCCCGTTCCGCGTCGTAGAGGGTGGCGGCTCGGTAGAGCATCGCGCTGGTCCAACGCTCGTCCTCATGGCGGAGTAACGGGACCGGGTAGGTGGTCCACCGCATGCCGTCGGGGCTTCTCGCGAAGAACAGATCGCGCGGGCCGCACTGCCCTGCCGGGTAGGCGGGATAGACGGCCCAATACTCCCCACGGGCCGCCACCCACGCCACGTCGAGGTGCCAGATGTGGTACCCGGGCTGTCGGAGTCCCGCCTCGCGGGCCGGCCCCCACCCGTGCTCCAACCCGGGATTCTCGAGGGGGCGCCGGCCCACGCCCTCCTGACGCATGACCCGGGTGAGCCGCTTGGCACACTTCTTCTTGCCGCCGTCCACGAACCAGAGCCGCGGGTCGCGCGAGGAGGAAAGAACCATGGTCGGGGAGATCATCCCATGATTCCGGCGCCGAAACGACTTCCGGGGCTCGGTCCAGTGCACCCCGTCCGTCGAGGTCAGCAGGCTCACGTGGTTGAAGCCGGCCCGCACTTGGCGGGTCAGCATGACCAGCTCATCGGTAGTCGCATCGAACGAGAGGTCGGGATCGGAATTGTAGGCGCCCGTCGGAGGGCGCCGGACCACGGGATTCGAAAGCCCCGCCGGAACCTCCCAGGCTATCCCGTCGTGGCTCGCGACGATGGATGGATTCTCGAGTTCTTCATGGCCGCCGGGAAAGGGAGTAAACGCCATCCAGTACTCGAAGCCGTGCCATCCAGAGGGAAACCAGAGCACGTCGGGATGGACGGCCTGTCCCGATTCATCGTAGGTGGGTACCACCAGCAGGGTGAGCGGGGTAACCGGACGCAGGGCGGGCGCTTGCAGGCCGAAGTCCTGGAACTCGACGCTGGGTGCCACAACTCGATCGCTCCCGGAACAGCCCGCACCCAGGGCGATGGCGCATCCGAGCGTCCGTTGGACAAACCGCATGCCTGCTCCGATTACTGGGAGGCTATGATCGTGGTGGCGGCCGAGAAGATCGCGCGTGAACGGCACCCGCGCCAGGGGTCGGGCGGGGGGCGCTGGAGAGTCTTGATCGGGAATGCTATGCCAGCGTCAGTCGCATCCTGGTGAAGTAGATCTCATGCTCCCATCCGGTGACGATGGCGCCAGCCCTTGACAATTGGGCGAAAATGTAAACGTTTACATGCCAGCCCCTGCTCCCGAAATCGCACGGCCCCGTGTTTCATCGAGGCACCGCATGGTGACCATCAGGGACGTCGCACGCGCCGCCGGGGTCTCGATCGCCACGGCCTCGCGGGCACTGCACAAGAGCCATCTGGTCGCCGAGGACACCCGCGAGACCGTGCGGGCCGCGGCCGATCGGCTGCTCTACAGTCCGCACCGCGGCGCCCGCAGTCTCAGTACCAGCCGGACCCACACCATCGGCGTGCTGCTCCCCGATCTGTACGGCGAGTTCTTCTCCGAAGTCATCCGCGGTATCGACCAGACCGCGCAGGGCGTCGGGTATCACTGCCTCCTCTCCAGCGCCCGCCACGGGGGTCCCACCCTGGAGGCGGCGCTTCGGTCGATGCGGGGCTGGGTCGACGGGCTGGTGCTGATGTCGCCCGAATTCAACGGCGACCTGTCCAAGCGCGCGCTCCCGAGTGGTTTCCCCGTCGTCCTGCTCAACTGCCCCCCCTCCGATACCCCGCACGACAGCCTCACCGTCGCCAACTACGAGGGGGCCCACGCCATGGTGCGCCATCTGGCGGGTCTCGGGCATACCCGGATTGCCATCATCCAGGGCGCCGCGGGGAATTTCGATGCGGCGGAGCGGCTCCGGGGGTACCGGGCCGCGCTCGAGGAGGCCGGTCTCCCCGCCGCACCGGAGCTCGCCGTCCGGGGAGACTTCAGCGAGGCCACCGGCGACGCCGGCGCCCGCGCGCTCCTGCGCCTCCCCGACCGCCCCACGGCGATCTTCGCCGCCAACGACGGCATGGCCATCGGCGCCCTGCATGCCCTGCGCGACAGCGGCCTCAGAGTGCCGGAGGACATCGCCATTGGCGGCTTCGATGACATCCCCATGGCGCGGTACGTGGAGCCCGCCCTGACATCGGTACACGTAGACATCAGCGCGCTCGGAGCGCGCGCCGCCGCCCGCCTGTTCTCGGCGCTCGAACGCCCCGAGGACTGGAATATCAGCCGTGAGACGCTCCCCACGACGCTCGTCGTGCGGCGCTCCTGCGGCGCCCGAGGAAACTGAAACCCTGCTCAGCATGTACACCATCACGGAGGACGCTGTATGAGGATCGATCGAAATACCACGGCACGACTGTACCGGCTGCTGGCGGCCGCCCTGGTGTTTGCCGTGCTGCCCGCGGTGCACCCGCTCGCCGCCCAGACCACCACCGG
>JANNGX010000150.1:0-4735 GCA_031404115.1 Gemmatimonadales bacterium | reverse complement strand
CTCGGCGGTCTGCTGCTCCTCTCCCATACCCGCCCGATGGGGTGGCTCGCCGGCGCGGCCGTGGCCGGGTTCTCCCTGGGAGCGCTGGCCCGCGCGGGCGCCGCAGGGAGCTGCGCTGCCCTGCTGCCTGCCGGGCGGGTGCGCCTGGCCATCCGGCTGCTGGAACCGGCGGAAGACGGGGTGGCGTCGGCCGCGGTCCTGGGCGAGCGCTGCCGCGGATCGATCACCGTGCGGGTACGGGAGCAGCGTCTATTGCCGGCCGGCACACAATGGCGCGCCGCGGGCCGATGGATCGCTGCAACCCGATTCGGCGGCCGGCCCGACGGAATCCTCGTGGTGGCCAGTCTGGATCCGCTCCCCGGCGCGCCAGGGGCGGGCGATCGACTCCGCACGTGGGTCGCGCGTACGGTGTCCAGACTGTACGGCGCCCGGGCAGGTCTGGTCGAAGCGTTGCTGGTCGGGCGCCGCGGCGGCATCGACCCCGCGATGAACGCCGAATTCGCCCGGTCGGGTTTGGTGCACCTGCTCTCGATCAGCGGATTCCACGTTGGGATCGTGTTCGGGTGGACCACGCTGATCCTGAAAGCGCTTCGAATCCGCCGCGGCCGGGCCGCGGCCGTGGCGGCCGGGCTGGTCTTCCTCTACGTGGCCTTCCTGGGATGGCCGGCGCCGGCGGCACGCGCCGCGTTGCTGTGCGGCCTGGGAAGCTGGTGCTCCTGGCGGCAACGAATGCCGACGGCGGCTCCGCTGCTCGGGCTGACCTGCCTAGGGGTCACGCTGATCGACCCCTGGGCGGTCTTCGATCTGGGTGGGTGGCTGTCGGCGGCGGCCTTCTGGGGCGCGCTCACATTCACTCGCTGGAGCGACCGCGCGCTCGGTCCGAAAGCGGGGTGGCGGATGCTGTTCGCCTCCCTGGGCGCCACGCTGGGCACGGCGCCGTTGACCGCGGCGGCATTCGGCGCGGTGGCGCTCGCGGGCATCGGGCTCAACTTCATCGCTGTGCCGCTGGCCGCGCTGGCGGTGCCCGCGGTGCTGGCCAGCGTGGTGGTGGCGCCGCTCGCTCCGCCCCTCGCGCAGGGTCTGGCGGCCGGCGGCGGGCACGGGCTGGCGGGCATCGAGGCGCTGGCCCGGGCGGGCAGCGCTCTGCCGGTCGGGGCCGTTCAGTCGACGCCCGGCCCGGCCTCGGCGCTCCCCTGGGTGCTGGTGCTCCTGGCGGCGCTCTGGTCCCTGGGGCGCCGCAACACCTCGCGCCGAGCCGGGCTCCGGGCCGGGTGGATTGTGATCACGGTGGGCGTGGGTGCCTTGCTTCCGTTTCGGGGCTGGCGCTCGGCTGACGAGGGCAGCGGCCTCGCGCTACATTTCCTCAGTGTCGGCCAGGGCGATGCCGCCCTGATCCGGACGCCGGCGGGCCGCTGGATCCTGGTCGACGCCGGGCCGGCCGACGGGAAGAAAAACGCGGGGCGGGACGTGGTGCTTCCGTTCCTGGTGCGCCACGGGGTCCGGCGGCTCGCCGCGTTCGTTCTCTCGCACGCGCACCTCGACCATGTGGGCGGCGCGCCGGCAGTGCTCCGCCAGGTGCCGGCCGATCTCATTCTCGAGCCGGCCGAGCCGGTGGTCGAGCCGCACTACCTCGAAATGCTCGACCTGGCGGCGGCACGAGGCTACCCCTGGCGTCCCGCCCGGGCGGGGGATTCGCTCCTGATCGACGGGGTGCTTCTCAAAGTGCTCCACCCCGATACCACCTGGCGGCGCTGGCACCACGATCTGAACGACGACTCGGCGGTGCTGCTGGTACGCGCGGGCGCGTTCGAGGCGGTGCTGGCGGGCGACCTCGGCGTCCGCGCGGAATCGCTGCTGGCCGGCCGGCTCGGGCGGATCGACCTGCTCAAAGTGGGCCACCACGGTTCCCGCGGCTCGAGCGGCCGGTCGTGGCTGCGGGAGCTCGAGCCCCGGGCCGCCATCGTGAGCGTGGGCGCCAACCGGTACGGACATCCGGCACCCGAGGCGCTGCAGCGGCTGTCCGAAGTGCGCGCTGAGGTCTGGCGGACCGACCGTGAGGGCACGGTGTCGATCACCGTCGACGAATCGAGCATGACGGTACGAGGCCGCCGGCAGGCCCGCACCTATTCCATCCGTCCCTGAGGAGATCGAATGCCGTTTCCCGAAACCTCGGTCATCACGATCGAGCGGTTCATCATGGAGCAGGAGCGCCATCACCCCGAGGCCACCGGCGAGCTCTCGAACCTCCTCTACGACATCGCGCTGGGGGCCAAGATCATCGCCTCGGCGGTGCGGCGCGCCGGGCTCATCAACATCCTCGGCTCAGCCCAATCCACGAACGTGCAGGGGGAAGAACAGCAGAACCTCGATATTTTCGCCAACGAGGCCCTCAAGAATTCGATGAGCTTCACCGGCCGGGTGTGTGTGATGGCGTCGGAGGAAGATGAAGAGATGATTCCCATCGCGGAGGACATCCCGCACGGGAAATACGCCGTGCTGTTCGATCCGCTCGACGGCTCGTCCAACATCGACACCAACAATCCGGTCGGCACGATTTTCAGCATCTATCGGCGGCTCTCCATGGAGGGTCACGGCACCCTGCAAGACGTGCTGCAGCCCGGCCGGGAACAGATCGCGGCCGGGTACGTGATGTATGGCTCCAGCGTCATGCTGGTCTACACCACGGGGATGGGCGTCCACGGCTTCACCCTCGACCCCACCATCGGCGAATTCGTGCTCTCCCACCGCAACATCCGGATTCCGGAAAACGGGAAATACTACAGCGTAAACGAGAGCTACTTCGGGCGCTGGTCCCGTGGAATGCAGCGGGCCGTCCGGGGGTTTCACGGTGACTGGCCCGACCGGATGAAGGGGAAAAACAGCCGGTACATCGGGGCGCTGGTCGCCGATTTCCACCGCAACCTCATCTCGGGTGGCATCTTCCTCTATCCCGGCGAAGTCGGGAGGCCCCAGGGCAAGCTCCGGCTCTGCTACGAGGCCAGCCCGCTGGCCCTGATCGTGGAACATGCCGGCGGCGCCGCCACCGACGGGGTCAACCGGATCCTGGACCTCCTGCCCTCCAAGCTGCACCAGCGCACCCCGCTGGTGATCGGATCGAAGAAAGACGTGGCGTTCGTGGCGGAAATGCTGCACGACGAGAGTCAATGACCGAGCCGCGCCCCGGGAGTCCCGCGCTGCTGCCGGTGACGCCGCTCTACGGCCCCGACGACTGGCAGGGGGTTCCCGGCGAGCCGGGCGCGTGGCCCTACCTCCGAGGCATCCAGCGCTCGATGTACACCGGCCGTCTCTGGACCATGCGACAGTACGCCGGGTTCGGCACCGCCGAGGAAACCAACCTGCGGTTCCGCACGCTGCTCGCGGCGGGACAGACCGGCCTCTCCACCGCGTTCGATCTTCCCACCCAGATGGGGTTCGACTCCGACCATCCGATGGCGGCGGGAGAGGTGGGACGGGTGGGTGTGGCAATCGACACGGTGGACGATCTCGCGGCCCTGTTCGAGGGTATTCCGCTCGACAAGGTCTCCACCTCGATGACCATCAATGCCACCGCGGGCATTCTACTGGCCATGTACGTGGTGGTCGAGAGGAGCGTGGGGTGCCCCGGGCCAGGCTGTCGGGCACCATTCAGAACGACATACTCAAGGAATACATCGCGCGGGGCACCTACATCTTTCCCGCCGAGCCGTCGCTCCGGCTCATCGCCGACATCTTCCGGTTCGTGGCCGATGAGGGCATGAGCATCAATCCGATCTCGATCAGCGGCTATCACATGCGGGAGGCGGGAGCCACGGCGGTGCAGGAAGTGGCCTTTACCCTGGCCAACGCCTGCGAGTACGTCACGCGCGCGCTGGCGCGGGGGCTCACCATCGAGCAGTTCGGGCCCCGGCTCTCGTTTTTCTTTGCCGCCCACAACGATCTCTTCGAGGAGGCCGCCAAATTCCGCGCGGCGCGGCGGCTTTGGGCCCGGCTGGCCCGGGAGCGCTTCGGCGCCGACGATGCCACCTGCAAGCTCCGCTTCCACACCCAGACCGGTGGGGTGACCCTCCAGGCCCAGCAACCGCTCAACAATGTGGTGCGGGTGGCGGTCCAGGCGCTGGCGGCCACGCTGGGCGGCACCCAGTCGCTCCACACCAACGGCTACGACGAAGCGCTGGCCCTGCCGTCCGCCGAGGCGGCCACCCTCGCGCTTCGGACCCAGCAGATCCTGGCCCTCGAGAGCGGCCTCGACCGGACCGTCGATCCCCTGGCGGGGAGCTACTATGTCGAATCGCTCACTGACCGCATCGAGGCAGAGGCCCGGGCGCTGATCGAGGAGGTGGACGCGCTGGGTGGAGCGGCCCGCGCCATCGAGCAGGGATTCTTCCAACGACACATTGCCGAGAGCGCGTACGCGCTGCAGAAAGCGGTGGAGACGGGACAGGTGGCGATCGTCGGGGTGAACCGCTTCACCACCGACGAGCCGGCCGCGAAAATCGAGATCCCCGACTACGCCGGACTCGAGGCCAGGCAGAAGGCCCGCCTCGCGGAGGGCCGGGCGCGTCGGGGCACGGGGGCGGTGCAGGCGGCGCTCGCCGCGCTGCAAAACGCGGCGGCCGGTACGGCGCCGCTCATGCCGGTGATCGTCGATGCGGTCCGGGCCCGCGCCACCCTTGGCGAGATCAGCGACGTGTTGCGGGGAGTCTGGGGCGAGTATCGGGGGTAGCACAAAGCCCCA
>JANNGX010000149.1:0-15872 GCA_031404115.1 Gemmatimonadales bacterium | reverse complement strand
GTCCCGCCCGGCAGGCGGGACCTACACAACGCGCGTAAGAAAACAACCACCAACACAATAACCAAGTAAGCTACCCGTCCGATGTTACTGACACAAGTCGATCGTGTCGACCTGTGCCAACGTGCCACGCCACAACGTCCGTTGGTATAATCTCGTCGGCTCGCCTCAGGCACCGGGATTTGCCGCCGGAGCAGTATCATCACGTGATCCCGTTCATCGGGCTGGTCGCCAGCGCCATCTCCGGGGCGATCGCCTGGTTCGCCTGGCGCAACGGGGCCGGGCGAGTGCTGTCCGCCACCGGGGCCCAGGAACTGATCTCTCCGGCCACGCCCGAGCTCCAGCGGCTCGATAACGTGGTCGAAGAAATGGCTATTGCCGCCGGGATCCCGAAGCCGAAAATCTGGATCATCCCCGAGCAGGACCCCAACGCGTTTGCCACCGGGCGCGATCCCTTCACCGCGCATATCGCCGTCACCGAAGGACTACTCGCCGCGCTCGACCGCGACGAGCTCCAGGCGGTCGTGGCGCACGAGATGTCACACATCCGGAACTTCGACATCCGGCTCATGACGCTGCTCGCCGCGATGGTGGGGGTGGTGGCCCTGATGTCGGATGCGATGCGCCAGTTTTTGCGGTTCGGAGGGGGTCGCGGCGGGGGGCGCGGCGGCGGCAAGAAGGGCAACCCCCTGGCTCTTGTGGTGCTGGTGCTCTGGCTGGTCTCGCTGGTGCTGGCTCCGGTCATTTCTCGGCTGCTGTCGATGGCGGTGAGCCGAAAACGGGAGTACCTGGCCGACGCGACCGGGGCCCAGCTCACCCGCAATCCGCTGGCACTGGCCCGCGCGCTGGAGAAGATCGACGGCGCGGCCGGGGCTACCCGGTCCATCGCCCGGGGCGCCGCGCATCTCTGCATCATCGATCCCGCCGAACGGAAACTCGCGGCCAAGGAAGGTTTACTCGGGGATCTCTTCGCGTCACACCCCCCGATCAGGCAGCGACTCGTCCGGCTGCGCGGGATGGGCTATGCTACCGAAAAACAAAGCGGAGCGGTCCCGGACCTACCGGGCTGATCGCCGGGCCAGGACAGTGAGGACTTCGCCACGGAACGCGGAGGGATCGTAGGGAAGGGTGAGGACGAGGTCGGCGCCGGCGGCGCGCGCCGGTCCGGGATCGCCGGGCACCAGCACCACCAGTCCGTAGGACCGCGCGGGGTGGGGACGAAAGCCGCGCAGCGGATCGGCGGCGCTTCCCGGTGCCGCCAGCACCACCAGCGTGGTATCGAGCCGGGCCGCCTCCTCCTCCGCTTCCGCCATGGTCGCCGCGCGCTCGACGTTGAATCCTGCGTGGCGCAGCAGCAGGGCCGTCGCCCTGGCCAGCTCCTGGTCCGGTGCACAGAGCACGGTGCGGCCTCGCATCACGGTGCGCGGCGCCTCGGAGGCGGCCAGGCTGATCATCTGCAATCCGCTCAGATAGTCGGTGCTGTCGGCCCGCTGCAGCTCGCCCGCCTGCTTCACGATGTCGCGCATGCGGAGCAGCGCGGCCCGCACCACCCCCATGGCGGTCTTCATCTCGGCGTCCGGCTCGGGCCGCGCAAGCTGCAGCTCGATCTCGGCCAGGGCACCCATGAGCGGATTGTTGAGCTCGTGGTGCAGGGTGACGGTCATCTCGCCGATTGCGGCGAGACGCTCGGCCCGTACCAGGTCCCGCTCCACCTCCGCCTTGGTCGTGCGCAGCAGCCGGTTCCGCCGGACCCGTTCCACCAGCCGGGGCAGCGCCTCGAAGAGCTGGGGGCCCTTGACCAGGTAGTCCTCGGCGCCGAGCCGCATGGCATTCGCGGCGAGCTCCTCGCTGCCCTCGCCGGTCACCATGATCACCGAGGGGGGGTCGGGCTGGGCCAGCAGGCGGGGCAGGAGATCGATGCCGGTGCCGTCGGGGAGCTGATTGTCGAGCAGCACTACGTCGCTCTTGGCGGCGGGATCGAGGGCCTCGAGGCCGCTCTCCACCACGGTGATGTCCTGATACCCTTCGTTCTCGAGGATGGCCTGGAGCATCGAGACCATGGCACTGTCGTCCTCGACCACCAGCACCCTGAGCGAGCGGCGCTCAACCACGCGAATCGTCGAGGAAGACGAGCGCCTCCCGGCGGGCGACGACGGCTTGGAGGGCGCGGTGGACCTCCGGGTCCACCACCGTTCCGATGAGATCGCGCAGCCGTTCGACTGCCAGCTCCGGCGTCATCTTTTCCTGGTAGGGCCTCGAGGTGGTCAGCGCGTCGTAGATCTCCACCGCGCCGATGATCCGGGCGCCGAGTGGAATGGCAGCGCCGGCCAGCGCGTCGGGGTAGCCGCGGCCGTCCCAGCGCTCGTGGTGGCTTCGCACAAAGTCGATGACGTGGCCCAGATGGGTCAGCGGCGCCAGGATGTCCGACCCGGTGACGGGGTGGAGCTTGACATGCTCGAACTCTTCATCGGTCAGCGGGCCCTGCTTGTTCAGGATTGCCTCGCGAATCCCGATCTTTCCGATGTCGTGGAGGCGGCCCCCGGTGCGGATGGTTTCGACCTGTTCATCGGGCAGGCCGAGCTCCCCCGCCACCATCGCCGAGAAGTCCGCCACCCGCGCGCTGTGGCCCCGGAGGTAGGGGTCCTTGGCTTCCAGCGCATTGACCAGCGCTTCGAGCGTGGCCACTGAGATCCGCTCCAGGTTGGCGCGCTCGATTCGGAGCTCCGCGGTCCGCAGCGCCACCTCTTCCTTCAGCCACTGGTTGATCTTGGCGCTCTCCATCTGGGTGTCGCGGCGGCGGAGCGCGCGCTGAATGGCGCGCGCGAGATCGGCGAGATCGACCGGCTTGGTGAGGTAGTCCATGGCGCCGCGCTGCATGCACAGGGTGGCGCTGGCGGCGTCGTTGACGGCAGTGAGCATCAGAATGGCGGCGTTGGGCTCGAGCTCCAGGAGCCTGGGCACCAGGTCGACACCGTTGGCGTCCGGCAGCCGGACGTCGAGCAGGAGACAGGCCAGCTTGTGGCGGCGTACCGCCTCGAGGGCTTCCTCTCCGGTGCTGGCGGTGATGACGTCGTACCCCTGCCCCGTGAGGTACCGCTTCAGGGAGTTGCGGATGGCCTCCTCATCGTCGACGACGAGGAGGCCGGCGGATTCGGACGGGCGACGTGCGGCGTCCACGGCACTCCGGGGTGAGGGGACTGGGCTCCAGGATGTGGAAGTTAAGCGGAGGTGGCCGGGAATGGAGTGTCCCTAGCCGACAAACTCGACCCTAACCCGTTCGGGGATGATTCCCGCCGCATGGGCCCGGTCCAGCAGCAGCTGGACGGCCTCGCGCCCGCGGGCACCGTAATCCACGGTCCACTGATTCACGTACATCCCGACGAACCGGTCGGTCTTCTCCTCGCCGATGCCGCGGTTGTACCGGCTGGCGTGGGCCAGCGCCGGCGCGCGGTGGGCCAGGGCGTACTCGATGCTGGCGCGAAGGTCCTTCGCCACCTGCGCCGTGATCTCGGCACCCAGATCCCTGCGGACCACGTTGCCCCCCAGCGGCAACGGGAGCCCGGTCTCTTCCAGCCACCAGGCTCCCAGATCCTGCCAGAGGTGAAAGCCGTCATCGGCGTAGGTCAGCTGCCCCTCGTGGATCAGGAGCCCTACGTCGGCCTCTTCCGCCTTGACCGCCTCGCCAATCCGGTCGAAGGGCATGACAACCGCCTCAATGTCCGGCTGATAGAGCTTGAGGGCGAGGTAGGCGGTGGTGCGAAGGCCCGGCACCGCCACCCGCAGCCCCGTGAGCGCGGAACGGGGGTCGGCGGGCCTGGGGAGGGTGGCCACCAGACGAGGGCCGTAGCCGTCTCCCATGGATGAGCCGCTGGCCAGCAGGGCGTAGCGATCCGCGAAGTAGGCGTAGGCGTGAATCGAGACGGCGGAGACTTCCAGGTCTCCTGCCAGGGCGCGACGGTTCAGGGATTCGATATCGGAGAGCTCGTGGACGTAGCGGAGGTTTCCAGTATCGAGCTTGTTCTCCGCCAAGGCGTAGAACATGAACGCGTCATCGGAGTCGGGAGAATGCCCGACGTGAATGGTCCGGGGCATGGTCATCGTCCCAGACTCGCTTTGGCCCGGGTTCGGAAGTCGTCGAGGATGGGCCGGTGCTCTTCGTATTCGATGCGGCCGGCCCTGAGCTCCCGGTCGTAGTGGTCGAGAAAATCGCGATAGCTCCGGCTCAGCAGCGCCGTATCGTTCTGCCGGTCGGCGGTTTCGCCGCGGACGACGTCGGCGAACAGGTGTCCCGGCGCGCCGGCCTGGATGGTATCCGCCAGCGCCAGCGCGCCGGGGAAGTCTCCCACCGTCAGACGGATCATGGCCGAGTGATAGCGGGCGTCGGCGTTGACCGTGTCGAGCAGCTCGTAGGCGCCGAGGGCCATGGGAGCGAACTGCGCCACCGTCTGGCTGTCGCCTGCCTCGGCCGCCTTGACGACGCGATCGTACAGCCGGTCGAATCGCTCTCGCGGCGACATGCCGCTGATGTCGGGTGCCCGCCCCGCGGGGCTCGCCGCGCCGGGGCCCCGGGCCGCATCGGTGTTCCCGGCGTTGCCCATGTCGGGAACCGCGGGTCGCGTGCCACCGATCTTCCACACCATCAGCAGCAGCGCCACCACCACCGCGGCCCCCGCCACGATCCAGGCGGTGCGCTCCCGGCCGACCGCCGCCGAACCGGGCTGCGCGGCGGCACCGCAGCGATGGCAGAAGCGGGCTCCCGGCGAGAGCGGGCTCTGGCAGGCAGCGCAGGTGCGGCTCTCGGCGGGCGCGCCGCAGCCACCACAGAAAAGGCCGGTCAGCCGGGAGCCGCAGGCGGCGCAAATCGGGGGTGCTGCCGCGGGTTCGGGCGGGGTCGAGGTCATGGGGACCCAAACTTAGCGGGACATTCGAGCTTTCGCCCCCTTTCCTATGTGGTGTCCGGGCCTTACTCATTACAGGGATGACCTCATCGCCGATTGAACTGCCGGAGCATCCGGGAGCCCGCCATCTGGGCGATCTGGCCCGTGGGGGCACCAACTGGCGCGTCTACCTTGAGGCCGCCCCGGGAACCCCGCCGATCCGTGGCCGAGTGCATTTCGTCTCCACGGAGGCCACCCATTCGACCGGATGGATCTTCGTCGAGACCTCTGAGCAGGAGCTGGTCCGCCGCTTTCATGATTTCAGCGCGGTCGAGCTCTGGAAGCTGCTCGAGAGCCTCGGCTAGGCCCCGGGGCGCACGGAGCAGGGGGTGATTGTGCGGGCCGCGGTCGTGGCCATCGCCGCGCTTGCGCCCGCGGTTGCCGTCTCCCAGACGCCGCCGGCCCGCGATACCACCCCGTTGATCCGCGCGGTCGAGATTCGCCGCTACGACATCTTTGCTCCTTCCGAAGCCACCAATTTCCCCACCCGGGCCGCCAACGCCGTCCACTTCACCACGCGTGCGGGGGTGGTGCGGCGCGAGCTCCTGTTCCGTGCCGGGGAGCCCTACGACTCCGCCCGGGTGGCCGAAACGGCCCGGAACCTCAGATTCCTGAGCATCTTCCGCTTGGTCGCGATCGACACCGTCCGGAGCGATTCGGGACTGATCGTTCGGGTGACCACCGGGGACGGGTGGAGCACCCGCCCGCTCTTCAACATCCAGAGCACCGGGGGGAGTTTCTCGCCGACCCTGGGCATCGAAGAGCTCAATTTTCTCGGCACCGCCACGCTGGCCAGCATCCGGTACAAGAGCGATCCCGACCGTTCCACGGTCACGACCGTCTTCCGGCAGCCCCGGCTGTTCGCCGGCCGGGTCGGGCTCAGCTTCCTCTATGCCCACCTGAGCGACGGCAATATCGGCCAGGCCCAGCTCGCCAAGCCCTTCTTCTCGTTGGCCGGGCGGAGCAGTTGGCAGGTCGGCGGCGATGTTCGTGATCACCGGGTGCTGCGTTTCTTCGACGGAGATCCGCGGGCCCGCGAAACGCTTCGGCGCCGGTCCGCCCTCGGGTACGCCGCCGCCGCGTGGGCGCTGCGCGCCGGATCCGGCGGATATCTTCGGTTGGGTATAAGCGGGCAGGTCCGCCGAGAGGATTTTGCCGACGAGGCGCGGGCCGACACGATCGGGAAGACGATCACCGGCGCGGGGGGCCCCTTCCTCCAATGGCGCCGGGCCCGGTTTCTGGTGTCTCGCGGGCTTCAGGGGTTCGCCCGCGAGGAGGACATCGACGTCAGCACCTCAATGGGTCTCGGGCTCACCCTGGCCCCTCGCGCGTTCGGGTACAAAGACGACGGTCTCGTCCCGTTTCTGTCGCTCCAGACCGGATTCGGCCGCCCCGGCGCTTTCGTGCAGCTCACCGGCCTCGCAGAAGGGCGCTATACCGCGGCGGGGCTGGACTCCGGCTCGGTGCATCTCGCCGGCACGGCCTTTTTCCAGCCGGGGCCGCGGCATCTTGCCGTCATGCACGGATCGGTCAGCTGGATGGAACGCCCCGCCCCGGGTGCGGAGTTCGATCTCGGTGGAACCCGCGGAGGCCCGCGGGGATTCCGGCAACATTTTTTCACCGGCGACCGGGCCTTCTTTGCCAGCGCCGAGTACCGGTTCACGGTCACCAACGACTTCCTCAAGCTCACCGCGATCGGGTTGGCGGGATGGGCGGACTACGGCGGGGCGTGGTACGGAGGCACGCCGCGACGCGCCAAAGCGAGTGTCGGCGCGGGACTTCGCTTCGGCCCGACGCGGGCTACCGACGTGCGGGCTTCACGGGTCGACGTGGCCTGCCGGAACCGGGAGGACGATGGCCGATTCCGCTGTCTCCTGGTCATCGGGCAGGGATTTGCCTTCTCCAGCAGCGGCAGACTGGATCGCTGAGCCGCGCTCCCGTACCTTCTCCTCCATGACAGACCCGACCGCCGCTGCCGAGCCCGAACCCGCCCCCGCCGCCGTGGCGCCATCCCGCCGGCCCTGGTGGAAACGCTGGAAGCTGATCCTCGCCGGGCTCATCCTCGCGCCCATTCTCCTCTTCGTGCTCTATACGGTGAGCGTGCTCAACTGGGCCTACTCGGAGGGTGAACGCGCCGGGTACATCCAGAAGTTTTCGAAGAAGGGGTGGTTCTGCAAGACGTGGGAAGGCGATCTCGCGCTGTCCACGGTACCGGGCGTGGCGCCCACCATCTGGACCTTCACCGTCCGGAAGGAAGCGACGGCCCGCCAGATCAACCTGGCTCTGGGCCGCCGGGTGGTCGCGTACTATCAGGAGCACCGAGGCATACCCTCGAAATGCTTTGGCGAAACCGATTACTTCGTGGACAGTATCCGGATCGTGAAGTAACCGGGATCGGTCCGGAATAAATGATCTCCCCCCTCGAGCTCTCCAGCCGCTTCCGGTAAATGGCCGACCCAGCGTACACCCGGGAGTTTCTCGATCTCCAGACCGCAGTGGCCGGGCGATACACGCTGGAGGGCGAGCTGGGGCGGGGCGGGATGGGCATCGTCTTCCTGGCCCGCGACGCGAACCTGGACCGCCCGGTGGCCATCAAACTGCTCCCGCCGTACCTCGCGGCGCAGTCGGGCATCCGGGAGCGTTTCCTTCAGGAAGCCCGCCTGGTGGCCCGGCTCTCCCACCCCAACATCGTCACGGTGTTCGCCATCGAAGAGCACGGCGACCTCGTGTTCTTCGTGATGGCGTACGTGCGTGGGCAAACCCTCGCCCAGCGGGTGGAGCGGGCGGGCCCGCTGCCGCCCGCGCCCGCCACCCGGATGATTCAGGAGGTGGCGTGGGGGCTGGGCTATGCGCACTCGAACGGCGTGATCCATCGAGACGTCAAGCCCGACAACATCCTCATCGACCAGTCGTCCGGGCGGGCCATGATCGCCGACTTCGGCGTGGCCTACGCCGCGGACGCCAACCGGCTCACCGGGGCGGGACAGCTCATCGGGACCCCGCATTACCTGAGCCCGGAGCAGGCCAGCGGGAGCCCACTCGACGGGCGGAGCGACCTGTACTCGCTGGGCGCAACCGCGTTTTACTCCCTGACGGGGCGGCCCTTGTTCGACGCGCCGACGCCGATCGCGGTCGTCACCAAGCATCTGACCGAGCCGCCGCCGTCCCTCGCCACCCTCCGCCCCGAGCTGCCGGAACAGCTCACCAAAGCGGTGGACCGGTGCCTCGCGAAGGATCCTGCGCGCCGTTTCGCGACCGGCGAGGAGCTGGCCGAAGCGCTCGCCGCCACCGGGCTGACCGAGCGGGAGGTGCCTCCGCCGATCCGGCACTATTTCCGCCAGGGCAGAAGCCTGGCGCTCGGCTGGCTCATGCTGCTGGCGATGCTCCTCTGGTTCCAGGGGTGGGTGGAGATTCCTCCCGATCCAGCGTCCCGAGGCCTGGCGGCGCTGCTGCTGTCCACGGCGGTGCTCTGGCCCCTCGTTTTCCTGATGCGGACGGCCCGGCGGGTGCTGCAGTCGGGGCTCACCTTCGACGATGTGCGCTCCGGCGCCGTGCTCGAGGTTCGGGTCCTGGCCGAGGAGTCGAGGGCGGTGTACGGCGGGGAATACTCCCCGGACTTGAAGCAGACCAAGGAGGACTGGCTTCGCATTCTGGCAGGTCCCTTCGGGCGGTTCGTGTTCCAGGTGGCCGGCATTGGCCTCCACGCGCCGCCCTCGTCGCCCCGGCCGGACAGCAAGGCGGTGGAGCGCATGGTCGAGGCGGACGCGGTGCACCTCTTCCACGAGCTCCCCATCGCGCTTCGCGAGCGGTTCGAACAACTCCCCGACATTCAGGACGAGCTCTGCTGCCGGGTCGAGGAGCTCCGGGGCGAAACCGGCTCGCAGGAGGAGCTTTCCCGGCTCATCGGCGCGCTCGAGCGGGTGCGGCTCGATCTCATGCGACTCAAGGCGGGGGAAGGCTCCGCGGACCAGCTCGGCGCCGCCCTGGATGCGGCCGTCAGAATTAATCAGGAAAGCGGAAGCCGGCGAGTTCCCCAGCACTAGCTTTCCCTTGCGGATGTCTATGTGCCGTGGCACTTTATGGCCATCGGCGCCGTAGCCAAGTGGTAAGGCAGAGGTCTGCAAAACCTCCATTCGTCGGTTCGATTCCGACCGGCGCCTCTGGCTCTCCCAGCCACTCCCGCAATCAGCATTCCTCCGAGGCCGCCTGCCCCCGTTGGACGCGAGTATAATGCAGCCCCGGCTCGCGCTCTCATCCGATACGCCGGTGGAGGCAAAGCATGCAGATAGGCATGATCGGGTTGGGCCGCATGGGCGCCAATATGGTGCGGCGGTTGATGGATGGTGGTCACCAGTGTGTGGTACACGATGTGTCCGCGGACGCGATTCGCGCGGTGGCCGAGCAGGGTGCCGTTGCCGCGGCCTCGCTCGACGAGCTGGTCGCCAAACTGGCGCGGCCGCGGGCCGTCTGGCTCATGGTGCCCGCCGCGGTGGTGGATCCTTCGCTCGCTGAGCTGGTGCCCCGGCTCGAGGCGGGGGACATCGTGATCGACGGCGGCAATTCCTACTACCGCGACGACATCCTCCGCGCCGGCCGGCTCGCCGCACCGGGAATTCATTATGTGGACTGTGGCACCAGCGGCGGCGTGTGGGGCCGGGAGCGCGGCTATTGCCTGATGGTCGGTGGTGAACTGGAAGTGGTGCAGCGACTCGACCCGATTTTTCGCACGCTCGCGCCGGGTCGCGGCGCCCTGCCGGTCACCCGGGGTCGGGAGCAGCGGAGCGGCACCGCGGAACTTGGCTATCTGCACTGTGGCCCGCATGGCGCCGGGCATTTCGTGAAGATGATCCACAACGGCATCGAGTACGGGCTGATGGCGGCGTACGCCGAAGGCCTGAGCATCCTGAAGCACGCCGGTATCGGGAAGAGTTCGCGAGCCGCCGACGCGGAAACCACTCCCCTGCGCAACCCCGAGTTCTACCAGTACGACTTCGACCTGGCGGACATCACCGAGGTGTGGCGGCGCGGCAGCGTGATTCAATCCTGGCTGCTGGACCTGACCGCGGCCGCGCTCGCGGGCGATGCGTCGCTGGCGCGTTTCGCCGGGCGGGTATCCGATTCGGGAGAAGGCCGGTGGACCCTCGACGCGGCCATCGACGAAGCGGTGCCGGCGCACGTGCTGGCCGCGGCGCTGTTCGAGCGGTTCAGCTCCCGCGGCGAGGCCGATTTTCAGAACCGGGTGCTCTCCGCCATGCGCTTCGAATTCGGCGGGCACATCGAGAAGGGCGCCGGTTCGTGACGCCGCCGCGTTCCGACGCGCTGGTGCTCTTCGGCGTCACCGGGGATCTCGCCTACAAGAAGATTTTCCCGGCGCTTCACGCCATGGCCAGGCGGGGACACCTGGACCTTCCGGTCATCGGGGTGGCGCGGCCCGGCTGGACCCTTCCCCAGCTCGTGGCCCGGGCCCGGGAGAGCGTCGAAACGCACGGCGGCGTCGATCCCGCCGCGCTGGCGTGCCTCGAGGCACGGCTCCAGTTTGTGGGCGGCGACTACTCCGAGGCCGCGACCTACGACCGGCTGCGAGCCGCGCTCGGCGCCGCGGAGCACCCGCTGCACTATCTCGCCATTCCGCCCGCCATGTTCGCCACGGTGGCCGAAGGGCTGGGCCGCTCCGGTTGCGCGCGGGGAGCGCGGATCGTGGTCGAGAAGCCGTTCGGCCGCGATCTCGAATCCGCGCGAGCGCTGAACGAGACGCTGCACCGGGTGTTCAACGAGGCGGACATCTTCCGCATCGATCATTTCCTGGGCAAGGAGCCGGTCCAGAACCTGCTGGTGTTTCGCTTCGCCAATTCCTTCCTGGAGCCCATCTGGAATCGTCACCAGGTGGAAACCGTCCAGATTACCCTGGCCGAGCAGTTCGGGGTGGAAGGGCGGGGCAAGTTCTACGAGGAAGTGGGCGCCATCCGGGACGTCGTCGAAAACCACATTCTGCAGATGGTGGGCTTCCTGGCGATGGAGCCGCCCGATTTCCGGTATCCCGAGTCCATCCGGGACGAGCAGGTAAAGGTGTTCCGGATGATTCGCCCGCTCACCCCGGACGACGTGGTCCGGGGCCAGTTCAAGGACTATCGTTCCCAGCCGGACGTGGCGCCCGATTCGACGGTAGAGACGTTCGCGGCGGTGCGGCTCCTGATCGATTCGTGGCGCTGGGAAGGCGTCCCGTTCTTTATCCGGGCCGGCAAGTGCCTCACCGCGACCACCACCGAGGTGCGGGTGACGCTGAAACGGCCCCCCTCCGTCAAGCTGGCACCCCGCGAGGCCAACTACGTCCGCTTCCAGCTGAGCCCCGAAGTGACGATCGCGATCGGTGCCCGGGTCAAGCATCCGGGAGACCAGTTGATCTCCGAGCCGGCCGAGTTCGAGGTGGTGCGGCACCCCCAGGGAGAAATGGACGCGTACGAGCGGCTGCTGGGTGAGGCGATGGAGGGCGACCCCACGCTCTTTGCCCGGGAGGATGCGGTCGAGGCCGCGTGGGCGGTGGTCCAGCCCGTCCTGGGAAACGCGGCGCCGCTCTACGAGTATGAGCCCGGGACCTGGGGCCCGGCCGAAGCCGACGCGCTCACCGCCCCGGTGGGCGGCTGGCACACGCCGGCCCTGTAGCGCCGATGCCAGCGGACCCGCGGGCGGGAAAACTTCCCGAGCCGGCGATGCTCGCCAACATCCCGCGGCTCGTGCGCGCGTACTACACGTCGCGGCCCGACCCCTCGGTGCCCGCCGAGCTGGTGTCCTTCGGCACCTCCGGCCACCGCGGCTCCTCGCTCGACCGCACCTTCACCGAAGCGCACATCCTGGCCGTCTCGCAGGCGATCTGTCATCACCGGCGCGACGCGGGAATCGACGGTCCGCTGTTTCTGGGCATCGACACCCACGCGCTCTCGGAATCGGCGTGGGGCAGCGCGCTCGAGGTGTTCGCGGCCAATGGCGTGGAGGTCAGGCTGGACCAGGATGGGGGCTATACCCCGACTCCCGCCATCTCCCACGCGGTGCTGACGTGGAACCGGGGCCGGTCCGCCGGTCTGGCCGATGGCGTCGTGATCACACCATCGCATAACCCGCCAGAGGACGGCGGCTTCAAGTACAATCCGCCCAACGGCGGACCGGCGGATACGCGGATCACCGGCGCCATTCAGAACCGCGCCAACGCGCTCATCGCCGCCGGTCTGGCGGAGGTGCAGCGTATTCCGCTGGCCCGGGCCCTGACCGCCTCGACGACCCGGCGGCACGACTACCTCGGGGCCTACGTGGAGGACCTTCAGAACGTCGTGGATCTGGAGCCGCTGCGCGGCTCCGGCCTCAGGCTGGGCGTGGACCCGATGGGCGGTGCCGGGGTGCGCTACTGGGGCGCCATCGCGGAGCGCTATCGCGTCCCGCTCACGATCGTGAGCGAGGAGGTGGATCCCACGTTCCGCTTCATGACGGTGGACTGGGACGGCAAGATCCGGATGGACTGCTCCTCGCCCTGGGCGATGCAGCGGCTCATCCATCTCCAGGATCGTTTCGATGTGGCCTGGGGGTGTGATCCCGACCACGACCGGCACGGGGTGGTGGCTGGAAGCACCGGTCTCATGAACCCGAACGCCTACCTCGCCGTCGCGATCTCTTATCTCTTTTCCCATCGTCCCGGCTGGTCGGCGCACGCGGGCGTCGGAAAGACGGTGGTGAGCAGCAGCGCGATCGATCGGGTGGCGGCACGCCTCGGCCGACCGCTGGTGGAGGTGCCGGTCGGCTTCAAGTGGTTCGTCGGCGGACTCATGGACGGCTCCCTCGGTTTCGGCGGCGAGGAGAGTGCCGGCGCCACCTTCCTGCGTCGTGATTCCGGGGTGTGGACCACCGACAAGGACGGAATCATCATGGGACTGCTCGCGGCCGAGATGACCGCCGTACTCGGCAAGGACCCTGGGGCGCTGTACCGCGAGCTGACCCGCGAGCTGGGCGAGCCGGTCTATGAGCGAATCGACGCGCCGGCCACCCGGGAGCAGAAGGCTATTCTGGCGCGGCTCTCTCCGGCACAGGTGCCGGCCTCCACGCTCGCGGGGGAACACATTACCAGCCTCCTGACCAGCGCACCGGGCAACGGAGCGCCCATCGGCGGTCTCAAGGTCGTCACGGCGAGCGGCTGGTTCGCCGCCCGGCCCTCGGGCACCGAGGACGTCTACAAACTGTACGCAGAGAGCTTTCAGGATCTCGGCCATCTGCGGCGGATCCAGGAGGAAGCGCAGGCCATCATCGCCGAGGCGCTGGGCTCGGCGCCCGGGTCACGGTGAGCGGCCCGGCGGCCGAGCGGGGGGTCGCGGCAGCGGCGGCGGCCGCACTCGCGCTGATCGGCGACGGCGCCACGCTCGGGCTCGGCACCGGGCGAGCCATGTCCATCTTCATCGCGCTGCTCGGCACGCGGGTGCGGGAAGGTCTGCGCGTTTCCGGCGTCCCGACGTCGAGCGCCTCCGCCCGGCTGGCCACCGGGGCCGGAATACCCCTGGTCGATCTGGGCGAAGCGCTGGAACTCGATCTCACCGTCGATGGCGCGGACGAAGTCGCCCCGAATCTCGATCTGGTCAAAGGCTGGGGCGGCGCGCTGGTCCGCGAGCGCATCGTGGCAGCCGCCTCCCGCCGCCAGGTGATCGTCGTGGGGAACGAAAAACTAGTGAAGCGGCTGGGCGAAAAGGGCCGCATTCCGGTGGAGGTGATCCCGCTGGCGCGGGGTCTCGTGTTGCGGCGGATTACCGCACTCGGGCTGGTTCCGACGGTACGCGCGGCTTCCGACGGCGGCGGGCCGTTTCATACCGACAATGGAAACCTCATTCTGGATTGCGCTCCCGCCCGGCCATTGAGCAACCGGGAGATGGCTCGCGCCCTCGACACCGACCTGCGCGCAATGCCGGGAGTCGTGGACACCGGCCTCTTCCTCGGCACGGCGGAGCGAGTGCTGATCGGGTACCCTGACGGGCGCGTGGACGTCCTGCTCCGCGACGCCGTCGATGGTTGAGGTACTCCCCACTCCCGAGGCGGTCATGACCGCGGCGGCGGAACGATTCGTCGGGGCTGCCGATCACGCGGTGCGACGGAGGGGAAGTTTCGTGGTCGCACTCGCGGGAGGCTCGACCCCCGAAGGACTCTACCGCCGTCTCGCGGGGGAGTCGTACCGGAATCGAGTGGATTGGTCTTCGGTGGAAGTCTTCTGGGGTGACGAGCGATGCGTGCCGCGCGACGACGCGGCGAGCAACTATCGCATGACCCGCGAGGCCCTGCTCGATCGCGTGCCGATCCCGGCGGCCAACATCCATCGCCTCCGCGGCGAAGAGGAACCGGCCATCGCCGCGCGGGACTACGAGCGTGCCCTCCGGGCGCGCTTCGGCACGCCCCAGGGGCCGCCCCGGGCCGGGAGCGGTTTCGACCTGGTCCTGCTCGGCCTGGGTTCTGATGGCCACACCGCGTCGCTTTTTCCCGGCTCCACCGCCCTGCTGGAGCGGGAGCGCTGGGCGCTCCCGGTGCCGGGGCCGGTGGGGCTGCCTTGGCGGGTCACCCTGACTCCGGTGGTCTTCCGGGCTGCACGGGAGGTGCTGTTTCTGGTGACCGGGAGAGGAAAGTCCCCGGCGCTGCGTCGCGTGCTCGAGGGGGCCGGCCCGTCGGCGGAGGAGCCCGCGCGGCTCATTGTGCCCCCGCAAGGAACGGTCCGGTGGCTGGTAGATTCCGGCGCTGCCGCCGGGCTTTCGGGGACCGGTTCCGAATCCGCTTGACGGCCATGGCCCTAGGGCCATATTCCTATGACACGCTCGGACGCCGTCGGCGTCCGGCTGATTTCAGGGGGTGGGAAATGCATAAGCGTTCCCTGGCCCGCCCCGGTCTCGGGCTCCTGGCGGCGCTCCTGGCCCTGTGCCCGCCTCTCCAAGCCCAACGGCTCGGATCGATCACCGGCAGTGTCCTTACCGCGGCCAACCGGTCCGGTATACTGGGCGCCCGGGTTACGCTGGTGGGCACTCCTTTCGTCGTCAACACCAACCCCCGCGGAGAGTTCTCGTTTAACGGCCTGACCCCCGGGAGGTACGTCATTCAGGCCAGCGCCATCGGCTTTGGCACCCTGAGCTCGCCGATCGAGGTGAAGGCGCTCCAGACCCTCGAGGTGGAGTTCGAAGCCGATCCCGAGAGCGTCCGGCTGCCCGACCTCGAAGTGGCCGAGACGCCCAACCTTCCCGCCGACTTCCTGCGCCGGAGCCGGGAGGGCGGGGGACGCTACTTCCATCGCGCCGAAATCGAGCGGCGGGATCCTCGGACGGTGGGGGATCTGCTGCGCGGGGTCGCGGGAATGCGGGTCGACTGCCGGGGTCCGGTGTGCCGGGCCGTGTTCGCGCGATCATCGCGCAACTGCCAGCCCGCCTACTACATGGACGGGATTCCGGTGGATGCATCGGTGGTCTGGCTACAGCCTCCACGCGATCTGGATGGCGTGGAGGTGTATTCCGGGCCGGCGGAGACGCCGCCGGAGCTGAACCGGTCCGCGAGCTGCGGGGCGGTCGTGCTCTGGACCCGGACCCCGCCGCCCTACATCAGGAAAGACAAGAAGCCCAAGAAGCCCTAAACGTCCTTCTCGAGCGTCAGCTCGCCCTCCCACCGGCCCATCACCGCACACGCGAGGCAGTTTCCCAGCAGGTTCACGGACGTGCGGGCCATGTCCATGAACGCATCGACGCCGAGAATGATGGCCACCCCCTCCAGCGGCAGTCCGAATTGGGTCAGGGTGCCGGACAGGATCACCAGCGAGGCGCGGGGAACGGCCGCGACGCCTTTGCTGGTGAGCATGAGGGTCAGCATCATCAGCAGCTGGGTTCCCAGCGTCAGTTCGATGCCGGCCGCCTGTGCCACGAAGATCGAGGCAACGGCCAG
>JANNGX010000148.1:0-3557 GCA_031404115.1 Gemmatimonadales bacterium | reverse complement strand
AGTCAGAGGGTGCCGATGAACTTGGCGGCGCAGCACCGCGTCGGCGATGGCGGGACCGACTCCAGGGACAGCGTTTCTCTCATCCAGGGGAGCGGACTTGAGGGCCGCCATCGTTCCGAACCGCCGGGCCAGGAGAGTGGCCACGTTCTTCCCCACGTGCCGTATCCCGATGGCGAACAACAGGTTCGACAGGGGCTTTGCCCGGGAAGCTGCAATGGCTTGCACCAGTTGCTCGGCAGATTGCTTCGCGAATCGGTCCAGCGTCACCAGCTGCTCGGCGGTGAGGTGGTACAGGTCGCTCACGTCCCGAATCATCCCGGCAGCCAAAAGTTGCTGCACCCGCTCGGGGCCGAGGCCGCGAATGTCCATGGCCTCGCGGGACGCGAAATGCACGATCCCCTCGAAGATGCGCCCGGGGCAGGCGGCATTGGGACAGTAGGTCATCACCTCGTCCGCAGGGCGCTCGACCGGCGTGCCGCAGTCGGGGCAGGCCTCCGGCATCTCGAAGATCCGTTCGGTGCCGTCGCGCCGCGCCGGAAGCGGTCCCACGATCTGCGGAATCACTTCGCCGGCCCGCACCACCTCCACCCAGTCGCCGATCCGGATGTCCTTCTGCGCGATCAGCTCGCCGTTGTGCAGCGTCGCGTTGGAGATGGTGACGCCGCCGACCTCCACCGGCTCCAGTTCGGCCCAGGGATTGAGCGCACCGGTCCGGCCGACGTTGATCCGGATATCCCGCACTCGGGTGATGCCGACCTCGGGCGCGAACTTCCGCGCGATGGCCCAGCGGGGCTCCCGCCCGCTGACGACGCCCAGATCTTCCTGCAGGTCGCGCCGGTTCACCTTCACCACGACGCCATCGGCCTGGAACGGCAGTGTGTCGATCAGCGCCTCCAGGTGCTCCATCCGAGTCTGTACCGCCTCCAGGCTCTCGTGCCGCTCGTGGTGCGGCTCGACCTGAAAGCCCCACGCCTCGAGACGGGTCAGCACGTCGTGCTGGGTCTTGAGGTCGAGCCGGCCTTCGAGGACCTCGATGCTGAAGGCGAACATCCGGAGCCGCCGGCGCCGGGTCGAGGCCGGATCGAGCTGGCGGAGTCCCCCGGCGGCGGCATTCCGCGGGTTGGCAAAGGGCGGATCGCCCGCCGCTTCGCGCTCTTCGTTCAGCTTCGCGAAATTCTTGTACGGCAGGTAGACTTCGCCGCGGATCTCCACCCGCGTGGGGACGTCGCTGGCCGGGAGGTGCAACGGAATGTCGGTGACGGTCTTGAGGTTGGGCGTGATGTCTTCACCGATGATGCCGTTGCCCCGGGTGGCGCCCACGATCAGGTGGCCGTTCTGGTAGGTCAGGCTCACGGCGGCGCCGTCGATCTTGAGCTCGGTCGTGTAACCCGCGCGCTTCACCTCATCGTTGATCCGCGCGTTCCGCTCCTCCCACGCCTGGAGCTCGGCGCCGTCGAAGGCGTTGGCGAGGGAGAGCATCGGGCGGCGGTGGGGATGCTTGACGAGGGCCGAGGCCGGCGCGGCGCCGATTCGCTGGGTCGGACTGTCGGGCAGGGCCAGCGCGGGATGCTCCGACTCCAAGGCCTGGAGCTCGCGGAAGAGCCGGTCGTACTCGGCGTCCGGGAGTTCCGGGTGATCGGCGACGTAGTAGAGGTGATTGGCGCGGTCGATCCGCCGACGGAGCTCCTCCGCCCGCTGGGACGCGGCGGCGGGGGGCTTGCGGGTCATTTCCCCTGGGCTTCGTTGGTCAACACCGTCAGCGCGACGCCCACCAGCCGGTCCAGCTCGGAGGAACTCGAGCGGGCGAGCAGTCCCTCGTCCCAGGCCCCGTCGCGGTCGCCGAAGGCCAGTAGAAAGCGCCGCAGGAAGCCCAGCATGGCCGCGCGCTCCGTCTCGGCGGCCACCGCCGCCGCGCCGCCGCCCTTGGTGGCGCGGAGCCGCTCAAAGTGATGCGCCTGCCGGAGGGCACGGGCGGTCAGGTCCGCCACGACCCGGCAGAACTCCACCTCCTGGTCTGCCAATTCGGCGCCGTCCTTGAAGGTACGGAGAAAAATTGCGCCGATGGCCGCGCCCCTCCAGCTGATCGGCACCACGGTGATCGACTGCACCCGGCGACTGGTGAGCACCGCAAAGACGCCGGCCAGGGACGGGTCCCGGGTGGCGTCGGGGATGATGACCACCTCGCCGGTTTCCAGCGCGCGGCGAAGCTCGGGGTAGCGGCTCAGATCGACCACATGGTTCCGGATGGCGGGATCTTCGTAGCTCGCCACCAGGTGGACGGCCCCGCCTCCGCGCTCGGCCAGGAACACCGAGCAGCGGTCGAGCCCGAACGTGTTGCCGAGCCGGCGCGCCACGGTCTGGACGATGTCGACGTAGTGCAGCGAGCCGCTGATTTCCCGGAGCAGGTCCAGCAGGGCCAGCAGCTGCTTCCGCTCCCGTTCCAGCGCGTCGACCCGGGAGGTCAGGCGGGAAAGCTGTTCTACGGCGCCGAGGGGCGGAGTGGTTGTCATAAGAGGTGGAACTTGGGCTGCCGGTGGGAGGTGGTCAAGCGAAGCGGGGCGGGGTACGTTCCGGGGCGGATCCACCGTTCACAGGAGTACCGGATGCGACGCCACGACGATGATGATGACGAAGGCTTCGAAGAGGAAGCAGACGCGCCCAGGGGCCTGGGCGCCGGCAGTTTTGCGGCGGGTCTGGCCATCGGCGCGCTGGTCGGCGCCACGGTGGCGCTGCTCTTTGCCCCGGCGACCGGCAAGGTGACCCGCCGGAAGGTGAAGCGGCACCTCGACGACGCCAAGGAACTGGCGGAAGAACAGATCGACGAGCTGGGCCGGAAGGCCAAGCGGGAAATCAAGAAGCACGTGGGCTGAGCGTGGCCAGCAGCTCCACCGCCTCCCGGCGGTAGGTAGAATCCGCGGCGACCCGATTCGGCAAGCCGGCAATCCGCCGGAGCTCCGACTGGGCCGCCGCGGTTTCCTTTCGGGCCTGGAGAATTCGCGCCAGGTCGAGCCGGTGATAAATCCGGTCGGGGTCGAGGGCCACCGCTTCCTCCAGGCGACTTCGGGCCTCCGCCCAGCTCGCCTGGCTGAATATGCCGCCGCCCAGGATGCGCTTCGCCACGAAGCGCTCCAGGCCCGAGAGCTTCATGATCTCGTAGTTCCACCGTCCCAGCAGATGCTGCGCTCCGTCATGGGTGGAGTCGGCCGCGATGGCGCGGAGCGCGAGCGAGTGGATCTCGGTGGCCATCCGCACCCGTTCCTTGTTCCCCTTCGTGAGGGCGGTATTGCCGAGTACCATCCCCAGCGCAAAGAGCGCTGGGGCGTCGTTGGGAGCGAGTCGCACCGCTCGGCGGGCCTCCTCCTGCGCGCGCGCCAGCAGCGAGTCGCGGCGGGGACGATCCGGCTTTCGGGTGAGCGGGAGACTGATGTCCGAGAGCGCGATGGCCGCGCGCCAGTTGGCCGCGAGGTCGAGCGAGTCGCGGGAGAGGATCGCCTCGAAGCGGACCAGCGCCGCGGCGGGTTGCATCGGGGCGAGCCGGATTCCCTCGGCCATCAGGG
>JANNGX010000147.1:0-16711 GCA_031404115.1 Gemmatimonadales bacterium | reverse complement strand
ATTTTATTTCAAAACCAGCACTTTTTTTTTATCTCTGTTTTAATCCGTTTTTTGGGATTATTTGGGGCTTAAATTTTTTTTTTTGGCGGATTGTGATTTATGAGTTTGAAAAAAACGACTTAATAATTGGGAGTATTTTTGCAACAATGGGCGTGGTTGCTTTCGTCTTGTTGCCATTTGCAGGGAAGGCCGTGGATGCATTTGGGTCATATCGAATTGCGCTCGTTGAACTAGCAATTTTGGGTATAGCGGGTCTTGGGCTAGCATTTTCAGAAAGCATTATATTGTTTTGGATTTTTGCAGCAATATACACTATTGGGGAGGTGTTAAATGGCCCGGCACAAGCGGTACTTCTCACTGAAAATGTTGACTCGGAAATTCGAGGTCAAGTAATGGGTCTGGATGCTACCTCAGATCAATTGCTCGCCGTCCTTTCCCCACTTATTGCAGGACTTTTAATTACCCTTCTGGGGCTCACAACTACACTTTTGATATTTATGTTGCTTTTTTGGGTAAGCTTCATTCTCGGAGGGTATATCTATGTGAAGCACATCCGCGGTGCATAGGGTTGCTTGTCTTCGTCCCGCCCCCCACTACTCCTTATTTTCTGGTGCAACTTCAGTGGTCGCTGGTTCAGCCGGCTCAGTCTCGCGCATATTGAAAAACACCACCAAAAGAATGACCGCTGTCGAAGCAAACGGAAGGTTGCCCAAATTGAAGCCGAGCGGCGAAAGCAGTGCGGAGAGGAGTAGTGGGAGTGTGGTCGCATGGAGGCACACTTGGAATGCTGCCCTGCCCCGATCCGCTGGAGGCGTACGGCAGGCTCCGGACCGCAAATCCCAGCCCCTATCTCTTCTACGTGGCCGGCGCCGCCTCGATCATCTTCGGCGCCTCGCCCGAAACGGCGGTGAAGGTGGCCGGTACTCCGCGGCGGGTCACCATCCGTCCGATCGCAGGTACCGCCGCACGCGGCCGCACCGCCGCCGGCGCGATCGACCCCGAGCTCGACACCCGGCGCGAAGCGGCGCTTCGGCTCGACGAGAAGGAAACGGCCGAGCACATGATGCTGGTGGACCTGGCCCGGAACGATGTGGCCCGGGTGAGCCGGCCCGGCACGCGCCAGGTGACGCGTCTGCTCACCGTGGACCGCTATGCCCACGTGATGCATCTGGTATCCGAGGTGCAGGGCGAGCTCGGGGAGGGGCTGGATGCGCTGCATGCCTACGCCGCCGCGATGAACATGGGCACGCTGGTGGGCGCGCCCAAGATCCGCGCGGCGGAAATCCTGCGGGAGGTCGAGGCCTCGCGGCGAGGCGCCTACGGTGGCGCCGCGGGCTACCTGACCCAGGGCGGCGAGATGGACACCGCGATCGTCATCCGCGCGGCCGTGGTGCGAGATGGTATTGCGCGGGTCCGAGCCGGCGCGGGCATCGTGTTCGATTCCGATCCGGCCTCCGAGGCGGTGGAAACCCGCCGCAAGGCGGAAGCGGTGCTTCGCGCGATTGGCGGCCCGGGTGCGCTTCATGCCTGAGACGCTCCGAATCGTCTTCATCGACAACTTCGACTCGTTTACCTGGAACCTGGTGGACGAATTTGCCCGGCGTGGCACGCAGGTCGAGGTCTGGCGCAACACCGTGCCGGCAGAGCACGCCATCACCCGCGCGCGCGCGGTCGGTCCAAGCCTCCTGGTGCTCTCGCCCGGTCCGGGGGCACCCCGCGATGCCGGCTGCTGCATCGATCTGGTGCGGCTCGCGGCCGCCGAACGGGTGCCCGTGCTCGGCGTCTGCCTCGGCCACCAGGCGATGGTCGAGGCGTTCGGCGGGGTGGTGGGCCCCGCGGGCGAGGTCGTGCACGGGAAGACCTCGCCGGTCCGGCACGCGGGTGGCCCGCTGTTCGAGGGCGTCCCTACACCATTTCCGGTGGGCCGCTATCACTCCCTTGCGGCCTCGATCCTTCCTGACTGCCTCGTGCCGATTGCCGATACCGGACGGCTTATCATGGCGGTGGCACACCGGACCGCCCCGCAATTCGGAGTGCAGTTCCATCCCGAATCAATCCTGACTCCCGACGGAGGCCGGATCATCGAAAACGTGATCCGGTGGGCCGGCAATGCACGCGAGTGATGTCCTGGAGGTCCTGAGCCGGCGTTCGCTTACCCGCGAGGAGAGCGCGAATACTTTTTCCCGCTTTGTCGCCGGGGAATACTCCGAGATCGAGATGGCTGCGGTGCTGTCCGCCATCAAGACGAGCGGCGAGACCCCGGATATCATGGCCGGGGCGGTCGAGGCGCTACTCGCGTCCGCCGTTCCGTTTCCCCGGCCGGACTATCCCTACGCCGACTGCTGCGGCACCGGCGGAGACGGCACCGGCACCGTGAACATCTCGACCGCCGCTGCCTTCGTCGCGGCCGAGCTGGGGATTCCCATCGCCAAGACCGGCAACCGGTCGGTCTCCTCGCGCTGTGGGTCGGCCGATGTGCTCGAGCGGCTGGGCGTGAAGCTGGACCCGGCCCCGGAGATCGGACGCCGATGCCTCGATGAAGCCGGCATTTGCTTCGTCTTCGCTCCGCAATACCACCCCGGAGTCCGCCACGCCGCGCCGGTCCGGCGCGCCCTCAAGGTGCGCACCGTGTTTAACCTGGTGGGCCCCATCGCCAACGCCGCCCGCCCCCCCTGGCAGATGATGGGCATCTACGACCCCGCGCTCTGCGAGCCGGCCGCGCGCACCTTACAGCTCCTGGGGCGCCGGGTGGCGCTCGTGGTGCACGGCAGCGGGCTCGACGAGGTGGCCCTCCACGGCCCGACGACCGGCGTCCTGCTGCGCGATGGCGAGCTCCGTCCGATCACCATTACCCCGGCGGACGCCGGATTGCGGACGGCTCCCCTCGCCGCGCTGACCGGTGCCGGACCCGAGGAGAACGCCGATTGGCTCGCCACGCTGCTTGAGGGCAGAGGCCAGGGGACCCACGCCGACGCGGTGGCGCTGAATGCCGGCACGCTGGCGTGGATTCTCGGGCTCCGTCCCACGATCCGCGAGGCTGTGGGGGCGGCTCGTGAGGCGCTGGCCGGCGGCGGCGCGGCGCGTCGGCTCTCCCGCCTGGTGGAGCTTTCCAATGGCGCTTGATGCGATCCTCGCCCACAAACGCGGCGAGGTGGAGGCCCGCAAGCAGGCCGCCTCGCTCGAGTCGCTTCTGCGTCGCGCGGCTCCCAGCGGCCGGGACTTCGAGGCCGCGCTCAGGTCCGGCCGCCCGGGCTTCATTCTCGAGATCAAATTTGCCTCTCCGTCGGGCGGCGTGATCCGGTCCGGGACAGACCTGGCGCCGGTGCTGTCGAGCTACGGCCGGCACGCCGACGCAGTGTCGGTGCTCACCGATGCGCGGTTCTTCGGCGGTTCGCTCGACCGCCTCGCCGAGGTTCGCGAACGGCTCTCGCAACCCCTGCTCTGCAAGGATTTCATCCTCGAGCCGTTCCAGGTGGCCGAGGCGAGGGTCCACGGTGCCGACGCGATCTTGCTGATCCTGGCCGCGGTGGACGACGCCACCTGGAGGGCATGCTCCGCGCTGGCATCGCAGTTGGGCATGGCCGTCCTCACGGAGGTGCACGATGAAATCGAGGCGCGGCGCGCCGTGGCGCTGGGAGCCCGGATCGTGGGCATCAACAATCGAAATCTCCGTACCCTGGCGATCGACATGGCCACGACGCCCCGACTCGCGCCCTTGATCCCGCCCGACCGGCTGGTGGTGGCGGAGTCGGGCTTCGCCAATCGGGAGGACGTTGCGGCCGGACGGTCCAGCGCCGATGCGTTCCTGGTGGGCAGCGCCCTGATGCGCGAGCCGGACCTGGACCGCGCCGTGCGGCGGCTGGTCTACGGCCGCACCAAGATCTGCGGGCTGACCCGGCCGGAAGACGCGGCCGCCGCCGCGAACGCCGGCGCGACGCATGGCGGGCTGGTGTTCGCGCCCGGTTCGCCCCGACTGGTCGGCGCCGGAGCAGCCCAGCGGGTCCGCGGCGGTGCGGCGCTGGAATGGGTCGGTGTGTTCGCGGACCATCGGCCGGAGGAGATCGCGGACCTGGCGCGGGATCTCGGACTCGGCGCCGTGCAACTCCACGGGAACGAAGCCGCGGGCGAGGTGCGGCGGGTGCGAGCCCTGGTTCCGGAGGACTGTGACGTGTGGAAGGCGGTCCGGGTTCGCGAACGCATTCCCACCTGCGCGGAAACCGGTGCGGACCGGGTGCTGCTGGACGGCTGGGCGGCCGGACAATTGGGCGGCTCCGGCACCCGGTTCGACTGGTCGCTCCTCACTGGTTACCCGGAGCGTCGCACGGTTGTACTGGCGGGCGGCCTCGACGCCGCAAATGTGGGGCGTGCCACGTTGTTCGAACCCTGGGCCCTCGATCTGAGCTCGGGGGTAGAGTCCGCCCCGGGGCACAAGGATCCCGTGCGACTGCGCGACTTTTTTTCCGCCCGCCGCCGCCTGCCGGGCCGAGGAGATGCCACCCGATGAGACTTCCCGGCCGATTCGGCCGCTTCGGCGGGACCTACGTCCCCGAGATACTGATGCCGGCCCTGGAGCAACTCGAGGCGGCATTCCTCGATTCCCGGGAAGATCCCGCATTCCAGCACGAGCTCAACGACCTACTCACCCACTACGCCGGCCGGCCGACGCCACTCTACCGTTGCCGAAATTTGCCGGCGGTGGGCGGGTCAGCGCTCTATCTCAAGCGGGAAGACCTCCTGCACGGCGGGGCGCACAAGACCAACCAGGCGCTGGGCCAGGGGCTCCTGGCCCGAAAGATGGGCAAGCGCCGCCTCATCGCCGAAACCGGCGCGGGGCAGCACGGCGTCGCCACCGCGCTCACCGGCGCGGTGCTCGGCCTCACGACCCGCGTGTACATGGGCGCGGTCGACATGGAGCGGCAGAAGCAGAACGTGTTCCGCATGCGCCTCATGGGGGCGGAGGTGGTACCGGTCACCACCGGTTCGCAAACGCTCAAGGATGCGATCAACGAGGCGCTCCGGGACTGGTCTGCGAGCTACGAAGACACCCATTACCTCCTGGGCACCGTCGCGGGGCCGCATCCCTTCCCCACCATGGTGCGCGATTTTCAGCGGATCATCGGCGATGAGGCCCGCGAACAGATCCTCCGTGCCACCGGCGAGCTGCCCGACGTCGTAATCGCCTCGGTGGGTGGCGGTTCGAACGCCATGGGCATCTTCACCGCCTTCATCGACGATCCCGCGGTGCGGCTGCTGGGCGTAGAGGCCGCCGGCGAGGGCATCGAGACCGGCCGCCACTGCGCGACCCTCAGCGCCGGCCGCCCCGGCATCCTCCATGGCGCCTTCAGCGTGACGCTGCAGGACGAGGAAGGCCAGATCGGGGACAGCCATTCGATCTCGGCCGGACTCGACTACCCCGGTGTGGGTCCCGAGCACGCCTGGCTCCAGGAGAGCGGCCGCGCGTCGTATACCACCTGTACCGATGCCGAAGCGCTCTCGGCATTCGGCGCGTTGGCGCGGGCGGAGGGAATCATCCCGGCGCTCGAGTCGTCGCATGCGCTCTCGGTGGCGCTACGGGAGGCGGCCCGGTCCGACGGGCCGAGGAGCATACTGGTGAATTTGTCCGGCCGGGGAGACAAGGACCTGGAAACCGTAATCCGCGCCCTCGGCCCATCCGGAGGTGCGGCATGAGTGCCACGCTTCGCGGCGGCCGCTACGCGGCGATGTTCGAGCGTCTCCGGGCGGCCGGCGAAGGCGCGTTCATTCCCTTCGCCATGCTGGGCGATCCCGATCCCGCCCGGAGTTGCACGCTGGTGCGCACGCTGGCGCAATCCGGCGCCGACGCACTCGAGCTCGGGCTCCCCTTCTCCGATCCGGTGGCGGACGGTCCGGTGATCCAGGCCGCGGCGAGCCGGGCGCTCGCCGCCGGGGTTCGCCGCGCCGATTGTTGGGGCATCGTCCGCGCCGTGCGGAGCGAGTTCGCCGACCTCCCGATCGGGCTGCTGGTCTACGCCAACCTGGTCTGTCATCGGGATGCCGCCGAGTTCTACCGTGAGGCTGCTGGCGCCGGGGTCGATTCGGTGCTGGTCGCGGATCTGCCGGTGCTTGAATCGGCGCCGGTGGCGACAGCGGCCCGGGCCGCGGGCATCGCCCCGGTATTCATCGCGCCGCCCAACGCCGATAATGCCCGCCTCGCGGCCATCGCGGCCGCGGGCGAGGCGTATACCTACGTCACGTCACGCCAGGGCGTGACCGGCACCGACCACCGTCTGCATCAGGGCCAGTCCGGCCTGATCGGAAGGCTCAAGGCCCTGGGGGCTCCACCGCCGGTGCTGGGGTTCGGCATCGCCACACCCGAGCATGTGAAAACGGCGCTCGCCATGGGCGCGGCGGGCGCGATCAGCGGATCGGCGGTGGTTCGGCTGGCGGCAGAGGGTGGCGATATCCCGGCGTTCGTGCGGGAGATGAAAGCGGCAACGCGGCGCTGACTCCTGTTATCGAGGCCAGCCTTCGGGGCGGCATTCCATCAGGAGGACGATCGGCGCGCGCAGATCACCGGAAAAGATGGTGGTCTCGAGTGGCATCGTGCGATCGTGATCGTCGGGGGTCATGCCAATCGAGCACGTAAGCGACACGTGGAGCACCGGCTGATCGAGCAGCGCGGGCGGCGGTGTCCGCGGCGGACCGAAGGCCATTCCATCCCGAACCCACGCCGTCACACGCCCCGAGACATACACCGGGTGCTCGCGCAAGTTTTGCAGCATCCGGTAAGTCAGGGTTGTGGACTCGCCGCCACGGGTGACCACACCGAAAACCGGTGCGTCAAACCGTCCCGAGCGCGGAAAGAGGGCCACGCCGTAACCCAGGTTGCGCTCGCTATCGTTCGCGGTAGCAAGCGCTTCCGTCAACAGGTCGTGGACGGCGATCAAATTTTTAGGAATCGGGTCGACGTTCATCATTCCGCCTTGGCTGAACCCCTGCCACTCCATCAGGCAGGTCCCGGGCCACCCCCCCGCCCGGCAACATGATCAAGCGGACCATCGTCCCCCGTCCTACGGCGCTCTCCACCTCCACCCGTCCACCCCATCCCTCCACCAGGCGTTTGACGATGGGAAGGCCCAACCCCGACCCGCTGGTGGAGGTGGACCATCGAGGCTCGAAAATCATCGGGAGCAGGCCCGGCGGAATCCCGCAGCCGTCATCCTCCACCTCCACGGTGGTCCCGATAATCCTGACCCGAATGCGGGTGGCGCGAGCATTCCGGGCATTCTCGAGCAAATTGATCAGCGTCTCCTTCACTTCGTCGGCGCGACCCTGTGCAACGCCGCCCTGCTCGGCGTCCACGGTGATCTCGGCGCCTTCGTCACCGATCCGATAGAGGTCGGCGACCTCGCGGGAGATCCGCGGGAGGGAAACCTCTTCGAGCGGCCCCCGGTCCGAGGCTGGCGCGCCGAACCGGCTGAACGAGCGCGCGATTCGATCAAGCCGGTCGATCTCGGAGAGAATCCGCTGAGTGGTGTCCTCCAGGACTGGTCCGATCGGCGTCCGGCCGTCATGATAGACCCGCCGGAGATGCTGCACACCGAGCCGCATCGGGGTCAGCGGATTCTTTATTTCATGCGCCACCTGGTTGGCCATCTGACCCCAGGCCACGATCCGGGCTACCCGCTCCTGCGCATCGCGCGCCCGCCGGACGTCCTCGGTCATTTTCTCGAAGGCGGCGAATACCGGAGCGAACTCCAACGGCGGCCGCATCTCCGGCATCGAGGCCGGTTCCCCCCGCCCGAACGCCAGCGCGGCGTGCCGCAGGTCGGCCACCGGCCGTGCCAGGACCCGCGCGGCCACTCGGGCCGCCAGCAGGGATGCCGCGACACCGGCCAGCGTCGCGAGGATGAGCAGCAGCGCGAGATCGCGCTGGCGGTCGAACAGCACGGGATCGGCCGCCACCAACGACATCGCGAGCGCGCCGGCACTGAGATCGGATAGCCGGACGGCACGGTACCCGATCCGGCTCTCCACCACTCGAGAGGGACCGGCCGCCGACGCTTCCCCATGAAAGGCCCCGCGGTAGAACGCCTCGGGATCCATCAGAGGACTCACCAGGCCGAGTGCCTCGAGCAGCCCCCCCGTGGAGCCGGCGAGTTGCTGCCCGTTGCGGTAGAGCAGAAAGGTGGCATCGAGGCGCTCCCCCAGCCGGTGGAGTTCGCGCGACAGGGCGGCCGTGTCGGCGGGGAGAGACGTGCCAGGCGAGATCACGTCCCGCAGGGACTGATCGATCATCCGGTCCTGGCTCTCACGGATCTCGGTGCGCAACCGACCCAGCCCCCAGGCGGCAAACCCGAGGGTGGGCGCGAGGAAGAACACTGCGAGCGCCGCGCCCAGACGCGCTTCGTACGACCGAAGCCGGGGAATCCATCGGGGCCGCAGTGTGCCCAGGCCGCCGAGCACGGCCGCGAGCCACCAGAGCCCGGCGAGGACCGCGACGTCGAGTGCCACGACCAGCGTGCCACGTACCGCCAGCCGGCCCGGTGTCCCGAGCTCGACGGTTCCGAACACGTCTCGTGCGATACCGCCGATCAGCACTGTGCGTTGACCGATCGCCTGCCATCCATCCCGCGACCAGAGCGCGAGGCCCGGTTCGGGAGCGCGGCTCGACGGTGCCGGCGCGAGCGTGAGGCGGTAGAGCGGCGTGCCGTGGGCAGGCGGGGTGAGCAGGCGTCCGAGCCGGGAGGGAGGCACCAGCGCCGACCTCGGCCCCAGGGCAACCGTGATGACCTTCCCATCCCGCCGGACGAGCAGCATGTAGTGCATGGCGGGTTCGCGGCGCAGCGGGGCCACGTTCACCTGCTCGACCGGCGACAGACTTCGCACCAGCGTCGCGGTCAGCTCGGCCGGCAGGTCGAGCTGGTCGAGGGGAAGTTCGATGAGCGGCGTCCCGTCGGGGCGCCAGACTCCGAGCGCGACCGGACGGCCCTCCCGGCTCAGCTCCGACGACCGCCAGCGTGCGTAGAGCTCCGGGGCGGAGCCGGGGACCGGCTCGGCCGCGAGCGTATCCCCCAGCGCCCGCAGCGCCGATTCTGGCGACGGGTCGACGGTGTCGCCGAGGGCCGCCATGTCCGCGCGGGCTGCGCGCAGCCGGCCCTCCACCTCGGCTCCCCAGGCGAGCAAGGCGGTGGCACTACCCGCGACGACGGCGATGCCGAGGATCGTGGCGCGGCGGTTGGCCGGGCGGGTAACCAGAATCAGCGGGGGAACCCAGAGCAGTGTATAGAGGTCCGGCCAGCCGTATCGGGCATTCCACACCAGGACTCCGATCGCCGCGGCGGCCAGCGCGAGCCCCGCCCCGAGGACCGGTGGCCACCATCCCGTGTGGGGACCCTCGGGAGCCCGGAGCAGAGCAGCCGCGAGGGTCACGACTCCGGCCGAGAAGAGGAACAGGGTCAGGTGCCAGACGAGCCAGAGCCCCATCGATACACCCGTGGCGGGCGGTATGATCCCGCGTCCGAGCTCGGCCAGCAGGTAGGGGGCCCCTACCAGCAGCGCCACCGCGGCCACCACGCCCGCCCAGCGCCGCCCGCGCCCCCGCTCCCAGACCAGCGCCCCGAGCAGAAGCAGCACGACACCCACAAGCGCGAGCGGCCCCGCCGATCGGGAGACCGGTCCCAGCAGGTCACTGCTGAAGTACGAGGCATCGAACGGTTGCGGGATACCAAGGTGGACGCCGAGGGGCGAACGGAGCGCCACGAGGATGGGCAAGAGCGCCAGCCCGACTCGAAAGATTCCGGCGGGCACGAGCCAGAGCGCCAGCAGGAGGGTGAGCACGAGCGCCCAGGCCACCCGCTTTCCCGCAGCGCGCTGGGCGCGCGCGACGGCGCGGGCCTGCTCCGGCGGTACCAGCTGCGCGCTGAACAGCACCCGCGTCCCGCCGTTCACCGGGAGCTCGTAGTCGAAGACGTCCGAGCTGTTTGGCGCCTCGTCGGCAGGAAGCACGCGGAGTCCGACCTCGGTGCGCTCCTGGAAACGCGCGGCAAGGCTTCGCTCCTGGTCCGGAACGGCGGAATGGGCGGCAAGCAGCACCGCGCCGACGGCCGTGCGGCCGGCGGCATCATGGCGCCGCACCTCGAGCACCGCGTAGTATGAAGTCAGCCGGACATCGATCGAATCCCCGGCGGCGGTGGGGAGGAGCCTGAAGCGCCCGCTCCATGCCGAGGGGTCGCCGGTGGGCTCGAACACCGCGAGGCCAGCTTCGAGGGGCACCCCTCGAACCAGTCCCGCAACGGCCTGGAACCCAGCCTCGCGGGGTGATCGGGCAACCTCGAGCGCGCGGCGGGCGAGCGTGTCCGCCAGGAGGCGCGCGTCGCGCAGCTCGCTGGCCAGCCGGCCCGACGCGGCCTGGATGCGTGCCTCACGCTCCTCCGGCCAGTGCCGCGCCAGCCGCTCGAGGCGTAGTTCCCCGACGGCAACGGCGACGGCCAGCAGCGCGAGGGATACCACGAAATACCCTCGGCGCTTGAGCGCAAGGGTGACCAGCGCCAGCACGATCGCCACGACGGCCCCCGCGCGCGAGGGCGCCCGAAGCCATTCGCCGGCGGTCACTGCCAGGCCCCCGAGACTCAGTACCCACCAGGGAAAGAGAGCGGTCAAATGGCGCTACCGCTGCGCTTGAAGGAGATGACGCCGGCCCAGGCCGCGAAAATTCTCAAGTCCACCTCGCGGCTCCTGGTGCCCGCCGGGACGGTCGAGGCCAGAGGGCCCCATCTCCCGTTGGGATGCGATACAGTCATTCTCGAGCGCCTCGCCGACGATCTGTCGGCCTCGACCGGGATTCCCCGCGCCCCCGCCATCGAATATGGCGTCCACGCGACGAAGGATGATCCCGTCCCGGGCACGGCGGCCCTGTCGCGCAAGACGCTCCACCGCGCGATCAACGAACTTATCGCGCTGTGGGAAGAGGTGGGAGGCGTGCGCGATACGCTGATCCTGACCGCCCACGCCGCCGACCAGCACCTCGAGGCGCTCTCGACCATTCGTACAGTGGGACGGGTTCGCGTGGCCGATATTCTCGCGCTGGAAAGCCTGCCGCCTCTGCTCGAGTCGCGCTTCGGGCCCTGGCACGGAGGCGAGGTGGATACGTCGCTGATGCTCTACCTGGCACCGGAGCTGGTCGACCTCTCTGTCACACCGCCGACCCTCCTCGCGTCCGCAGAAAAGGGCGCCCGCTTTTACACAGCCATCCTCGGCACACTTACTCAATGGCTCTCGAGCACCTAGTTTTCGTAACTCTAGCTATCCCACTATCTTAGATAGTGCTCGTCGCAAGCTGAAACCTTTTGCGGCGGTGAAACGTCATTAGCGGAGTTCCTCTCGACGTTCGACAAGGAAGAATCGCCATGACACGCTGGGCCCGTGCCTTTATCGGTCTCTGCCTCGTGCTGCCGGCCAGTGTGGCCGCGCAGCAGCCTTCGGTCCCGCCCACGCCGGCGCGCCGTCCCGCCACCGTCAGCCTTACCCTCGCGCAAGCGATGGAGGAGGCCCGCCGGAACAGCCCGGCCTACCGGCAATCCCTCAACGACGCCAGCCCGGCCGGGTGGGGCGTACGGAACGCCTACGCGAATCTGCTCCCGACCTTCGACGTGTCGAGCAGTATGAGTTACACCGGCTCCGGCTCCTCCACATTCGGTGGCGCCACCTTCAACCAGTCGTCACCCTCGCTCTCGTCGGGGTATTCGCTGAACTTCAACTGGCAGCTCTCGGGTCAGGAACTCGCCGCCACCCGCCAGCAGCGGGCCAGCCGCAAGGCAGTCGATGCCGACATCACCAACGCGGGCGAGCAGCTCCGCAACGACATCGCGTTTCAGTATTTGAGCGCGCTGCAGGCGGTGGCCACGACCGAGGTCAACCGGCAGAGCGTGCAGCGCAACAGCGATTTTCTCCGGTTGGCTCGCGCCCGCTATACGGTTGGACAGAACACCATGCTGGACGTTCGGCAGGCCGAAGTGACCAAGGGCCAGGCCGACGTGGCGCTGCTCAAGGCACAGCAGACCGAGAACGAGGCCAAGCTCGAGCTCTTCCGGCGCATGGGAATTCCCATCCCGGCCGAGCCCGAGCTGGTGGCGCTGTCGGACACCTTTCCGGTGACTCATGTTCAGCTCGACGAGAAGCAGCTCCTGGGAATGGCGCGCGAAGAAAATCCGACGATCAAGGCGTTCCGGGCACGGGAGAACGCCGCGAGCTGGACGACCCGTTCCGCCAAGTCGCGCTACCTGCCGACCATCAGCGTGAACGCGGCGCTCCAGGGCTTCACCCAGGAGTTCACCAACTCGAACCTGCTCCTGAACCAGCGGCTTGGCAGCGCCATCAGCACCGCGGAGAACTGCCGCTTTCAGAACGCCATCATCGGCGGCCTTCCGGCCGGCGGGCTTCCCGGCTTCCCGAACGGCGGCATCATCAGCGATTGCAACGCGTTCTCCAGGCTGGACGCGACCGGCCTGGCCCTCGACCCGACGTTCCAGAACCAGGTCGTCAAGGGAAACAATGTTTTCCCCTTCAGCTTCACCAAGCAGCCGTTCCGGGCCAGCATCCAGATTTCGCTGCCGATCTTCGACGGCTTCACGCGGAACCTGCAGGTGGCGCAGGCCCGGGCCCAGGAAGACGACCTTTCGGAAAGCGTACGGGCCCAGCAGCTCCTGGTGGCCACCAATGTTTCCGGCCGCTATTTGGGCGTTCAGAGTGCCTGGCAGACGATTCAGGTGCAGGAGCAAAACCGCCAGTCGGCCCGGGAGCAGATGCGGCTGGCCCAGGACCGCTACCGGCTCGGCGCCGGCTCATCGCTGGAAGTCTCCGACGCGACGAACAACCTGGCGCGCGCCGAAGGCGACTACGTGAACGCCATCTACGAATACCACAAGGCCATCGCGCAACTCGAGTTCGCGGTCGGCCGCCCACTGCGCTAACAGAGGATCGATCATGTCACGTCGTGCCAAATGGACTCTGGGGCTCGCGATCGTCGTCGTGGTTGGCGGCGGCCTCTTCGCCCTGACGGCCGCCAAGAAGGGCGGTCGTGCCACCGAGGTCCGGCTCGAGGCAGTGGGCAACCGCGATCTGGTCGCGGCCGTCACGGCGAGCGGCAAGATCGAGGCGGAAACCAAAGTGGATGTCAGCGCCGACATCACGGGGCGCATTACCTCGATCGGGGTGAAGGAAGGCGACCTGGTGAAAAAGGGGCAGTTCCTGATCCAGATCGACCCGGCGCAATACCTGTCGGTGGTGAGCCGGCTCGAGGGACAGGTCGCCCAGATGGAGGCGTCGCTGTCGCAGGCGCGGGTCAACCGCGACCAGGCCAAGCGCCAGGCGGACCGGTCGCTGGGGATCCAGAAGGCGAACGCCGAGCTGATCGCGCGGGAGACGGTGGAGCAGGCGGTGCAGGCCCATGACGTGTCCGAGGCAAACTTGAAGGCGTCGCAGGCTGGGGTGGACCAGGCCCGCGCGGCGCTGTCGGAGGCGCGGTCCAACCTGTCGAAGACCCGCCTGACGGCTCCGATCGACGGCCGCGTGGTGCGTCTGGCGGTAGAGGAGGGCGAAGTGGCCGTGCCGGGCACCTTCTCCCGCGAGACCGGGCTGCTCCTGACCATCGCCGACCTGTCGGTGGTGCTGGCCCGGGTTCAGGTGGACGAGACCGACGTGGTTCGACTCCATCTGGGCGATTCGGTGTCGGTCACCATCGACGCCTTCCCGGACACGTCGTTCGTGGGGCGGGTCACCAAGATCAGCAACAGCGCCAAGCTGTCCCAGACCGGCGGCTCCAGCGGCGGGGCCACTGACCGCGCGGTGGATTTCGACGTGGAGATCACGCTCGACCATCCACCCGCCGGGATTCGGCCCGACCTGTCGTCCACGGCGCGGATCGTGACCGACACCCGGAAGCAGTCGATGGCGATTCCCATCATCGCGCTCACCGTGCGCCAGCACGAAGACGTGGCCAACGAGGTCAAGTCGGGCCCGGGTACTTCCGTCGGCGCCCAGGGCACCGACAAGAAGCCTAAGGAGCGCGAGGGCGTCTTTATCGTCAAGAACGGGGTGGCGTCGTTCCGCCCCGTCAAGGTCGGGATCGCCGGGGACGAATTTTTCGAGGTCATCGACGGGCTCAAGACCGGCGACAGCGTCGTGGCCGGCCCGTACCAGGCCGTGCGGGACATGAAGGACAGCACCAAGGTGAAGCCGCTGCGTGACCTGAAAACGGGCGAGCCCGCCAAGAAGACGCCATGAGCGATCTCGTCATTCAGATCCGCGACCTGACCCGTAGCTACGAGATGGGCGCGGAAACGGTCAACGCGCTCCGGGGCGTGTCGCTGGACATTCGCCGCAACGAGTACGTCGCGATCATGGGCCCGTCGGGTTCCGGCAAGTCGACCCTGATGAACCTGATCGGCTGCCTGGACACCCCCAGCACCGGCGAGTACTGGCTCAACGGGCAGGAAGTCTCCCGCATGCCGGACGACGCGCTGGCGCGGGTGCGAAACCGGGAAATCGGTTTCGTCTTTCAGACCTTCAATCTGCTCCCCCGCGCCTCGGCGCTGCAGAACGTCGAACTGCCGCTGGTGTACGCCGGCGTGTCCGCCCGGGAGCGGCGGGAGCGTTCCCGGGCCGCGCTCACCCGCGTCGGGCTGGGCGACCGGATGGGCCACCGCCCCAACGAGCTCTCCGGCGGGCAGCGCCAGCGGGTGGCGATCGCGCGCGCCCTGGTAAACGACCCGGCCATCCTCCTGGCCGACGAGCCGACCGGAAACCTCGACAGCACCACCAGCGAGGAGATCATGCGGGTGTTCGAGACCCTGCATGCCCAGGGGCAGACCGTCATCATGGTCACCCACGAGCCCGACATCGCCGCCCATGCCGCGAGGGTCATCGTGCTTCGGGACGGCCGCGTCGCCAGCGATACCACCAGCCAGCGGAACGCGGCAGCCTGATATGATGATCCAGGACGCGGTCAAGATCGCGCTCAATACCATCCGCACCCAGAAGCTGAAGAGTTTCTTTTCGCTGCTGGGAGTGCTGATCGGCGTGACCTTCCTGATCGCGGTCGTCTCGATCGTGCAGGGCATGAACGTGTACATGGAGGATCAGTTCGCCAACCGGCTGGTGGGGCTCAATACCTTTCAGCTCCGCCGGATGCCGAATTTCAGCTCGGGCAACGTCACCGAAGACCAGTGGCGGGCCTGGCTGAGGCGGCCCCGGATCAACTACGCCGAGGCCAGCTACATCGAAGCGCACATGAAGACCCCGGCGATCTTCTCGCGGTATTGCAGCGAGCGGATGTCGCTCATCTGGGACGGCAAGACCGCCAAGGGCATCGACGTCTGGACCGCGGACGCGCCCATCTTCAAGATCAAGAACTACGACCTCGAGGCGGGTCGCACCTTCACCCCCCAGGAGGCGCGCGCGGGCACAGCGGTCGTGGTGATCGGCTGGGAGGTCGCCGAGAAACTGTTCAAGGGCGCCGACCCGCTCGGCAAATCGGTCAGCATCCAGGGACTGCCCTACCGGGTGGTCGGGCGCATCGCCAAGCAGGGCACGATCTTCGGCATTTCCATGGACAAGTTCGTCGTGGTGCCGTTCGACGCGCCGGTGCACCGGGCCGCCTGCAGCGCGGGCTTCATGGACGAGCTGCACATCAAGGCCGAAAACATTCCCGGAATGCAGGCCGCGCTGGGCGAGGTGCAGGAGATGATGCGAATCCAGCGGCGCCTCAAGCCGCAGCAGGAAGACAATTTTGCCATGCAGACCGCCGAGGGCGCCCTCGAGGGATGGAAGAAGATCTCCAACATTCTCATGGTTGCCCTGCCCGGCCTCGTGATCATCTCGCTCGTTGTGGGCGGCATCGTCATCATGAACATCATGCTCATGGCGGTGGCGGAGCGAACCGTTGAAATCGGGATTCGCAAAGCGCTGGGTGCCAAGCGGCGGGACATCCTGGCGCAGTTTGTGGTCGAGTCGGCCACCATTTCCACCGTAGGAGCCGGCGTGGGCATCGCCGCGGGCATCGGCCTCGCATTCCTGGTCCGGGCCCTGACCCCCCTCCCGGCCGCCGTGGCGCCCTGGTCGGTCGCCGTCGGCGTGCTCCTCGGCGTGAGCGTGGGTCTGTTCTTCGGCATTTACCCCGCCACCCGGGCCGCCCGGCTGGACCCCATCACCGCCCTCCGGGCCGAATGACAAACGCTCGCGGCAGCTCGATCGCCCGGCTGTTCGAAGGAATGGGGATGGCGCTGGATTCGGTCCGCGCCAACAAGGTGCGAGCCTCGCTCACGATCCTGGGAGTCGCGATCGGCGTGATGGTGGTGATCACCATGGCCTCGGCCATCACCGGCATCAATCGCGCGGTGGCCAAGCAACTCGAGACGCTGGGCCCCAAGACGTTCTTCGTCTTCCGGTTCTTCCAGGGCGGGCTCAATATCTCCGACGGTTCGGACGAGATGTCGCCGTGGCGCCGCAATCCCTGGCTTACCCCCGAGGAAGCCCAGCTGCTTCGCGGGCTGCCCTCGATCAAGGATGTGGGCTACCGCGAGGGGGCCGGCGGGCCGGTCAGTTACGAGGACGTGAAGCTCTCCAGCGTCAACATCACCGGATTTACCACCAACTGGCCCAATGTGTCGGGTGGCACCATCACCCAGGGACGCAACTGGACCGACATCGAATTCGCGGCGGGCAATAACGTCGC
>JANNGX010000146.1:0-2056 GCA_031404115.1 Gemmatimonadales bacterium | reverse complement strand
GTATCACGAAGCCCATCAGTCGTGGCCCAGAGTACCACCGCCGGGGCCCTGCGCGGCACCGTGCTGGACACCAATGGTGAGCCGCTCTCGGGCGCCTCGGTGACCATTGAGAGCGGTACCGGGTCGACGGTGCGCAACCTCGAAACCCGGGACGACGGAACCTTCAGCGTCCGCATGATGCTGCCGGGAACCTATCGAATTCTGGTCGAGGTCGTCGGCTATCAGCCGGTGCGGCGCCTGGGCATCGTGGTGGCCTCCGGTCGCAGCACCACCGTGTCCTTCACCCTCGAGAAGCGGCCTCCCCCGATCACGTCGGTGACCGAGATCGCCCAGCCCGCCACCAGCTCCGGTGCGCTGGGCCGGATCGTCTCGGACCGGGAGCTCCGTACCTTCGATTACCGCCGCGATGCGACCGACCTGTCCCGCGCAGTCTCCGAAGTTGCCCAGCCCAGAGACGGACGGTCCGGCTTCGCCGAGATGGCGGGCGGGTTACCGGGATCGTGGAGCCGGCTCTTCGTGGACGGAATTCCCGAACAATTGCTGCGGCATCCGGGCGTTCCCGGAGAAGCCGCCTCGGCGCCCCTGTTCCAGCGCGATGCGGTGGAGCAGGGCCAGATCTTCGGCAGCGCTCCCGATGCGGAGTGGCGCGGCGTTGCCGGCTCGGTGCTGGGCCTCCAGACCAGGAGGGGTACCAACAAGGTTCAGATCGCGCCCTTTGCAACCTGGAGCTCGGCCAAGCTGGGCGGGAACAAGGATCTGAACCCTGCGGACAGCGCGGCCAGCTCGTTCCAGGTCGGGGCGACGCTGAGCGGCGCGCTGGTGCCCGACACGGCCCACTTTTTCTTCCACGCCGACTACCAGTCGCTCCAGACCGCGTCGGCATTTCCCTGGGAGTCCGACACCTCTCGCTACCGCGGGCAGCCAGTCTCGCTCCGCGAAACGTTGCCGCTGATCGCGACCGACTCGTTCCACACGCAGCTGGGCAGCGGAATATCTCCGGTGGTCCGGACCTGGAAGGGTGGAAGCGGGTTCGGCCGGCTCGACTGGCAGCTCTCCGAAGCCAGCGCGGTGCTGGTCCGCGCCGGCTATACCTCCTGGAAGGAAACCAATCCCGCCCTCGGAACCCCGCTGGCCAATGGCGCAGGCACGGCGCTCAAGGGCCGCGACATCTCGGCCGCGGTGTCGCTCACCTCGACCGGCGTCCAGCTCTCCAACGAGTTGCGGGTGGGATTCTCCTCGGCGCGCCGGGACTGGACCTCGTCGGCACTGCCCGCCACGTCGCTGGTAGCCGAAGGAATCGGGTTGGCGGGCAACGCCGCCTTGCCGGGGCTGTTCGACACCCAGTTGCTGACCCTCAGCGATGGCGTCCAGTACGTCGCCGGCCGCCACGCACTCAAGGCCGGGTTCTCGCTGGACTACGTCAACTATCGTCAGAACTATCGCTACGGCGCGGCCGGCGTGTTCCTCTTCGGGGATCTCGACCGTTTCGGCGCCGCGCGCGGGACGTTCTACCAGTCGGTCGCGGCCAGCGCCGAGGCCAAGTTCGCTGCGCCCGAATTCGGCATCTACCTCGAGGATGCCTTCAGCGTCTCGCCGGAGCTGTCGCTCCTGTTCGGCGTCCGCTACCAGACCCAGTCGCTGCCGAAGAACAAAATCGGGTTGAACCAGGGCTGGCTCACCGCCACCGGCATCAGCAACGACTCGCTGCCGAAGGACCGCCGGGGAATTCAGCCGCGGGTCGGCTTCGTGTGGGACGTTGAAAGCCGTGGAGAATGGGTGGTGCAGGGAAGCGCCGGCCTGTACGCCAGCGGGCTGGATCCTGCCATCTTCGCCGAGGCGATGCTCCATGATGGGGACGTCACGGTGAAGCGCGGGCAGGGTCAGTTCACTTCGTGGCCGGCGGTGCCGGATGCGATCCTGGCCCCCAGTCGGGGAGCCAGCCTCACGTTCTTTACCGGTGGCAAGACCTACCACGCCCCCAAGACCTTGAAGGGCGACATCGGTCTCAGCCGGGCGCTCCGTGGCGGCGTCATGATCCAGGTGGTCGGCAGCTATC
>JANNGX010000145.1:0-1587 GCA_031404115.1 Gemmatimonadales bacterium | reverse complement strand
GCCTACGTGATCTACACCTCAGGGTCTACCGGGAATCCGAAAGGCGTGCTCGTCACCCACGCCAACGTATCGCGGCTCTTCACCGCCACGGAGCAATGGTTCGGCTTCGGTCCGGGCGATGTGTGGACGCTTTTCCATTCCTATGCCTTTGATTTTTCTGTATGGGAATTATGGGGGGCGCTGCTGTACGGTGGGCGCCTAGTCGTGGTTCCGTTCCTGGCAAGCCGGTCGCCGGAGGCCTTCCTGGACCTGCTGGTCCAGAGCGGCGTAACCGTTCTCAATCAGACCCCGTCCGCATTTCATCAGTTGATGGCGGCCGATGAGGCCCTCGGCACTCCAGGGCTGGCTCTTCGTTGGGTGATCTTCGGGGGGGAGGCGCTCGATCCCGCCGCTCTGGCGCCGTGGTACGCGCGCCGCGGAGACACGGAGCCCCGCCTGGTCAATATGTACGGGATCACCGAAACCACGGTGCACGTCACCTACCGGCCAATATCGAAGCACGACTTGACCGGGGGCAGCGTGATCGGGGTGCCAATCGTCGATCTGCAGGTGTATGTGCTCGACGCGCTTCGCCAGCCGGTGCCGATCGGGGTACCTGGGGAGCTGTATGTCGGCGGTGCGGGAGTCGCGCGGGGCTATCTGAACCGGCAGGAACTCACGGATGAGAGATTCGTGGCGCATCCGTTTCGGCCGGGAGAGCGTCTGTACCGCACCGGTGACCAGGTACGATGGCTCCCAGGGCGAGACCTCGAGTACCTGGGCCGGCTTGATTTCCAGGTGAAGGTCCGCGGCTTCCGGATCGAGCTCGGCGAGATCGAGACGGCCCTTACCGCGCACCCGGACATCGCGAGTGCAGCCGTGATTGTCCGGGAGGATTCCCCTGCGGACCGCCGGCTGGTGGCCTACTTCATTCCAAGGACCGGGGTCCAACCGGACCTCTCCACACTCCGGACGCACCTGAAAGGGACTTTGCCGGACTACATGGTTCCCGCCGCGTTCGTCGAACTCCCCCGGTTTCCGCTGACTTCCAACGGCAAGCTGGACCGGAAAGCGCTGCCCCGTCCGGCGGAAGCGGACGCGGTGGAGGACTATGTGGCCCCGCACACACCGCTGGAGGAGGCGGTCGCCGGCATCTTCGCCGAGGTGCTCGGCCGCCAGCGCGTGGGGGTTACTGCCAGCTTCTTCGACCTCGGGGGCCACTCTCTGCTGGCCACGCAGGTGGTGGGACGGGCATCCCGGTTGTTCCAGGTGAAGGTGCCGCTCCGCGCATTCTTCGAGGCACCGACGGTCGCCACCTTCGCGGAGGCGCTGGTGCGCCACGAGCCGAAGCCGGGTCAAGTGGAGCGCATCGTTCAGCTCCTTCGCAGCATCGACGTGATGCCGGAGGCGGAGCGGCGCGCTCTCCGCCGCACGCGCGCCGCCGACGCCACCCCCGCGAACCCAAAGTGAGCGAACCGATGCACTTGCCCGACCCCGCCGACGAGCGACTCGCGCTGCTCGCCCAATTGATGGCCGCCGAAGGCTTTGAGGCCCGGGAGGCGGAGGCCATCGTTCCGCGGATCCACGACCAGCCGGTCCGAGCGGCGG
>JANNGX010000144.1:0-7617 GCA_031404115.1 Gemmatimonadales bacterium | reverse complement strand
TCGCCGGCACCGGGGCCCTTGGGCTCGAGGCACTGTCGCGGGGTGCCCGTCAGGCCGACTTCGTGGAGTTCCGGCCCGCCAGCCTGCACGCCCTCCGCGCCAACGTGGCCGCGCTGCGCCTTCTAAAACGCACCCGGATCTTCAAGCGGGATGCGATCCCCTTTGCGGCGGCGCTCCCGCCGAACGCGTATGACATCGCCTTTGCCGATCCTCCCTACGAATCCCGGGTGCTCGATCGGGTACTCGAGACCTGGCGAGACCGGCGCTTTTCCCGCATCCTCGCGGTCGAGCACGCCCGGACCCATCGGCTGCCGACGGGGAGCCAGCGCCAGCTATTCCAGGACTCTGGGGTGACGATTTATCGCCTCTGACCGCGGCGCTCACCTCCCGACGCGAGTACTTCCTTGGAAACGACGCCGGCCCAATACCCGAAGAAAAACCGACAAACATAGTCGGATGCCCCGCTCGTACCGATGGTAAGTTTGGCGTGAACCCTTACCGGGATTCCCGATGCGCTCGACCTTCGCTCTCCTGTTTCTGGCCTTCGCCGCCGCCCCCGCCCTGGCCCAGTCCGAGGACCAGCTCCGCTCTTTTTTCGAGGGCAAGAGCGTGCGGGTGAAACTCGAGATGCCGGGATCGTCCGAGGGAGTGGACGTCCATCCCGGTGCCGTTCAACCGGTCGACTTCCCCAGGCACGCCGGGCGCCTCAAGCGATTCGGCACGGCGATTCGCCGTGGTGAAGAAGTGCTGATCACCAAGATCAAGCTCAAGGGCGATCACATCGAGTTTCAGCTGGGCGGCGGGGGGTACGGCACGTTCGGGGACGATACCAGTCCCAGTGTGTCGGTGCCGTCGGCGTCGAAAACCGAGCGGGAGCGGACTCTCGAGAAGGTGGTGCCGGCCACCACCGATCCGGTGCTCAAGAAGCAGCTCAAGGAAGAACTCGGCCGGTTGCGGAATTCGCGGGCCCGCGAAGACGCCCGCAACCGCGCCGAGGCGGCCCAGGCCACGGCCATTCAGGACGCGAACATCCGGCAGCGGAGACTGGAGGGGGGATCACGCTTCAACATCTGGTACGAGCGGAGCGTCCCTCCCTATGCGCTCACGCCGGAGAGCGTCGTGCAGGCGCTCCAGGACTACGCGGACTTCTCACCGATGCGGGGGGGTGCCGCCGACATGCCGCGGAGCGACGGCGAGCTCAGGAAGGGGCTCACCGTCGACCAGGTCGACGCCATGCTGGGTCGCCCCGAGTCCGTCTCGCAGCGGATGGAGGGGACCCTGTCGGTCAGTGCGTCCTCCTACCGTACCAGGGACCGCCGCATCACCGCCGAATTCGTGGAGGGCGTGCTGGTCCGGTTCACCATTACCTCACCCTGACTCCTGGAAGATTGCCGCCCATGCTCTCGCGACGAAGCTTTCTCGGATCGGTCGGAGTGGCCGGACTCGCGCTCCCGCGAACCGGGGCCGGCACCGCGGGCCCGGATGAGGTGCAGCAGCCTCGGCCGCTCAATCGGCCGACTGGCTCTCCAGACGTGGTCGCGCGTGACGAGGCCTATTGGCGCCGCGTCGCTGCCAACTACCGGGTCTCCCCGAAATACACCAATCTCGAAGCCGGCTATTTCGGCATGATGGCGGCACCGGTTCTCGCGGCCTACCACCGGCACGTGGATCGGGTCAACCTGGAGAGTTCGTACTACGCCCGGCGCGGCTATGACGCGGACCTCGAGGCGGCGCGTACCCGGGTGGCCGCGTTTCTCGGCGCGGCGCCGGGCGAGATCGCCTTTGCCCGCGGTGCGACCGAGGCGTTGCAGTGCCTGATCGCCCAGTACAACCTGGTGCGGCCGGGCGACGTCGTGATGTACGGGGACCTCGACTACAACGGGATGCAGTTTGCGATGAACTGGCTGGCCGAACGGCGCGGCGCCACGGTGGTCCGGCTCGTGATGCCGGAACCCGCCACGCGCCAAAACGTGCTCGCGGCCTACGCCGAAGCACTCGACGCCAATCCGCGGGTGCGGCTGCTCCTCCTGACCCACCTCAACAACAAGACCGGTCTCATCATACCGGTGCGGGAGATCGCCGGGATGGCCCGGGCGCGGGGGGCGGACGTCGTGGTGGACGCGGCCCACTCCTTCGGCCAGGTCGAGTTGAAGCTGGCGGATCTGGGGGCCGACTTCGTCGGTTGCAACATGCACAAGTGGCTTGGCGCGCCGGTCGGCGTGGGGGTGATGTACATCAAGGAGGGGCGGCTCAAGGACGTGGACCGGATGTATGCCGACGAGAACGCGCCGGCGGAAAGCATCCAGAGCCGGATCCATACCGGCACCGCGAATTTTGCGAGCTTCCTGACCGTCCCGGCGGCGCTCGATTTTCATGCAGCGGTCGGGCCGGCGTACAAGGCGGCCCGGGTGCGATACCTGCGGGACCAATGGGTTCAGGCGGTGCGAGGAATCGCCGGCATCGACCTCCTCACGCCCGACGATAGAGACCTCGTCGCCGCCATCACCTCGTTCCGGCTGCACGGACGGACGGGCAAGCAGGAGAACCAGGCCGTGGTGGCCGAGCTCTTCGACCGGGACAAGCTTTTTACCGTCTGGCGCACCGGCATTTCCCGCGGTGATTGCGTGCGGGTTACGCCCGCGCTCTACAATACCCCCGCCGATGCGGACCGGCTGGCCGCCGCCCTGAAGCGCATGGCGACAACCTCCTAGCACCTTAGCCTCTTAGCCTCTCGGCGGCGGTGGTGCGCAGGAAGTCGCGGCGACTGGGGGACACATGCGGCCTCATTTGTGGGGTTGGGAATGCTAGAGTACGCTCCCAGCCCCCGGGACGTTGGCGGATTCGGGACGGGAGTTAGAATTGGGAATGATCACGACCCGACCCGCAACTCCGGGCGACGAGCCCTTTCTCCTCGCCTTGACCGAGCGCCTGGCCGATTTTCCGGTGCCGCCGTGGCGGAGCCACGAGGAAATCGTGCAGGCGGATCACCGGATCCTCCTCGCGGCGCTGCATCAGAACGCCGGTGGGATCGCGATCCTGGTGGCGGAGGATGCTTCGGGTGAGCCGCTGGGGTACGCCTTTGCCGCTTCCAAGATTGATTACTTCACCCGCGCGGCCTGTGCCCATGTCGAGGTGGTTGCCGTGCTGGAAGCGGCACAAGGCCGGGGCGTTGCCAGCACCTTGCTCGCCGCCCTGGAGGAATGGGCTCGCACCGCGGGATACTCGGCGATCACCCTCAACGTCTTTGCCACGAACACCCGGGCTCGGGGCCTCTCCGGGTGGCGCGCCAGGCGCGAAACATCATCCGGCTGGCATGCCCGGCGACCCGGCGTCTGACCCGATTGGACCACGATGCCTCGGCGGGCGAGCTCTGCACTGGGAGACCGATGAGGGCCCTCGGCCCTTCCTGGAGCAGACGCTCCGCGAACCCGCGGCCCAGCCGGCTCCGCGTACGGAGGATAGCGAGCCGCCATTCGAGGAGGCCGCGCAGGTTGAACGCCGGCCTGCCGAGCGTCGCAGGCGGGTCGGCGCGAGAACCCAGCGCCAGGGCGGCCGCGAGCCACCCAAGGACGACCGCATTTGCATCTCCCGGCGGTATTCCTGGGCCGACGGCCTCGGTGCTTCGGCTCCGGTCGCTCACCACCGTCCAATCAACCGGTGCGCCATCTGCCACCAGTGCTGCCACTTCGAGAAACCGGTCCAGTCGGAACCCCCGGGCTGCGTCCGCCGTGCCATGGGCAATCGCGCTCCACGCCATCTCGGTGGCGTCGGGCACCCGCACCCGTTGCCCGGCCCACTCGACCTCCTCGGCGCGATCATTGGCACGGCTCCATGCGACCGCCGGGGGCACCCGCATCGAGGTGCTCTGATGCAGCTCCACCGCCACCTGGCGTTCGTTCCACACAGCGGGAAGGTGGTGATGGATCCTCGGAGGGCCGACGTGCGCGCGGGTCGGCGCGTAGCCGCTATCCAGCAGGAGCTGGTAGGCGCCCTGGATCCGGTCTTCGGGGAGGAGGAGATCGACATCCCGGGTCGCCCGGGCGTCCAGCCAGGGATAGCGGTGGGCCAGCGCTCCGCGGGCGGCTCCCTTGATGAGGATCACCGGGATCGCGCGGGACGCGAAGAGCCCGGCGACCTCGGCGACGACCTCTTCCACCCGCAGGCGGAGCGCGGCGGCCTCGACGGCCTGCTCCCGGAGGCGCTCTCCCAGCTCCACGGGAAGCGCACCGAGCGTGCTGCTGGCGCGCAGCCGGCGATAGAGCCAGATCGAGGCGCCCTCGTACCCCACCAGCTCGGTGAGCCCTCGCAGGTCCACGGCACGCCAGCGGTCGGCCAGGTCACCCGGAGGCTGGGAGCCCAGCCGGAGCGTGTCGACAAGGGCCCCGATCAGCGCGCTGCTCAGGTATCGCGCTCGCCGGAGGAAGGGAAGGCCACCAGGACCTGGTAGGAACCGATATGGTCGGAGCCCCTCTCCAGGTAGGGCTGATCGTTCTGCACCAGCCATGCGTGCGCGGCCAGGGCGCTCTGCTCGTCGCGGCGCACCCCGATACGAAGCTCGGCCGACCGTCCGGCGCGATGCAGCAGGTAGTGAAGCACGATCGCGCGCTTGAGACAGGTCCGCTTCCAGGGCGGGGGAAGCCGGCGCAACAGGCGATCTACCCATTCCGCCAGGGAGGCATCGTCCACCCTGTCATCGGGAGGCGAGGCCCTGCGGGAGCGGCCGATCCACCTGGTGATCCGCTCCATGGACGCGAGGTGCACCAGGGGTGGCAGCACCAGCGCGGCAAGGGTCGCGCGAAGCCGCCAGCGCGGAGTGAGCCGTCGGCTCATTCGATCGTCTCGACCACCGCTGTGGCGAGGCAGTGATCGAGAAACTCCCTCGTGGTCGTCGCGGCAGTACCCTCGGTGACCTCGTACTCCCGAAGCAGCTCGGCAACCAGCTCAGTGAAGGTGCGGGGCTGCTTCAGCGCCTCGAGCAGCACCAGGCCGGTCTCGTTGACGCTGAAATAGCGGCGCTCCTTGAGGTGGAGTACCACTCCCTCGCCCTCGAGTGACGTGAGACGGATGTCGGAGTGGCGGAGGAAACGGGGCTCGCTCATGGAAGAAAGTCCTCGAGGGCGTGAGGCGCGGCAAAGAGGTCGGGCGCCAGCCTGGCATGATAGCAACGAGCCTGGCGTCCCAGGCGGGCCAGGAGATCGAGATGTTCCTGCGCCGCGGTCGGCTCGAACATGACCCAGAGCGACCACTGCAGCAGCTCCCGCATGACCTCCGCGGGCGAGGCCGGCGCTATGGCCGTCCGGTCACCGCCCACGGACGTGAAGACGATGATCTCCGGCTCCACTCGCTGGACCCAGGTGGAGCCCAGTTCCTCGGGCCAGAATCCGGTCTTGCCCCGCGATTCCAGCGGAATTCCTCCGGCCTTGCCGAGAAGCTGGAAGCCGCCGGTCCGCAGCGCAATGGGGCTCCGGAATCCCAGGACCGACACCCGGTCGCCGCGGGCCTCGAGGAAGGCGATATCATCGGTGCTGACCTGCCACCCGCGGGACGCGAGCAGCGCGGTGGTGGTCGACTTTCCCGAACAGGAATTACCGATCAGCATCCAGCCGCGTCCCGCCGAATCGATCGCGGTTCCAGCGTGGACGTGGTAGCGACCGTCCCGCTTCCACAGGAAGATCAGGGACACCAGGAGAAAGCTTCGGAGCAGGTAGTCGAGCTCTCCCAGTGCCTGCCGGGAGATCTGGACTGTCGCCTCGGGACGATGCTCCTCGATCCTGGCCCGGGCCGGCGCTACCCGCCAGGTGATGTGCACCCAGCCCAGGGGCTCCCCTGCCTGAATCGCCACGTCGCCCTGAAGGAAGACCTCCCGGGGATCCTCGAGCTCGGTCACCCGGTCCACCACCTCGACCTGAAGCAAGAGTCCTGCCGGGAGGGGCATCCGGGACTCGGTGAGCCACGCCGTGACCGCGGCTTCGAGGCCCGGGTCATTGCAGGTAATGCCTGGGATAGAGGTCATGTCATGGAGTGTTTGCGGGGAAGGGGCAAAAGGGAACCCCCGCGACCAGTAGGGGTGCGGGGGTTCCGGAGGAACGTCCAGTCCACCGTCAGGCGACTAGCCTAGACGTCGCAAGCCCGGCCGGAACAGACCTGAACCTGCAGGGTCAAACGGGCCAGGCTGGACTCCACTACCAACTTCGGCGCAGCGAACGGCTTCTTCATAACCTTGCTCCTCTGCATGGGTTACCCGAGTGTCCTGCCCTCCGACTACTCGATACAGACCTTGCCGGAACAGGTCTGACCCTGCAGCGTCAGCCTGGCCAGCGTCGATTCCTCCACCAGCTTTGGGGCAGCGAACTGTTTCCTCATCCAGCACCTCCTCATGGGGTTTCCGAGTGTTCTACCAGACGTCGGACCGCCGGCCCGATCGGCAAATGTGATTCCACCAAACGGGCTGCAGAATTTCAGTAGAGTGTCGAAAAATCGTCGTGTATGGACCTGGATATGGAGATACCGGGAAGCGAGTGCCCCGCCCCTGGCTCAATAGGATGGGCAAGCTTCGTGCGATTCCGGCACACGGCTGGCTCGTACGGAGGAAACCATTCTATGCGGTCCATCTAAGCGGTTGCACGGCAAATAGATGGCTTGAGTCGCCGGGACTCTGCACCGTGCGAGGAGGAATGCCCCTGGGGGATGGGACAGACTCGCGGCGGTGCCGTCGGGTCACGGAATCGTTGCGGGAGTGCACCATTTTTGTCGGCTTCGAGCAGGCGGAGTTCTCGCCCTCCAACTGTCTATATTGATAGACTCCACCCACCCGGACTCCTCCATGTCCCTGATCAACTGGCTCGCCCTTGTGGCGGTCCTGGCAGAGCCGCTTGCCGCCCAGTCCGCACCTCCCGCCATGCCGTCGGCCGATTCGGTGCGCGGAGCGGTAGCACTCCGGCTTGCCGATGGGCGAATTCCCGGCCTCGCAGTGGGACGGCTGGCCGGCTCGGATGCGCTCCGCGTCACCCAGGGCAGGGCGCGCGCCGACCGCGCCGGTCCGATCACCGCCTCGACGGTGTTTGAAATCGGGTCTATCAGCAAGGCGTTTACCGGTGTGCTCCTGGCCGACATGATCCTGCGTGGAGAGGTCGCGCTCGACGACGCCGTGGCGACCCACCTCCCTCCCGGCACCCGGGTACCGGACAAGGACGGCGCGGTGATTACGCTGCGGCACCTCACCACCCATACCTCCGGGCTGCCCCGGCTCCCCGATAACCTGGACCCCAAAGATCCCACCGACCCCTATGCCGACTACGACGCCGCGAGGCTGACGGCTTTTCTCGCGACCCACCAGCTTCGCCGTGCCCCGGGGAGTACCTACGAGTATTCCAACCTCGGCGCCGGGCTCCTCGGTTTCGCTCTGGCGACCCGGGCCGGAATGTCCTACGGCGATCTGCTGAGGACGCGCATTCTGGAACCGCTTGGCATGATGGAATCCGGCGTCGTCGAGTCCGAGACCATGCGGAGGAATCTGGCCAGCGGCCACGATCAGATGGGGGGAGCCCAACGCCGCGTGGCACATCGATGTCCTCGCCGGGGCGGGGGCCATTCGCTCGACCCTTGACGACATGCTGC
>JANNGX010000143.1:0-6342 GCA_031404115.1 Gemmatimonadales bacterium | reverse complement strand
GAAATACCGCGCCAGCAGCGTTCGGAGGGCGGAGTGCGCCACGATGAAGCGGGCGCGGTCGATGTCAAAGTGGAAGCGAGCAGCCCGATCGCGCTCTTCGTCGGAGAGCCGCCGATGGAGACTCGCCGGGTCCTCGTCGCGCCCGTCCAGCGGGAAGCGCCAAACGTGGATCTCGTCGCCCGCCGGCGCGCCGTGCGCCGATCGGTTGTTCCAGGGCGGCGTGGGCACCGGCCTCAGGCCGGAGGCTGGGAACGGGCGACTCGAGGCACCCGCGTGATGGCCGCGGGAGGCCGCTCCGCCGCCGCCCGATCCAGCTCGCGGGCCAGGCTGGCGACGGTGGGGTGAGTCAACAGTGTCCTGATCGAGGCGCCGACGCCGAGCTCGACTCGCAGCCGGTGGGCCACCCGCATCGCGAGGAGCGAATGGCCCCCCAGCTCGAGAAAGCCATCGTCGCGCCCGACCCCGGTCACGCCGAGCACGTCCTCCCAGATCCGACCCACGGCGCGCTCGGTGGGGGTCGAGAGCACACCGCCGGTGGGCGCAGCGGCGACCGGCGCCAAGGCGGCCAACGCCCCCCGGTCCAGCTTGCCGGTCGGACCGAGCGGCAGGTGGGTGAGCTGCACGATCTCGGCGGGTATCATGTAGTGCGGCAGCTCGAGAGCGGCGGCGTCCCGTATCGCCTCGGGATCGAGGGTGAGATCACCTTCCGGTATGACGAAGGCGACCAGGCGATCACGAGTCGTGGGGTGGAGGATCACCACGGCCTGGCGCACTCCCTCCACCCTGCGCAGCGCCTGCTCGACATCCGCGGGCTCGATCCGGTACCCCCGTAACTTCAGCTGCAGATCCGCCCGGCCCAGGTAGCCGAGCTGACCATCGTCTCGCCAGCGGACCCGGTCGCCGGTGCGGTAGAGCCGCTGTCCCGGCACCAGCGCGGTGGGATCACTCACGAACCGCGCCGCCGTGAGCTCGGGCGCCCCGAGGTAGCCGAGCCCCACGTTCCCGCCCCCGATCCACAGCTCTCCTGGGGCCCCGATCGGCACCCGCTGCCGGTGCTCGTCGAGCACGCGGACAGTGACCCCGGGGTAGGGCCGGCCGATGGGGACTTCGCCAGGAAACTCCTCGCCGGGAGTGAGCTCCGCCAGGGTGGCGGCGACCGTCGTCTCGGTGGGTCCGTAGCCGTTGACAAGTCGCATACCCGGCCGCGCGACCGCGAAAAATCGGCGCACTGAATCGGGTGTCATTGCTTCGCCTCCAACCGCGACCACCCGCATCGCGCCGAGATCCATCCCACCGGGCCACTCCGCCGTGATGACTTCGTTCCAGAAGGCCGTCGGCAGAGACATATGGGTCAGACGCAGTATCCGGCACTGCTCGGCAAAGATGGCCGGTGTGTCGACCATGGACTCCGGAGGCACGACGATGGTGCCACCGATGCCGAGCGGGACGAAGATCTCCTTGATGGAGGTGTCGAAGATGAGCGTGGCAAAGTGCAGCATGCGGTCACCGGCGCGTACGTCCTGGAGTGCAGCGGACGACGCGGTATATCGCGCCAGGGCGCCGTGGGGGATGACCACACCCTTGGGTACGCCGGTCGAACCGGACGTGAAGATCACGTAGGCTGGGTCGTCGGCGCCGATCCCGAAGCGGGGGACGGAGAGGGCTTCCGGATCCGACGCGAGCAAGTCCGCAATGCAGAGCGTGGGCTCCGCACGCTTCGAGAGGAGCCCGGCGGCGCCGCGATCGGTCAGAATCAGCTTCACGCCGGCGGTCTCCAGCATGGCGTCGAGCCGGCGGCGCGGCGTCGCGGGATCGAGCGGGACGTACACCGCGCCGATCGAGAGAATCGCCAGCGCCGCCGCGACCGTGTCGGCCGATCGCTTTGACGCGACGCCGATGAGATCTCCCCGGGCGGCACCGGCTCCGTGCAGGTGCGCCGCGAGCCGTTCCATCCGGGCAAGCAGCTCGCGGTAGCTTACCGAAACCCCGCCATCGTCCACGGCGGTGAAATCCGGGTGACTCGCCGCGAGCTTCTCGAGCCTCGCGATCACCAGGTCCGTGGTGGGGGAGGGCGTCCCGGCCCCGCTCCATTCTGAGGCCAGCAGGAGCCGCTCCGATTCCGGCATCACGGCAAGGTCGGCGATGCCCGCGTCGGGTCGGGCCGCGACGCTCTCCAGCATGGCCCGGTATCCGTCCAACCATCGCTCGGCCGTGGCGGGCCGGAACAGGTCGGGGTCGTAGTCGAGCTGCAGCAGGAGTTCACCGTCTCGCGGCGTCGCATTGAGGTGCAGATCGACGGTGGTGCGGAGATGCGGCGCGCGAAAGTCGCTCACCTCGATCCCGGCCATCAGCGGCAGACTCACCGGCATGCTCCGGTAGTTGAAAATCACCTGGTATAGCGTTTCGATCCCGGTCGCCTCCCCGTGCCGCAGCTCCGAGAGCAGCCGGGTGAACGGAAAGGCCTGGTGCTCGATCCCTTCGGCCAGCGCCTGAGCGGTGCAACGCAGATGGGCGCGGAAGGTGGGGGCGCCGGCGAGTCTGGCCCGGAGCGGGAGCACGGTCATGAAGCTTCCGATCAGGTTCTCGGTCTCGGGCTGGGTGCGATTGGCCGATACCGCGCCCAGCACAAAATCGTGCCGGCCGGCGCGGCGGCCGACCAGTACCTGAAAGGCCGCGAACGCGACGGCAAAGAGCGTGGTTCCTTCCTCGAGCGCGAGCGAGGAGAGCCGCCCCACCAGTGCTCGGGACATGACGCGTCGTGCCGAGGCCACCGCGAGGCCCCGCGATCGCTGCCGGGGACGATCGGTGGGCAGATCGAGAATCGTGGTGCTTCCTGCCAGCCGTTCCTTCCAGAACATCCGATCCGCTTCGAACTCCGCCGATCCCTCACGGGCGCGCTCCCATTCGGCAAAGTCGGCGTACTGGAGCGGGAGCTCCGGGAGCGGGGACGGTCGGCCGGCGGCGAACGCGGAGTAGAGTGCGCCGATCTCCCGGAGGAATATTCCGTTCGACCAGCCGTCGAACACCACGTGATGGAAGGTGACCTGGAGCTCGAACTCCTGGTCCCCGACCTGAACCAGCAGGGGGCGAATCAGAAGGTCGGAGCCAAGATCGAAGGGGAGGCGGGCGGCTTCATCCAGTACCGCCATCGCGGCGGCGCGCCCTTCGGCCGCCGGGTGACTCCGCAAATCCACTTCGCGGAGCTCGACGAGGCGGGCGGGGGTGACCGTCTGGATTGGCTCCCCGTCGTGAACCGTGATCACGCTTCGCAGCACGTCGTGGCGGCGCGTCAACTCCGTCAGGGCGCGGCGGAGCGCGTCCCGGTTCAGCCTGCCCTGTAGACGCAGGGTCTTCGGCATCCCCTCCGGGGCGCCGCTTGCGGCGTGCACCTCTCCGACCAGCCAGTGTCCCAGCTGCGGAGTCGAGAGCCGGGCCGGGGTCGCGTGGGCTCGCGGGGTCGGGCCCGACCGCTTGCGAAGCCCGGCCCGTTGGGACAGGAGCGCCCGCGCGGCTGCCGAGAGCTCTCCGGGGATGGTCATTGCCGGTGTCCCGCCTCGCCCGGTGCGATGACCGAGGCTTCGGCCTCCATGAGGACAAGGACCGCCGCGGCCAACCCTTCGACCGACGGCGCGTCGAAGAACGCGAGCAGAGGAACGTCCACCGCCAGAAGACCGCGAATTCTCCCGACCAGCTGGGTTGCCAGGATGGAATCACCTCCCAGCGCAAAGAAGTTGCGGCGAATGCCCGGTGCCGGTGTCCCCATGACCTCCGCCCACGCCGCAGCGACGATCTCCTGCACCGGGCCCGCGGGCGGAGTGCGGTCCAGGTCGTCCACCGGCACGTCGGCGATGACGCCGAGTCGCTCCGCCAGCCCGATTCGCTGCAGCTTGCCCGTGGGCCCGGTGGGAATCGCGTCGACGAACACGATGCGCCGCGGCGTCTTGAAATAGGCCAGCCGGGTCGCCACGTAGTCGCGCAGCTCCCGTTCGGTCACCCCGGTGCCGGGCCGGAGGACTACCGCCGCGGCGATGTCCTCTCCCAACACCGGATGGAGCACGCTGAAAGACACTGCCTGCGCCACACCGGGATGCTCTGTCAGGATCTGGTCGACCTCGAGCGGCGAGATCTTCTCTCCGCCGCGGTTGATCTGCTCCTTGAGCCGGCCCGAGAGCGTGAGATAGCCGTCGGCGTCGAGAACCCCCTCGTCTCCGGTGCGGAGCCAGCCCGCCGAAAACGCGCTCGCGTCAGCCCCGGGATTGTTGCGATAGCCCGCGGTCACTCCCGGCCCCCGAACCACGACTTCGCCGGTCTCGCCCTGCCCCAGCCTCCGGCCCCCGGCGTCCATGATGGCGATCTCGGCCCCGGCGGCGCGGCCCACCGTACCCGGTTTCCGGATGCCTGGCGGGAGTGGGTTGCTCGCCATCTGGTGCGCGGCCTCCGTCATCCCGTACGCCTCGACGACCGGGACCCCGAGAACCCTTTCCAGCTCCTCGAGCACGCCGCGGGGCATCGCGGCCGAGCTGGACCGCGCAAAGCGGAGCCGGTGGGTCCGGAGGATTTCCTGGTTGGCCGGCTCCGCGGCCCGGGCGAGAAGCGCCTGGTGCATCGTGGGGACCGCGGTGTACCAGGTCGGCGTGTACTCCGCGACCCACCGGAAGAAGCGGGGCGCCAGGAATCCGGGAGTGCACACCACGGAGCCCCGCCCGGTCAGGGATCCGAGGACCGCCGCGACCAGGCCGTGAATATGAAACAGCGGCATGACGTTCAGGCAGCGGTCGGCGGGCGAGAGCCGCAGCGTCTCCGCCACCGCTGCGGCGGACGCGATCAGGTTGGCGTGGGTCAGCGGCACCATCTTCGGCCGGGACGTGGTGCCGGACGTGTGAAGCACCAGCGCAGTGCCCCCGGCGAGCGGCGTTATGGCCGTCGTGACGGTCGGCCTCTGGCCATCCAGCGTGAAGATGCCGGCCGGCGCATCGGGTGGGAGTCCCAACTCCACGATCCGTATGCCACGCTCCCGCGCCACCTCTCGTGCCGGGGAGTCGAGTCCCTCGGCGATGAGCAGCACCCGCGCCGCCAGATCGTCGAGATAGAAGGCGAATTCTTCCCGCCGGTACGCCGGATTGAGCGGCGCGCTGATCCCCGCCACGGCGGTGCTGAGGAAGGCGCTCGCCAGCTCGGGCCCATTGGGAAGCACGATCGCCGCGGCGTCATTTGGTCGGAGGCCGGCGTCACGCAACCACGCCGCGGCGCCCCGCACCTGTCTGGCCCAGGCGCCGTAGGTGACCGGGCCGCGATCCACCGACTCCAGGGCGATCCGGTCCGGCTCGGCATCCGCGAGCAGATCCAGCAGTGTCGGCGCGCGCGCAACGCTCTTGCGAGTGCCGCGGGGGCTGCCTCTCGGGGCCGCCTTGATCGGCCCCTCCATGGACCCCGGGTGAGTGCGTGCGTTCCTGCGCTCCACTTCGCCGGCAAGGGTCGCGGGCGTGCGGTGCTCCAGGATCGCGCTGAAGGGAATCTCCACGCCGAAATCCTGATGGAGCCGGCCCGCGATCCGCATTGCGAGCAGGGAATCACCGCCCAGCGCAAAAAAATCATCCTGGCGGCCCACGGAACCGGCGTGCAGCGTCTCCCCGAACAGCTCGGCGATGCGGCGCTCCAGCCCGGTCACCGGCGACTCGAACGGTGCATGGGCCGCCTGCTCCGGCCCCGGCGCCGGAAACGCGCGCCGATCCACCTTCCCGTTCGGCGTGAGCGGGAAGGCCGGCAGCGGAACGAAGGCCGAGGGAAGCATGAATCCCGGGAGGCGGTCGGCAAGGTGAGCCCGGAGCGCGAGAGCGTCGACGGGTTGGGAGCCGCGGAGCACTACGTACGCAGTCAGCCGGTGTTCCCCCGGCGCATCCTCGCGCAGGAGGACCACCGCGTCTTCCACGATGGGATGGGTGAGAAGCGTCGCCTCAATTTCGCCCAGCTCGATGCGGAAGCCGCGCAGTTTGATCTGGTGGTCGAGCCGGCCCTGGAATTCGATGACGCCATCGGGACGCCAGCGGACCCGGTCGCCGGTGCGGTAGAGCCGGTCTCCCGCGTGGAAGGGGCTCGCCACGAAGCGCTCCGCCGTGAGCTCCGGGCGCCCCAGATATCCCGCGGCCAGGCCGTCGCCGCCGGTATACAGCTCGCCGTACACCCCCACCGGCACCGGCTGCCTCGCCTCGTCGAGGATGAAGACCGTCGTGTTCGCGATGGGGCGCCCGATGGGAATCGCGCCCCGCGCCGGATCGTCCCGCGTGATGGCGTGACAGCAGGTAAAGGTGGTGTTCTCGGTCGGCCCGTAGCCGTTGATGAGCC
>JANNGX010000142.1:0-3233 GCA_031404115.1 Gemmatimonadales bacterium | reverse complement strand
CCATCTGAGAAACCTTCAAATATCCCCACTGCTGTTAAGTGGGTTTCCTGTCTATGGTGCGAGCTTCGGATGTGTCTCGGTTAGCCATTTGCGAACTCGATCCACCAGCAGCCGCGCATGGCCAACCGCCTCCCCAGCCTCAGGCTCGGTCACTGCCCAATTCGTTCGTACGTCATCGTGTTCCGGGAGGCCCGGTGGGCATGGAGCCGCTTTAATAGTCTGTATGTCGGCGCCGACGGTATGGCTCATCGAATCGATCAGGCGCTCGTGATGGCGGTCCCGGCCGACCCGGTAGCCCGCTGCAGCCAGAGCGGCGCTGGCGGCCGCGATGGACGCCGCGTGAGCGAATCCCATCCTCGCGTCGGCACTCACTGCCTCGATGTCGACATCCGCAAGATTCCGGTCCGCCACGGCAAGCAGCTCCGGGATTTCCTCCGCGGTCGTTTCGTGCGATTTGAGCCAGCCGTTCTGGAGCCAAAGATCAAGCGTCATCCAGGTCACCTATGATGGCGAGTCTTGGCCCTCCGGAAACGGCTTTCACGAAGTGTCGCTTGTCTTTCAGACGCCGACGGTATTCCGCGGGCAGGTACACCACAGCGTTGACTTCCCTGCCGAGGTCCGTTTCCGCGGGCCGGAGGGCCTTCAGCACCTCGGCTAGCTCTACGTCCCCCACCACCACGAGGTCAATGTCGCTTACGGAGGTCAGCTCCCCGCGCGCCATGGACCCGAATACCGCCGCGGCCCTGATGCGGTCGGCCAGAGGTACCAGTGCCGATCGGAGGATAGCGGCCCCGCTCATGGTCTTCCGCACCAGCCCCCGAAGCTCCGGGAAGATCGGGGCGGCGGCATTTGCCCGGTAGTAGACCAGCCGTCCGCGCCGCTCCCGGACCACCAGTCCCGCCTTGACCAGGATTCCCACCTCCCGCTGGAGAGTCCCCGGACTCCCGCCGGTGAGACGCACGATCTCTCGGAGGTAATACGGCCGCGACGGATCGTTTAGGAGCAGGGCCAGAACCTGACCGCGGAGTTGGCCGAAGAGGACTCGGCCGGCCAGATCGAGGGGCCCGATCTTTGTTCTCATTATGAGAACGAATGTACTCAAAATGAGAACATAGTCAACCGGCGCCGCAAGCTCGCTAGCCAATGACAACGAGGGCAGGAGATCTCTCCCCTGCCCCCGGTCCCACCGTGAGTTTGCTTCGGGCCGGCCAAAGCCGGCCCTCGCAATGACTGGCTCCTAGCCTAGTACATCCCCCCCATCCCGCCACCCGGCGGGCCGCCCATCGGCGCAGACGTCTCTTCTTTCTTCTCCACCACCACGCACTCAGTGGTCAGGAGCAGCCCGGCAATCGACGCCGCGTGCTGGAGCGCCGTGCGGGTCACCTTGGTCGGATCGATGACGCCGCTCTTGACCAGGTCCTCGTACACATCGGTCAGCGCGTTGTAGCCGAAGTTCTTGTCGTTCGACTCCCGGACCTTCGAGAGCACGATCGAACCCTCGGCGCCGGCATTCTGCGCGATCATCCGGAGCGGCTCCTCGAGCGCGCGCCGCACGATCTCGACGCCGATCTTCTCGTCCTCGCTGCCCTTGATCTTGCCCAGAACGCTCTGCGCGCGCACCAGCGCCACGCCGCCGCCCGGCACGATGCCCTCTTCGATCGCGGCGCGCGTAGCGTGCAGCGCATCCTCGACCCGGGCCTTCTTCTCCTTCATCTCGGTCTCAGTGGCCGCACCGACATGGACAACCGCCACGCCGCCGCTGAGCTTCGCGAGCCGCTCCTGCAGCTTTTCCCGATCATAGTCGCTGGTGCTCTTCTCGATCGCGACCTTGATCTCGGAAATCCGGCCCTTGATGCCGTCGGCCTTGCCCTTGCCGTCCACGACGGTGGTGTTGTCCTTGTCGATGACGACCCGCTTGGCCTGGCCCAGATCCGCGAGCACGGTGTTCTCGAGCTTGAAGCCCAGCTCCTCGGAGATGACCTTGCCGCCGGTCAGCACCGCGATGTCATTGAGCATTTCCTTGCGACGGTCGCCGAAGCCGGGCGCCTTGACGGCGCAGACCTTGATGGTGCCGCGCAGCTTGTTCACGACCAGCGTGGCCAGCGCCTCGCCCTCGACATCTTCCGAGATGATCAGGAGCGGCTTGCCCGACTGGGCCGCCTTCTCCAGCACCGGAAGCAGGTCCTTCATGGCCGAAATCTTCTTGTCGTGGATCAGGATGTAGGGCGTCTCGAGAATCGACTCCATCTTCTCGGGATCGGTGACGAAGTAGGGCGACAGGTAGCCCCGGTCGAACTGCATGCCCTCGACGGTCTCCAGCGTGGTCTCCAGGCCGCGGGCTTCCTCCACGGTGATGACCCCGTCCTTGCCGACCTTCTCCATCGCATCGGCAATGAGCTCGCCGATTTCCTTGTCGTTATTGGCCGAGATGGACCCGACCTGGGCAATCTCCTTGCGGCCGGTGGTCTTGGTGGAGATCCGCTTGAGCTCCTCCACAACCGCCTCGACGGCCTTCTCGATGCCCCGCTTCAGCTCCATCGGATTGGCGCCGGCGGTGACGTTTTTGAGGCCTTCGCGATAGATGGCCTGGGCCAGAACGGTGGCCGTGGTGGTGCCGTCGCCGGCCAGATCACTGGTCTTGGTGGCGACTTCCTTCACCATCTGGGCGCCCATGTTCTCGATCGGATCCGAGAGCTCGATTTCCTTGGCGACGGTGACGCCGTCCTTGGTGATCGTGGGGGAGCCGAACTTCTTGTCGATGACGACATTCCGGCCCTTGGGCCCGAGCGTCACCTTCACCGCCTCGGCGAGCGCGTCCACGCCCCGCTTGAGCCTGGCGCGGGCGTCCGTATTGAACATCAATTCCTTGGCTGCCATCTGTCTATCTCCTGGTGAGTTACGCGAGCTTGCCGTAGAGGTCGGTGACCTTGATGATCACGACTTCGGTGCCATCGATGGTGACGTTCTGTCCACTGTACTTGCCGTAGATAACCCGGTCTCCCACGCGCACTTCCATCGGGACCCGGACACCCTTTTCGATCCGGCCGGGACCGACGGCCATGACCTCGCCCTGGGTGGGCTTTTCCTTGGCAGTGTCGGGGATGTACAGCCCGCCACGCATGGTCTCGCCCTCTTCGCTGGGCATGATGACGACGCGGTCTTCGAACGGGACGAACGCGATCTTCGGCTTTGATCTGGTTGCCGTAGCCATAGCTCTCTCCAAACGGGGTGGT
>JANNGX010000141.1:0-16280 GCA_031404115.1 Gemmatimonadales bacterium | reverse complement strand
CGCGGTGCTGCCATATCTGACCCATCCGAAGGAAATCTGGGCTTCCGCGGGAGGAGGCTCTCCCTGGCTGCTGCTGAGCGTCTTCGGGGCGGTGACACTGGGTTTCGTGCTGCTGGCGTGGCGGATCCTCCGGCCCCGGCTGCTCTCGCTCCCCGCGACCCGTTCCGCGGGCGCCCTGCCGCTCTTCTTCGCGGCAGCGCTCCTGTTCGTGCCGGCCCGGGGCGGGATCCAGCAGATTCCCATCAACCAGAGCAGCGCCTACTTCACGGCGGAGCCGTTCGCGAATCAGGCGGCGATCAACGTCGGCTGGAATTTTTTCGATTCGTGGATCCGCGGGCTCAACCAGCGCGACAATCCCTACCTGGTGATGCCAGCGGACTCGGCGCGGGCGCTGGTGGAAGTCCGGGAGGACGGGAGCGAGCCACGCCGGGTTGTCACGGGAGGGCGCCCCAACGTGCTGCTGATCGTGTGGGAGAGTTTTACGGCGCGATCGGTGGAACGCCTGGGCGGAGTACGCGGAGCCACACCTGCATTCGACGCACTGGCCGACTCGGGGCTGCTGTTCAGACATTTCTATGCTTCGGGAGACCGGACCGAGAAAGGGCTGGCGGCCTTGCTGGCCGGCGCGCCGACGGTGCCCGACGCCTCGATCCTGACGGTGCCATCCAAGGCCCGGACCCTGCCGACACTCTCTCGGGATCTCCGGGACGCGGGATACGCGACCGCCTTCTACTATGGCGGTGAGCTGGGCTTCGCCAACCTCAAGGGGTTCGTGCTGGAGGGACGCTTCGACCGGATCGTCGGGAAGGATGATTTCCCCGATTCGTCACAGACGTCCAAGTGGGGCGCCCACGATGAGGCAACCGCCGCCCGGGTGGAGGCGGAGCTCCGGCAGATGAAGGAGCCGTTCTTCGCGACCTGGCTCACCCTGAGCAGCCACGAGCCGTTCGACGTCCCCGGCGCGGAACGGCTGGCCGGCGCGGACGGCGAGACCCGGTTCATCAACTCGCTCCGTTACACCGACCGGGTGGTGGGCCAGTTTCTCCGCCGCGCCGCCAGCGAAGCCTGGTGGACCAGCACAGTGGTGATCATCGTGGCGGACCACTCGAAGAAGCTGGAAAGGACCGACTGGGCTTCCGCCTACAAGTCGGCCGAGAGCTGGTATCACATCCCGATGCTCTGGACCGGGGGAGCCGTAACGGCCCGGGGACAGGCGGTGGACGACATCATGAGCCAGACCGACCTGGCGCCGACGCTGCTGGAGCAGTTGCGAATTCCGGGAGGGGAGCGCTACCGGTTCGGGCAGGCGGTGTTTGCGGCGCGGCGCCGGCCCTGGGCGTATTACGGATTCGACGGCGGCTTCGGGCTGGTGACCGAGCGGGGGAGCCTGGTCTGGGAGCGCCTTCCGAACCGGATCACCTCGCAGACCGGAGTCAGCGACCCGCGGGATCTTCGGTTGGGACGGGCGATGCTGCAAATGACGTATCAAGACTATCTGGACCGATGAACAGTGACCGGTGACCGGTGACCGCAGCTCAGATCTCCCCGCGCGTGGCCAGCCCCGCAATCCGCTCGCCGGCCCGAAACGCCAGCGCCATGATGGTCATGGTGGGCTGGCCTCGCCCCGACGTCACCATGCTGCTCCCGTCGCAGATGAACAGATTCTTGACGTCGTGGGTACGGTGATCGATGTCGATCACTGATGTCCTGGGGTTCTTGCCCATCCGGCAGGTGCCCAGCAGGTGGGCGGTGAATTGCTGCTCCTCCGCGGGATAGGAGACCCACTTCTTCTGAGCCCCGGCGGCGTCGAGAATCTCCATCGACCGGTCGAGGAGGAACTGGGAAATCTTGACGTCGTCGGCGTGGTCCTTGTAGGTCACGCGAAGAGCGGGAATACCCCAATCGTCCTTCGCCTTGGGATCGAGGGTGATGTTGTTGGTCGGCACCGGCAGTGAGGTGGTGTGCCCCGCCAGCAGCAGCGACCGGTTGAAGTAGGCGCCCACCATTTTCTTGTACTCGCTCCCCCACCGCGGCGCATCATTCGGAAGGCCGCCCAGCGCCCAGAGGATGGGATACTGCTGGAATCGCGCGTCGATGCCACCCCCGCCGTAGTAGCCCCGCTTGGGGTCGCTGTCGTAGAAGTCATGCGAGAGCCGGGTGCACTGGATGCTCTTGTACTCGTTGAGCGGGTGCTCGAAGAGCCCCATGGCGCCGGCGCCGCCGTTGAACATCAGGTTTTTCCCGACCATGCCGCTCGAATTGGCCAGCCCGTGGGGAAACCGGCGCGATGCCGAGTTGAAGAGCAGCCGGGGTGTTTCGGCGCCGTTGGCGCACAGCACCACCGCCTTGGCGCGCTGAAGCTGCTCCTTCTTCCGGGCATCGAAGTAAATCACGCCGGTGGCCCGGCCACGCGCGTTCAGCTGGACCTTGCGGACGTAACTGTTTGGCCGGATTTCACATTTGCCCGTGGCCTCGGCCACGGGAATCACCGTCGCCAAGCTCGAGCTCTTGGCATTGTACTCGCAGCCGAATTGGATGCAGTAGCCGCAGTGCTGGCAGGCGTTGCGGCCATTGAACGGCTTGGACAGAATGGCCATCGGCGAGGACTGCGGGTGGAGACCGAGCTTCCGGGCGCCGCGCTCGAACAGGACTCCCGATGACTTGACCGGCATCGGCGGGAGCGGATAGGGCCTCGAGCGCGGCGGGTCGAACGGCCCCGGTATTCCGGAAACCCCCACCTCCCAGTCCACCTTGGTGTAGTAGGGTTCGAGGTCAGCGTAGGTGATCGGCCAGTCCTGGAGGTCGGCGCCCGGAATGCCGCCCAAGCGGGTCCGCTCGATGAAGTCGATCTCGTGCAGGCGCCAGAAATTGGCGGTGAAATGCACGCTACTGCCTCCAACCAGCCGCGCGTAGAGCAGCTCGCCTGCGCCCACTTTTGCCACTTCTTTGTCGGTCTTGCGCCAGGCCGTCGGGGCCGGATTGGTGATGCCGTTGTTGAAGAGGTATTTGAACTCGTCGTGCTCGAACTGGCTCGGATCCAGCCTGGGACCCTGCTCCAGGACCACTACCGAGAAGCCGCGGGAGGATAGCTCCTTGGCCATGACCCCGCCGGCCGCACCGGAGCCGACCACAACGAAATCGACCTCGGTGGACGTCGGGTAGGTGACCCGGGGACGCGTCTGCACCGGTCAACCTCCCTTCATCGCTTCGGCGTCGTAAAAGCCGAAGGGTGGCTGATAGATGCCGTGAGCCTGGAAGCCGAGAAGCTTCCAGCCCACCTGATTCTGATTCCCGCCGTAGGAGGGATTCGCGAACATCCCGACGACCGTGCCGAAGCGTACCTGGCCGAAGAACGGTGTCTGTTCGATGGTCTTGAGCAGCAGATCCTGTTGCGCGGCAGTCAAGGCAGCAAACGAGGCGGTCCCGGGCCACTTGGCCTTTGCGCGCTTGTTCAGATCGTCGAGCCCCGCCACCACTTCGCCCTTCTCATCGGCGGCAAACGTGGAAAGCGCCTTGTCCATGGAGTGGATGACTCCGGCCTCCTTCGCCCCCGGGGTTCCATCGGAGGGGATGATTCGCATCGCGATCGCCTCGAGATCCGCAGCTTGAGCGGGTGTCAGGGCGTCGAAGCGGTAGGGCGGTGGAGAGGCGACCGTGTTTCGTGCGTGGGCTAATGCCGCCTGCACCATTTCTGGGTCGGCAGCGAGCCACACGGCTCCCGCCGCACCGGCCGCGGTGAGGAAGGCGCGGCGGGTCACCTGATCGGTCATGAGAACTCCGGGAAGAGACAGTGATCCACTGCGGCTGCCGCTGGAGAGCGTTCCGGCGGCCTCAGGAAAGCACGCTTTTCAGCACGAACCAGACATTGGCCGGCCGCTCGGCTAGGCGCCGCATGTACCAGGGAAACCAGGAGCTGCCGTAGCTGATCAGCGTCTTGACCGTGCGTCCCTGCGCGGCCAGGGCCCCCTGCTCCGCCATGCGAATGCCGTACAGCATGTGGACCTCGTAACCGGTATCCGGCACCCCCAGCGCCGCCGCTTTCCCGACGATCCGATCCACCAGGCCCATGTCATGGGTTCCGAAAATTGGCAGCGCCTGGCCCCGGGATGCCGCGGAGAGCAGCTCGACCGCCAAATCGTAATAAGCAAGGTCGGTGTCGCGCTTGGCGGGGAAAGCCACGTGGGCCGGCTCGGCGTAGGCCCCTTTGACCAGGCGGACTGTCGGGCGGAGGGGCAGCAGCGCGGTGAGGTCTTGCGGCGTTCGCCGCAGATAGGCCTGCATCGCCAGGCCGACCCGCTCGTGACGGGCCCGGAGCCCGCGATAGAGCTCCAATGTCCGATCGACGTAGCTCGAGTCTTCCATGTCGAGCCAGAAGTACACTCCGGTGGCTTCGGCCTTCCGGGCCAGGATCTCGAGATGCTCCGCGCACCTCTTCTGGGAGAAATCGAGACCAAGCTGGGTGGGCTTGACGCTCACATGTGAATTGAGCTTCCGGGCCACCACTTGATCGAAGACCTCGAGGTAGTGATCGCGGACCGCGTCGGCTTCGCTTTGAGCGGTGAGATTCTCCCCCAGCTTGGTGAGGACGGTGCCGAGGCGGTCCTTGGCCAGTGCCGCGGAGGCGTCGACCGCGTCGCGGAGCTCTTCGCCGGGCATGAACTTCTTCACGGCTTTCCTGGCAAAGGGACGGGTCATGACCTTGTCGGAAAGCCAGCGGCTCTTGGACATGCGCAGAAGGGCGGTACGAGCGAAAGATGCCATGGAGAGAATATGCCTATCTTTCACGGGTGCGCCACCTCACGAACCTTCCCTTCGACAACAGCTACGCCCGACTTCCCCCGGCGTTCTACGAGGCCGTGGATCCGACCCCGCTCCCCAACCCCTACCTGGTCGCCTTCAACCCCGATGCCGCCGCGCTCCTGGATCTCGACCCGGACGTGGTCAAGGATCCGGACTTACCGCTGTACCTGAGTGGATCCAAGCGAATCCCCGGCGCCGAGCCGATCGCCGAGGCGTACGCTGGGCACCAGTTCGGGGTGTGGGTGCCCCAGTTGGGAGACGGTCGCGCCTTCCTGCTCGGACAGGTTCGGAGCGGAGACACCGCATGGGACCTCCATCTCAAGGGCGGCGGACGAAACCGCTACTCCCGTTTCGGGGACGGGCGGGCTGTCCTCCGGTCCGTGATCCGCGAATACCTCGGGTCCGAGGCAATGCATGGCCTTGGCATTCCCACCTCGCGCGCACTCAGCATCGTGGGGAGCGATTTCCCGGTCCAGCGCGAGACGGTGGAAACTGCCGCCACACTGATCCGCCTGGCACCCACCCACGTCCGCTTCGGCACTTTCGAGCTCTTCGCCTCCAGGGGAGAGGCAGCACGGGTCCGGAAGCTCGCCGACTACGTGATCGAACACCACTTTCCCGAGCTGGCCGGCCAGGCGGACCGCCTCCAGCGCCTGTTCGGAGTGGTGACCCGGCGCACCGGAATCCTGATGGCGCGCTGGATGGCCGCGGGCTTTGCCCATGGCGTGATGAACACCGACAACATGTCCATTCTCGGGCTCACGCTCGACTACGGCCCCTACGGGTTTCTCGACGATTACGATCCGGACTTCATCTGCAACCATACCGACGCGGAAGGCCGCTACAGTTTCGGGCACCAGCCCGGCATCGGGATGTGGAACTGTGCCAGGCTGGGAGAAGCGCTGCTGGCGACCGAGCCCGCCCTGGCAAGGATAAGCCAGGCAGTCCCGGCGGAGCCCGACCCCGCACTCGCGGGGTGGCAGGAGGAGCTGGAATCTTATTGGGATGCGTTCACCCCGGAATACGGGCGCCTGATGCGGTCAAAGCTCGGCCTTCGAACCGAAAGGGAGGAGGATCCCGGGCTCCTTCGTGACCTGTTGGGGTCGCTGCGCGACGGTCACGCCGACTACACTCGATTCTTCCGCGCCCTGGGCAAATTCGAGAGTGCGTCCGGCCACTGGCCCGCCGGACACGAGCCGCGACTGAGCGGCGATCGAGCCGCCCTCGATGCCTGGGCGGTGCGCTACGCCGAGCGGCTCCGCGCCGAAGGTAGTGTAGATGGCGAGCGCGAAGCCAGGATGCGCGGAGCCAATCCGAAATTCGTGTTGCGTAACTGGATTGCCCAGGAAGCCATCGAGCGGGCTGTCGAGAAGGACTACGGGTTTACCGAGGAGCTGCGCCGTTTGTTTGCGGCACCGTACGAGGAGCATCCCGGTATGGAGCGGCTGGCCGAACCGCCCAGCGCCGCGGCTCGACAAATCAGCGTAAGCTGCTCATCGTAGCGGCTCAGCGCGCGTCGAGCGCGAGAAGGGTGTGCAGCAGGACGTTGGCGCCATTCTCGATGTCGGCCGGCTTGGAATATTCCAGCGGTGAATGGCTGATGCCGTCCTTGCTTGGGATGAAGATCATGCCCACCGGTCCGATCCGGGCCATTTCCTGCGCGTCGTGTCCTGCCCCGCTCGGCAACTCCATGGTTGCGAGCCCGAGGCCCCTGGCGGATGCGGCAATCGTGCGCCGGATCGACGGGTCGGTCAGCGCCGGGAGGCTCGCGAGCGTCTCACGGAAGGAGATCGTGCACCCGCTGGCCCGGGCCAGCCGCTCGCATTCGGCGCGGATCCGCCGGTAGAAGCCCAGCGTCTTCGTGTCGTCGAGCTCCCGCAGCTCGAGTCCGAACACCGCGCGCCCCGGAATCACGTTGTACGCGCCCGGCTCGACCCGGATCTTCCCCACCGTCCCGACCTGCCGGCCCGGCACGCTTGTCACGATCCGATTGACAGCCTCGATGCAGCGGGCGGCCACGAGAAGCGCGTCCCGTCGGCCCTTCATGGGCGTGGTGCCGGCGTGATTGCCGAATCCATTGATGGTGACGTCCCAATGCCGTATACCGACGATGCCGAGCACCACCCCGATGGGGATTCGGGCCAGGTCGAGCCGACCGCCCTGCTCGATGTGGAGCTCCAGGTAGGCGGTAATGTCTCCCGGTGAACGCCGTGCCGATGCCAGACGGTCGGGGTCTCCACCCAGGAAACGAATGCCCTCGCGGAAGGTCTTGCCGCTCTGGGACACCAGGTCGAGCTCCGCGGAGGGAAGGCCGTCGGTGATGGCATGGCTCCCGATGGTGCCGCCTTCTTCATTCGCAAAGATCAGGACCTCCAGGGGATGCCGCAGCGTGATCCCCGCGGCGGCAAGGGTCTCCGCCACTTCGATAGCGCCGGTCGAGCCGACCTGGCCATCGTAGTTGCCCCCCATCGGCACCGAATCAATATGCGAGCCGAGGACGATCGGCTTGAGCGACGGATCCGATCCCGCCCTGCGCCCTACCAGATTGGCGGCCACATCGACCGAGACATCCAGTCGCGCGGTGCGCATCCATCCCATTGCCGCCTCGCGCGCCTGGCGATCGAATTCGGTGAAGGCCACCCGGCTTACCCCGCCCGCCGGATTCTTTCCGAACTCGCCGAGCGCCGCGAGGTGGGCGGTGATGCGGGCGCCGTCGACCCGGATGGCCGGCTGCCGGAACCAGTACGGAACTGCGGAGCCGGCCAGTGTGGAGATGGCGGTCGTGGTGAATTCGCGGCGATTCATGGCGCTCCTCGGGGCTCGCGATGACAGGGCAACGGGAGTAACATGCAGCCTGGGTCCTCCGGAGGAAAGTCGTGAAGCCCATTTTGATACTGGCCGCCGCCCTCGCTCTCCCGCCGACGGCCGCGGCGCGACGGCAAGCCGCCGATCCGCGCACTGTCGTCACCGTCGGGACGGCTTCCGCCCGGCGCGGCGAGAAGGCCTACGGAGAAATCGTGGTTCCCGCCGGGGTGGACTCGGGCGCCCGCATCGCAGTCGCGGTGGTGAATGGCGCGCGGCCCGGGCCGGTCCTCGCGTTGGTGTCCGGATCGCACGGCACCGAATACGCCTCGATCGTGGCGGTGTCCCGGCTCATCGACCGGATCGACCCGGCCGGTCTCTCCGGCACGGTGATCCTGGTGCCACTGATCAACGTCGCATCCTTCGAGCAGCGAGTGCCTCATCTCAATCCCATCGATCGCAAGAACATGAACCGGTTTTACCCGGGGAATCCGGCAGGGACCCAGACTGAACGGGCCTCCGCGCTGATCACCCGGGAGATCGTCGAGCAGAGCGACCATCTGATCGACTTCCACGGCGGAGATCTCGACGAGAATCTCCGACCCTACAGCTACTGGACCGTCACCGGCCGCCCGGCCCAGGATTCAACTTCGCGCGCCCTGGTGATGGCGTTCGGGCTGACCCACATCGTCATCTCCAGCGACCGCCCCAAGGACCCTTCCGCCTCGCGCTACCTCGAGAACACCGCCACCACCCGCGGCAAGCCCTCGATCACCGTCGAAGCGGGGTATGCCGGCACGGTCATGCCCGCCGACGTTGACGCGCTGGTGAACGGCTCGCTCAATGTCATGGGTTATTTGCGGATGATCGACCGCCCGCCACCGAAAAAGAAAAACTTCATCTGGTTCGAGCGGTTGGTCACGGTGACCAGCGATTCCGCCGGGATCTTCGTGCCCCTGGTCGACCGCGACACCTGGGTCACCGCGGGGATGACGCTGGGATACGTCACCGACTATCTGGGGCGAAGGCTGGCGGACGCGGTGGCGCCGGAGGCCGGACTGGTGCTGTACATCAACGCGCTGCCGACGATGCTGAAAGGCGGGACAGTGGCGAACATCGGCATCCAGAAAACGCCTTGAGTCGAATCAGGCCTCGTCCGGCGCCCCGCCGGTCCGGGCCACCTGGTCGGCCTTCACCTTGCCGGCGTCGAAGCGCCGCGCGGCGGCCAGCATCTTTTCGATGACCTCATCCGGATCCGGCGGGTCTCCCTTGTGGAACCGGATCGGATTGATCCTCGCCAGCACGAACGACTTGAGGTACGGACTCTCGAGACCCCGGCCTTTGAGCTTCGCCACCACCCCCACCACCAGGCGATCCAGCTCAGCGAGCCGCCCCGCCCGGACCCGCCTCACGGCCAGAGAGGCGCTGAGCCTGGCGGTCCCGAATTTTTCAGTCCGCTTGAGCACCGGGTGATAAGCGCCGCCGGAAAACCGGCCGTTCTGCTGGTAACAGAGGCCCAGCGTGAGGAGGGCGGGCTCTTCGAACTCGGTGGCGTATTCCCGCTCCGGGCGGTCGCCCAGATCCACCAACGCCTCCGCGAGCCGGATCACCTCAAGCGCCCGCTCGCGTATGTTATGGGCCTTCTCGGTATTCAGCACCAGGATCCGGTGCGCCACTTCGGGCTCCGGCACCACGATGGCCAGCACCGACCTCCCGCCGAGACTCCGGAGCGCCGCGAGGCGATGGTGACCGTTGGGGGTGTAATACGCACCGTCATCCCCCCGTACCACGACGATCGGGTCCACGTATCGCCCCAGCTTTGCCATCGCCGCTGCCAGCCGGGCGACGTGCGGCTGGCTGAGGTCTCGCTGATAGGGCGTCGGCTCGACCTTGTCCACCGGCAACGCGGCGATGATCTGCCACAATCCTTCGAGCGGCTCCCGATACGGACCGACCACCGTGCCGCCATCCGCTTCGAGGGCCTCCATGAGCCGCATCACCCCCGGCGGGGGCACACCGGCGCCGACCTGCCGGGCGGTGAGACCGCGCGGCTCGGGCGCCGCCTTGGCGCGCTTTTTTCGCGGCGTCTTTGCGCCGGCCTCAGCCGCCATGCCGATGCTCCCGGTGGGCGTCCGCAGCGAACGGAGTGCTGCCATCCGATTCCTGGAGGCGCTGGCGCTGCTCCAGGACCCGGGGCCACGCGGCCTCCTGCAGGCGCGAGAGCTCCCCCGAGAATCCCGGCGCCTGCCGCACGCGGTCGAACACCCCTGATTGCACGATACGCTGGTCCATTCCGACCGGAGAGCGACTGAACGCGAGGCGCAGATATTTGAGCGACTCCGCCGCGTTCCCGACCCACGCAAAGTAGGTGGCCAATTCCTGGGCCGGCAGCACGTCGGAGTACACCGCGTCGGTTTCCCCGTCCAGAGCCGCCACGCCGCGGAGTGAGTCCACCATCGCGCGGGACTCCTTTTCCCGGCCGGCGGCCCTGAGGCACAGCGCCTTGACGCCGGCATAGGGGGCGAGGTCCATCTTGTCGCATTGCGCGCCGCTCTCCTGGAGCAGAATGGCGAGGGCCTCGACCTGGCGCGCGCGCCGCAGGGTCGGTTCCATCTCCGTGGCCCGCCGGGCCTCGAGGCCCGCCATCGCGTAGCGACGCGCCCCCAGCGCGGCAAGCGCGTAAGTCAGGTGGCGCGCCGAGGAGAGCGGATCCAGCTCGAGCGCACGCCTCGATTCGGCCAGCGACGCCTCGGTTTTTCCTTCCCGCAGCAGCATGAGCGCATGCCAGCCCGCGACATCCGCTTCGGACGGCCGCATGCCGATGGCCCGCTCGAAATCGGCGCGCACGGTGGTCAGCGGCGCAAAGGCCAGGTATTCGATGTAGGCGCGGAACGCCACCGGATCGCCGCGGTCCGGCTCAAGCCGCATCGCCCGCTCCGCCAGCGCGAGCGCGCGCGCGGCGGTCGGGTAGCTGGGCAGCGTGGTGCGATAGCCATAGCTGAGCTGCAGCGCGAGCGCGGTGGCCAGCCGGCCGATGGCCTCGGCGTGGGTGGAATCGAGCCGGATCGCGCTCTCGAACAACTGGATCGCCTCGCTCACTCCCTCGGGGGTCCGGCGCCGGAGCGCGCGCTGGCCGGCCAGGTACTCCGCATGGGCCCCTTCGCGCCGCGCCCGGGCCGAATGGGCCTCGGCGGGCAGGCGCGCTCCCTCCCCCAGCAGCGCGTGGGTCACCCGGGAGACAACGTCGTCGTTGATGTCGTCGAAGTTGGTGGAGTCAGGGGTGTACCGGGTGATCCAGAGTTGCGCCTGGGTCGCGGCATTGATGAGCTGGACGCTCACCTCCGCCCCCCGATCGGTGCGACTTGGTACGAAGAGAATGAAGTTCTCGACACCGAGGGCCTGGCCCATGTCCTTGAGCGGTGGCGCAACCGCCCCGCGCCGGAGCAGCGCGCCGACCGACATGTAGTTCACCACCTTGAGGCCCTCGACACGGCTCAGGTCGTTGCTGATGTGATCCACCAGATCGGCAAGCGTGGCCGCCACGGCGGAGTCGGGCCGGAAGTACTCCGGGGGAAGCACGGCGACGGAGGCGATTCGCCCGGCGTTCGTCGCCGCTCCGGCGGAGCGGCTCCACGGGCGCCACACCGCGAGCGCGGCTGCCGCCAGCGCCAGAACGGCGAGGCCTGCCGCCCGGCCGCGGATCCAGCTCCGAACCGGAAGGGGCACGATCGGCGTAGCGCCGGAATAGATCCCGCTAGGCAGCGACTCCAGCTCGGCCAGAAGCTGATGCGCGCTCTCGTATCGGTCCTCGGGGCGCTTCTCGAGGCAGCGCATCACCATCGTGGCCAGGAGCGGAGGAGTTTCAGGGCGACGCTCCCGCAGCGGCACGGGGGTCTTGACCGCATGGGCGATCAACAACTGCTGAATCGACGTGCCCTCGAAGGGGCGCTGCCCGGTCAACAGCTCGTACGCCAGGACCCCCACGGCGTAGATATCGGCGCGCTGGTCCAGATCCTGCTCGCCGGAGGCCTGTTCCGGCGCCATGTACCCCGGCGTTCCCAGCGTCACGCCGATTCCGGTTACCGGGCCTTCGCTTCCATCCCGGTGCAGCGCCTTGGAGACGCCGAAATCGGTGACCACCGCGCTCTTGCCTGCGATGAAGATGTTGTCGGGCTTGATGTCCCGGTGCACGATGCCGTGATCGTGGGCGTGCGCCAGCGCGTCCGCGAGGTCGAGCAGAATGCGGCGCACCTCCTCGGCCGAGAATGCGCCGATACGTTCGAGACGGGCCCGGAGCGTCTCGCCCCGGATGTACGGCATCGTGTAGTACGGGCCACGGGCGCCGCCGGCGTACTCGATGACGCCCGCGGAGAGGACCGGCACGATGTGGGGATGCTGAAGCCGGGCGGCATACTGGATTTCGGCCCGGAAGCGCTCTACGCTCAGGCCCGCCATGAGGTCGGGCGGAAGCAGCTTCACGACCACTTCGCGCTGAAGCAAAGCCTCCTCGGCCACGAAAACTCGCGACATGCCACCGCCGCCCAGCTCTCGGGTGACCCGAAACCCGTCTCCCAGGGTGGCCTGCAGCTCGGATCGAAGGTCGCTCTGGACTGGAACGGGAATCGCCGCCGGATAGGAGGAGATGGCGAAACTTACGAAGGGTCGTGGAGGGCCGCCAGCAGCGGTGCGGCCTCAGTTTACCGTGACCCGAAACGATCCGGTTTCCACCTTTCCGTGGCGTTTGACCTGGACCCAGATTCGGTACGCGCCCGGTTCGGGAAAGGCGTACGGAAAACCGGATCGTCCTTCGAGCAATGGCTGGTGCCCCGCGTGGGGATCCAGCGCGCCGGATTCGGTCAGGCGACGGCCCAGCGTGCCCCAGGCGGTATCGGCCGGACGTCGTTCCGCAAGAGCCACCGCGGCCGCGGCGGAGACGGTGCCCATCGGGTGGAGGTGGATGTAGACCTTGCCATCCTCGCGCATGACCACGGCGTGGCCGCTCATGCCGAGGTACGGCTCGACGGTGCCGGTCGAGCCGTCCGGCTCCCGCACCACGAAGTTGAGCCCGGCGTCGGCCCCTGCCGTGAGCGCCGCGCGCCGATTCTCCCACACCAGCACGGCGCCGCGCGCCAGCGGGGCGGCGCTATCCGCCGGTGCTCCGACGAACCAGCCGTCGTCGGAATCGAGTACCGGGGTCACGCCCGGCGGAGGGAGATCCGCTTCAGCCACGAGCGTCCGGGCAAAGCCGCTCTCGTGGGTGACGTCGGCGAACAGCCGGTAGTGGCCCGCGGGCAGCGGAGGCAGCGGGGATTCGAAGCTCGAAGAATCGAGAGAGACCGGATGCAGGTGGGCGAAGGCGCCGCGATCGTCCGCGCGAATAACGAACAGGTGCATCAGCTTGCCGTGATCGGGAAGCAGCGGGGTGGAAGCCCGCTCCGTCCAGCTCCGGCCCCGCCACACCGAATCGGCGATGGTGAATCGGAGCCGCGGCGCTCCCTCCGCGATCACCACTTCAGCCGTCGCAGCCCAGCGGCGGTCGAGGCTCCGCCGGTAATCGCGATCCACTGCGTCCCACCACTGCTTGCCGCCGCCGAGGAGCAGCACCAGCACCAGCCCGCCGACAACCATCGCGATGCGGCCCCGGGTGCGCATGCGCCGATCGGGCATCTCGCCCGGCGGAAGCACACTCTCCCGCGCCGCAGCGCCGATGATGGTCACGGCGCCCGCCACCAGGATCAGCCCCAGTCCGCCCAGAACCCAGCCGAACCTGGGATCCATCGAGAGGACCCGCGTCGCCACGGCGGAGACGGGAACGACGGCCATGCCCGTGCCCCGCGCGCCCGCCACCGTGACCCGTACGCTGTAGGAGCCCGACGCCATGATCCAGAGCGGGACCGTCCAGGTGCCCGGCCGGCCCGGAACGGCCCGCGCGGTGTCGGCGGGAGGCACCCCGCGCTCGCCGGCGTTGTAGGATGCCGGGCTCGCGGTGACGGCGCGAATATCGTCCCCCATCGTCTTGATGATCACGTCGGCGAGTCCGGGAATAACCCCGGGCGCGCGCACCACCACCGTGACGGGATACGGACCCGCGTTGCCGGCAAACCAGGTATCCGGCGAGCCCACGTGCGCCGACAGCGCAACGATCAGCGTTGTGGCACCGCCAACGATCAGCGCGCGTCGGGGCATCACCCGAGTCACCGCTTCACCTTCCGCATCCAGCTCCCCAAGGCCAGACCCAGACGTGAGGACGCAGCGGCGATCAGGGCCGCAAGCAGCAGTATCTGCGCGAATGCCAACGGCGACGGATGCACCCGGCCACCCCTCAGATTTTGCCAATACTCGTATTGCCAGGCGCCCGGTCGGATGGAAAAGTCCCATTGGTCGGCCAGGAAAACTGGATTGCGGGCCGCGGGAGAGAGCAGGAACGCCGACAACGGCCAGCTCACGGCGAGCAACGCCAGCACGAAGCCCGCTCCGAAGAGCAGCGCGAGCCGCCAGTCCCGCCCGTTTCCGAGCGTGCGCTGGAAGCCGTCGAAAAGCAGCGCCGGTGCGATCAGCGCAATGGGGAACGGTGCCGCCACGAGATGGGTGACCGGATTGTTGATCGGGGCAAGCATCGGGGTGGCGGGAACTTGTTGCAGCACCCACGACAGCGTCAAGCTGGCCAGCATGAAGATCGCTGCTGTGATGGTGGCGGGCCAGCGCAGGCGGCCGGCGCGCGCTGCCGCGGCCAGGACAAACGGGAAGATCGCCGCAGAGACCAGGTAGAACGCCCCGCTGCGCCAGAGATTGGGAAACCCGGTGTACTCCATCGTGATCGTGACGACCATCAGGAGGAGGATCGCCGAGGACAGCGCGAACACGACCGCGAATCGGGGATGCCGTTCCGCGGTCCGGTTCTGCTCGGCCAGCGTCATCAGCCACGCGCCGACGATGATCGCCGTCATGCCGGCGCCGAGCAGCATGTGGGGCGGGCTCACGATCTTCACGTCGAGCCCGTACGCGTTGTGCCACCAGTCATCGAAGGGCGCGGACGCCAGCATCGCCAGGCTGCCCCAGACCGCGACCCATGCGCCCAGCGGGCCGTGGAATCCCCAGAAGCGCACCATGCGGCCGCGCTCCGCTTCGGTGCCCCTCACGCTGCTCTTCAGAATGAGCCATCCGCAGCTGGCGCCCACGATGATGGCGGCGACGTACTCGACCAGGTGGGGTGGAGTCCAGAAGGTGTCCCGCCCCACGCTCCGGTGCCACGCGATGTCCCAGATCAACCCGACGGCGATGAGTACGGCGGCGACGAGAACGGCGACCGCAGTGCGGGCGATAGAGCGCATGCCGCGAAGCTAGGCCGCTCTTACGGGGCCAGCAAGTCCTCGCTAGCTTCGAGCCGTGGCCTCCCTCTCGACCACCCTTCCCTGGCTCGCGTTCCGCGCCTTCGCCCAGTGTTTCATCCCGGAAACCGCACATGCGACCGAGGCGGAGAGGCGGCAGCTCGAGGACGTCGTGCGGAATGCACTGGCTGCGCGCCCGCCCAGGGTGCGGCGCCAGATTGCGCTTTTCGTCAGGCTCATCGACCTGACGGCCAGAGCCCGCCACCATCACCGTTTCGGGGCGCTGGACCCCGCCCGCGCCACCGCGCTGCTCGAAGGCTTTGCCACCTCCCGCGTGCTGCTCTTCCGGCGTGGCACCTGGGGCCTCCGCACTCTCGTGATGATGGGGTGGTACACCAACCCTTCGGTGATCGCGGCGCTCGGCTACCGCGCTTCCGCCGAGGGGTGGGAGGCCCGGTCGTGACGCGGACCCGTTGCGACGTGGCCATCGTCGGCTCCGGCGCCGGTGGCGGAACCGTCGCACAGGCGCTGGCACCGCTGGTCGCCCGGGGGAAACGGGTGCTGGTGCTGGAGCGCGGGCCCCGTTTTCTCGAGGACGATTTCACCGGGCGCGAACTGGACATGGCCCCCGCGCTCTACGCGGACGAGGGTGGCTTCCTCACCGCAGACGGCACGATGACGCTCGCCTTTGCCCGCGGATACGGCGGCTCCACCATGGTCTACACCGGGACGTCGCTGATCGCGCCACCACGGGTCATCGACGGTTGGCGGGTGCCCGGTCTCGACCATTCCGACGTGGAACGCCGCTCGCGGCATTACATGGAGGAAAACGGGGTCCACCTGTTGCCGCCGGTGCTGGTCAACGAAAACAACAATCTGTTCGCCGCCGGAGCGGCCGCCGCGGGGTACCACGCCGAGCAGTTTCCCTTGAACCTGCGCGGCTGCCGCGGATCCAGCCTCTGTAACCTGGGCTGCCCCAACGCCGCCAAGCAGGGCACCAACCGCGTCCAGCTCCCCCGCGCCGAGCGGCTCGGCGTCGAAGTCGTCACCCGGGCACTGGTGACCCGCCTCGCGGAGCGGCAGCTCTTCGTGACGGTCTCGGCACGCCCCGAGGGAGCCAAGGGCGCCGATCCCGAATGGGAGCCCGGCGAATACGAGATCGAGGCCGACACCATCGTGCTGGCCGGCGGCGTGATGGGAACGCTCCCGCTCCTGATGGCGAGTGGCCTGAAGGGATTGCCCCGCCGGACCGGCGCGGGATTCACCTGTCACCCCGCCCATATTCTGGTGGCGGAGCACCCTCGTTCGATCACCAACGACGTCGGCCATCCCAAGAGTTTTTTCGTGGAC
>JANNGX010000140.1:0-1964 GCA_031404115.1 Gemmatimonadales bacterium | reverse complement strand
CCAGTACGGCTTCTACACGCTGCGGATCCCGGTTGGCACCCACCGGGTATTGATCCGGGCCGTGGGGTACGCTCCGCGCCGGGATTCCGTCACCCTCGCCACCTCGCGATCGCTCGACTTCGCGCTGGCTCCGCGCCCCGTCGTGCTCGAGGAACTATCGGTGTCGGGCCGGAGCGAACGGCCCGACGTGGCGCCGGAGAGCCCCGACATGAGTGTGGTCCGGCTCGACCTGGAAACGACCCGCCTGACGCCGGTCATCCTGGGCGAAGTGGATCCCATACGGAGCCTGGCGCTGCTTCCCGGGGTCTCGACCGGCAGCGACTTTTCGACCGGGATCAGCGTGCGGGGCGGCAGTACCGACCAGAACCTGATCCTGCTGGACGAATCCACCATCTACAATCCCTCCCACCTCTTCGGATTTTTCTCGGTCTTCAACGCCGACGTCATCGATGATGTCACGCTCTACAAGGGCGCCTTGCCGCCCCGCTTCGGCGGCCGGCTCTCCTCGGTGCTGGATATCCATCAGCGGGAGGGCAACGCCCGCGAGTTCGCCGGCAGTGCGTCGATCGGGCTGCTGGCGAGCCGGGCGACCGCCGAGGGGCCACTTCCCGGGCGCGTTGGCTCGTTCCTGGTCGCGGGACGGCGGACCTATGCCGACCTGTTCCTCCGGCTCTCCAGCGATCCGGCGCTGAATCAGAATGTCGCCTATTTCTACGACCTGAACGCCAAGGCGAACGTGAAGCTCGGCGCCAGCGGCGCGGTGATGATTTCCGGATATTTCGGGCGCGACCGGTTTGCCATCAGCGACCGCTTCGAGGCCGGCTGGGGCAACGCGGCCGGCGCCCTGCGCTGGAACCACGCGATCGGCGGCCGGCTGTTCTCCCGGGTGAGCGCCGCCTACAGCGACTATGACTACCGTCTCCAGTTTCTCGCCAACGGGCCGGCGCTGACCTGGACGTCCCGCATCAAGAGCCTGGACCTCAAGGTCGATGAATCGCTGTCCCTCGACAATCACAACACCCTGGAGTTCGGACTGCAGACGACGTTCTATGATTTCCAGCCGGGAACCGTCCGCCCGTTCGGCGATTCCCCGGTGGTGCCGACCGAGCTGCAGCCGCGGTTCGGCCGGGCGCCGGCCCTCTATCTGGGCCACGAAGTGGCGCTGAGCCCGGCCGTGTCGCTGCACTACGGGGCCCGGCTCTCGGGATTCCGGCGCGAGGGCCCCGCCATGATCTACCGCTATGCCAACGGCCAACCGGTCGTCTACAACGAATTGCTGGGCCGGTATGAGCCGGGAACCGTGGTCGACAGCACCCGGTATGGCGATGGGGAAGCCGTAGGGGCGTTCTGGGGATTCGAACCCCGTATCTCGGGCCGAGTCGCCTTGTCGGCGCGTTCGAGCCTCAAGGCGAGCTACGCCCGCACCCGGCAGTACCTCCAGCTCATCACCAACTCCAACTCGCCCACCCCGCTGGACGTCTGGGAGCCGGTGGGCCCCCATGTCCGCCCCCAGACCGGCGACCAGGTGGCGCTGGGCTACGCCAATGTGTTTGCGGGAGAGCGTTATGAAGTGTCGGTGGAGGCCTACTACAAATGGCTCAATCACGTCACCGATTTCATCGACGGCGCCGACCTGACCCTGAATGACCGGCTGGAGACCGAGATCGTGCAGGGAACCGGCCGCGCGTACGGCCTCGAAGTGCTTGCCAGGAAGCGGACCGGACGCCTGACCGGGTGGGTGAGCTATACGTTGAGCCGGGCCGAGCAGCGTCTGGGAGGCGTTTCGCCGGGCGATCCGGGAATCAACGGTGGCCGATACTACCCCGCGCCGTACGACAAGACGCACAACGTTTCGGTAGTGGGCCTGTACCGGATGGGCCGGGCATGGTCGCTGGGCGGCACCTTCGTGCTGGCGAGCGGGCTGCCCATCACCTACCCGGTGTCACGGTATCAATACGACGGCC
>JANNGX010000139.1:0-6328 GCA_031404115.1 Gemmatimonadales bacterium | reverse complement strand
ATGACTTCGGAGCTGGGCGCGGACGTCGGGGCTGAGCGCCGGAAGCGGGAATCCGTAGCTGGTTGCGAAGCGGGCCACCATCGCCTCGGCGAGAAGCTCCACGTCCCCCTCGCGGTCGCGGAGCGGCGGAAGCACCAAGGGGACGACGTTGAGACGGAAGTAGAGGTCCTCCCGGAACGCCCCCTCGCGCACCGCCGATGCCAGATCCAGATGGGTGGCCGCAATCACCCGCACATCGACCCGGCGCGCCTGGTTGCCTCCGACCCGGCGGAGCTCCCGCGCCTCCAGGACCCGGAGCAGTTTCGGCTGCAGGTCGAGGGGGAGGTTGCCGATCTCGTCGAGGAAGATGGTTCCCCCGTCGGCCAGCTCGAACAGACCGGGCTTGGCCTGGACCGCGCCGGTGAACGCGCCGCGCTCGTGGCCGAAGAGCTCACTTTCCAGCAGGTTGGCGGGGATGGCGGCGCAGTTGATTTCGATGAAGGGGTGTTTGGACCTGGGTCCGTGGGAATGCAAGGCGCGGGCGAGCAGCTCCTTGCCGGTGCCGGTTTCCCCGCCGATGAGGACCGTGAGATCGCGATGGCCGGCCACCCGGCGGGCCTGACCAATCACGCGGGTCAGCGCTTCGCTCCGGCCGAGGATCGCTTCGAATCCGTTTTGCTCCCGTTCCAAGGCCGCGAACCGCTCCGATTCCGTCGTGGCCGCCGCTGCCCGGGCGGCCCGGTCGAGCGTGCGACGGAGCAGATCGAAGTCCTGCGGCAGGGCAAAGTAGTCCGCCGCGCCGCGGGCCACCGCCGTGGCCGCCAGACGGTGATCCGCCGCGGCGCCGACCAGCAGGCGGGGCACCGCGGAGGCCGGAACAGACCCCAGCAGGTCGATGGCGGCGGCTTCCTCACCGCCGGCGAGCAGCAGGACCGCGACCGCTCCCGCGGGGAGCGACGCCAGATCGCCCGCCGACGCCTCCACCACGCCAAGGCCGAGCTCGCGCGCGAGCTCGGCCGCGGCTATCCGGAAACTCTCGGAGAGCCGCACGATGACTACCCAGCCACCGGAGCTTGCGCTCACCTCAGCGATCAATCGTCATGGTCATCGTCGCCTTTCGCGCCGATGGACTGCTTGATGTTCTCCTTCACCAGTCCCTCATTCGGCTGGCCCTTGAGGGCCGTGGCCGGATTGATCAGTCGGTTGCGCGCCACATCGAGGAACCACCCGCGGACGTCGATGGTCAGGGTGAGCTCCGCCGTACCGTTCTGCGCGAGCACCAGCGGGGGCGAGAGCGCAACCTTTTGTTCGGCGTTCAGGTCGCTCAGGAATTCGAACGCCGTCCCGTTGAACGTTCCCCGCGCCCGGATGCTCACGCGGCGAAACTCGGGGTGGGCAATGAGGAAGGCGCGGTCGCCGGTCTCGTCGTCATCCGGCTTGTGGATCTTGAACTTCACGCGATCGAAGGTTCCGGCTATGAGCGCGACATTGATCTTCTGCGCGGCGGTGCCGCCGAGCGGCAGGGAGACGAGCAGCGGTCCCAGCTCGACTTCCTCGCAGTCATCGTCCACCTCGTCGTCGCCGTTCCGCCCGCTGGTGCCGGCCTGACCGGCGTCGTCGTGACCCTCTTCATCGGCATCGCAGCCGTCGATGCGCCCCGCGCGATGGAGCTCGATATCACGGATGACGAGATCGACCTGGTCGAGCACCAGGACGTCGCTCCCCAGCCCGATGGTTTCCGGCGCAAGACCCGGCGCGGCGGCCGGGGTCCCGGCGCTCACCGAGAAGATCAGCCGGGTATTTCCAGGGCGGCCCGAAGGACCACTGGCGTTGCTGCAGGCTATCGCAGTCAGTGCTATCACGGGCAACAGGGCCCGTCCTATTGTACTTGTATGTGACATGATCTCTCCCCAAGGCAGGACGTAGCACCGTCCCGTGCTTTACGGTCGGCGCCACTCCAAATGGCAAGGGTAGTGCCCTGTGGAGCCGCCGATTTAAACTATTGATATATATGCTGTTACGATGTATTATTGTGATGTCATGAGCGATATACTATAACGTTACGATACAATATATATCGTTTCATTACAACATGCGTCTCTTTTGTGGTTTCTTTGGGGACCCGTCGTGACGCGGGGGAGTGGCGGAGGAGGGCGCGAGATGAGGATCGAGGACCGCAGACTCAGGCTGGCGATTGCCGATGACCACGGCCTCCTGGCCATGGGGCTGTCGCGGATGCTATCGGACCACCACGATGTCGCAGGTATTGCCGTATCGGGAGCGGCGCTGCTGACTCTCCTCGACGCATCCCCAGTCGACTGCGTGCTGCTCGACGTGTCCATGCCCGATCGGAGCGGACTCGATGTCCTCCCCGAGCTCCGGCGGCGCTGGCCGGCACTCAAGATCGTGATGCTCACGATGCACAACGACCGGGCGCTGGCGGACGCGGCCCTCCGGCTCGGGGCCAACGGCTATGTGCCGAAGGACGTCGACCTGGCGGAACTGCTCAGAGCCATTGCGCTGGTGGCTTCGGGACGGACCTACGTGTCTCCCTGGGTGCCGGGACACACGGACCACGTGGGGATCCAGGCCATCCATCCGAGCCTGTTGTCGCTCACCCCCCGGCAGGAGCAGATCCTCACCATGGTCTCGGACGGAAACTCGACCGCCGCGATTGCCGGGTCGCTGCACCTCAGCATGAGCACGGTCACCTTTCATCGCTCCAACATCCGGAGGAAGCTCGGCATCACCACGGAGCACGGGCTTCACCAATTCGGCGCGCTGATCCGCCAGATGCAGCGGGAGCGGCACATCTGCACTTAGGGCGCCCGCGGAGGGGTTAGCTTCAGCGTCTCGAGCGCCACGTCACCCTCCGCCGAGGTGACGATTCCATAGGCCGTCACGCCGTCGACATGGACAATCCGCATCGGGGTCGGGTGGGTCGAAACCCGGGACACTCCAGCGGTATCGGCCAGGACGTAGTGGTACAGCGCGTCGCCCTCCTTCGTGTAGGATCGGAATTGGGCCAGGAATATCCCGCCGTCGATCCCGAACAGCCCGACCAGCAGAATCTGTTGTTGGGCCCAGAGGTTGACCCGTTGGCCGGGACTCTGACCGGCGGGCAGCCGCCGGGACCAGGCGGGCTCCCGGTACCATGGCCCGCCGACCAGGGCCGACGACTCCTTTCCCGTCCGGCGATTGACCAGGAACACCCGATTCGTGGTGAAGGAGCCGGTGACCAGGAGATCGCCGACCGACGCGGCGAAGAAATGGCTGAAGGTCGACTGGAGCGGATCTGACGGCCACTTGAAGGGGTGGTACGACGTGCCGATGGTCCCGGCCGAATCGACATCATGCAGGATCATGTGCTCGCCGCCGACCCCTTGCTCCCTGCCCTTCGTCACCCGCGCGCCGATCAGCAGCACGTGGTCGCTTCCCGGAAGGGCGGCCAGCCCATCCCAGGTACCCGCGACGACGCGCTCTTCCAGCAGGGTGCCCGCGGTGTCCCGCGTCGAGAGCACGCTCCGCTTCTGATCGAACACGACGAGGCGGCCTCGCCCGTCCTGGATGATGGCCATCGGCCTGCGGAATTCACCGGGACCGTCGCCGGGCTTCCCGATCGTCTTGAGCAGGCGACCCTGCCGCGAGAAGACTTTCAGGTTTCCTCGGGTGATATCGGAGAGGATGATCGCCGTGGGCAGGACGACGAGCCCGCTCGCCACACCGATGGCCTCCTCGGCTGGAGTGACCAGCATGACGGAATCCACGCGCCGGAACAGCTGGTCGAACCCGACGACCGGGACCTTTTCCAGCGAGGCGACGGTGGTTCCCTCGACCGAAGCACACGCCGCCAATACGACCAGAAACGCCGCGCTCATTCCGCCATGAATTCGCATCAGTTCGGTTCTCCACTCTTCGAGGTCGGGGACGATACGGGTTGGAGCGCTCCGCCAAGGAGGGGCAAGAGGCGCCCGAAGGGAAACTGAGTCGCAGCGGAGCTCGACCGGGCATCCACGAAGAGGATCCGGCCCGTACTATCGACCAGCAATACCAGGGGCTCGCGGTTGACTCGAAGGGAATCCAGCAGGACGCGATCCCGATCGAGCAGGGCCACCGGCTCCAGGTGAGCCCGCCGGAAATAGTCCCCGAAGAGCTTCTCGTCGGCGCCGCTGCCGATGAGGATGGGGGAGATCCCGGGAAACGTCGATCGGAGGATCTGGAGCTCGAGTTCGTAAGAGGAGCAGCCCAGACAGTCACCGACCCCCAGCACGATGATCAGGCTCGGACCATGCGACCGTGACAGGCGATCGGCAAGCGAGACGGCTGTCCCGTCCGCCGCCCGCAGCGTCAGCGCGGGAAGCCGGGCACCCAGGAGTCGGGTGGCATCGTCCGGTTGGCGTCGAGGCCAGGTGTCGGCGCGGGCGTAGGCGGTGATCAGTGTGCCGGCGAACAGGGCGATCAGCGCCATGGACACCGCGGTGCGAAAACTCACGGTCCGATTCACTTTGTGCCTCTTCCGTCCTGCGAGCGAGATCCGCCCCGGCGACTTCCCCCATTTTGTCGACTACTGATCCATCAATCGCACTCGTTGCCAGGATTGCCGGTGCAGGTGCCGCCGAAGAAGTCGTAGGCAATGGCATAGCGCGCCGCGGACGCGGTCCGGGCGTACACGGTGGAAATGGCGAGGAAGGCGAAGGAACAGAACACGATTTTCGTGAGATTTGCCTTGAGGCGGTGCATGGGATTCTCCAAGAATGTTGAGAAGTGTGCCAAACGGACAGCGACCAGAAGAAATCAGGGGGAAGTCATCGGGACGCGCACATAATTGCACATGAGTGCATTTCTTGACAAGCTGGAAGCACGCACAGGGGTGAGAGAATTCGCTTCGTACAACGAAAGGGCTTGCCCCGGAAAAGGGGATCGATATATTCGTCTTTACAGGAAAAATGACATGAGAATCGTTCTCATTTAACTGAATCCGGAGCTTCGGGTGTTTTTCGCCTCTCTTCTCGCCGCCTCGATCCCGTTCCAAGCTCCCGCGCCATCCCCGGACACGCTCCGAGCGGCGGCGCCACTGCCGGCGATCGAAGTGATTGGTCGCCCCGACCGGCTGGCGCGGATTCCGGGAGCCGGTACGGTACTCGATCGGCGGCTGCTCACGGAGAGCCGGGTCTTCACGACGGCGGAGGCGCTCCGAAAGGTCACCGGGGTGTACGTACGTGACGAGGAGGGGTTTGGCCTCCGGCCCAATATCGGGATCCGGGGTCTTTCTCCGACGCGTTCAACGACGGTGATGCTGCTCGAAGACGGCATCCCGTTCACCATCGCGCCGTACGGCGATAACGGGGCATACTATCACCCGCCCATCGAGCGGTTCGACCGAATCGAGATTCTCAAGGGTTCGGGCCAGATTCTCTTCGGTCCACGCACGATCGGCGGCGTGATCAACTACATCACGCCTGCGGTGCCGGAGCGGACCTCGGGTGAGGTCGCGCTGAGCGGGGGCAGCCGGGGCTATTTGAACACGCGGGCGCGGTTCGGGGGGACCTGGGCCGGAGCCGGGATGCTGGTCGATCTCTCTCGCCGGCAGGGGGGAGGCGCCCGGGAAAACATCGGCTCGACCCTGCACGATGCGACGCTCAAGACCGTGCTTCGGCTGGGCAGCGACCAGTCTGTTGTCTTCAAGGCCAACTACTACACCGAGCGTTCGCAAGTCACCTACTCCGGCTTGACCGAAGACGAATGGGCGAGCGCACCCCGATCGAATCCGTTCCGCAACGACTCCCTCCTGCTCGACCGGCTGGCCGCATCGGCCACGCATCGAATCGCGCTCGGCACCGGAACGGCGGTGACGAGCGTCGCCTACGGATATCGGATCCGTCGGGACTGGTGGCGGCAGTCGAGCAATTCCGCCGAACGTCCGAATGACGCCTCGGATCCCGGGTGCGGCGGGCTCGCCGACCTGTCCACCACCTGCGGCAATCAGGGAAGGCTTCGGGAGTACGGGGTCGCGGGTCTCGAGTCCCGGATCAGGCTCGACCGCACGATCCTCGGCCTGGCGCACCAGCTCGACGCCGGCGTCAGGCTGCACCATGAGAGCCAGGACCGCCTGCAGGTCAATGGCGCTTTCCCGGCGGCACGCACTCCGGGGCCCCCCGGCGACGTCAACTCCGGCATCGTCGAGGACAACCTCCGCCGCAATACCGCTTACTCCGCGTTCGTCCAGGAGCGATTGCTGCTGGGACCGTGGACGGTGACGCCGGGGCTGCGGCTGGAGCACGTGCGCTACCAGCGGGTCAACCGGCGCCCGGTCCCCGGACATCCCGACGGCGTCCAGGGACGCAGCTCG
>JANNGX010000138.1:0-3096 GCA_031404115.1 Gemmatimonadales bacterium | reverse complement strand
CTCATTGCCATCGCGCAGACGGCGGTTCAGGAAAAATTCAACGTCCACCTCGAGCCGGAAATTGGGTTTATCGGAGAGTTTGCCGAGCTGCGATGACCTCGTCCCTGGTGGCGCGCCACCTGGCGCTGGCTTCCGCCATGCCGCGGCCTCGGCGCTGGCGGGCCGGCCTCATCACCGTTGCGGTGCTGGTTGCAGTGGGAGGATTCTCGGCGCTGACCGATCGGGAGGCCTTCTCGGACGTGCCTTCATTCTCCGCCGAACTGAAGCCGTTCCCGGCCGGACAGGTGCCGACGAGCAAGGTGCAGACCCTCGGAAACGACGCGGCCAAGCTCAAGCGGAAAGTCGACCGCCTGGCGGAGGAATAATCAGGGCGCCATGCAGCTGACCCGCTTCATCGAAAAGTCGATCCCTCTCACGCCATTCTGTTCCGGCCCTTCGATCCGCGCAATCAAGGAATCTGCTCCGCGCCGGCGGTAGATGATCCGTTGCGGGAAGTCGTGCGTGATGTGCGAACAGGGCCAGCGCACCGGCGATTACAAGGACACTAGCGCGGGGTCGTGGCGACGAAAGCGGGGGGCGGAGCGCCGGCAAACCGCCGGAAGTCGCGGATGGTCGAGCATCCATGACCTCGAGCCCCGGTGGGGGGCTACGGCCGGCGTCGCATCTGCGGCTTGGCCCGGGGCTTTTGCTTCTGGGTGAGGTTACTCGGCTTCAAGGCCTCGGCAGCGGCCTTGGACTTTTTCTTCTGTTCGAGGATGGCCCGAAATCCGGCGAGGGTCGGGTCCTTGGCAGGCTCTTCAGGCTTCTTGGACATGGACTGATGCTACATCGGCCGGGCGGGCGGCGCTACCCGTGGCTGGTCGGAACGCGACAAACAAATACGCTGCACTGCAGTACCCGCATCATGAGGGGCCCCAGAAGGCTTCCGCGCCGAGGCCGCGGCCCAGCACCGCCGGATAGCGGGCCAACTGCGCCCCGCCAAGTCGCGCGAGGGACGCCAGCCGCCGAAGCGCGCTCCGCTCCCGGCGCAGCAGTTCCCGCCAGGCCCGTTCCCGGCGGCCCGTCACCATGTCGCGCACCATTCCCCAGCGCGATACCGCGCGGTCGGTGCACCAGAGCGACAGCAGGTCCCGCACCGCGCCCTGTTCGCCCCGGCGCTCCAGCACCACCGCCACCGGATCGAGCAGGGCCAGGTGTGCCCGCACCGACCGCGAGAGTCCAAGCCCGCCGACGAACCCGCGGGGAATTTCCGTTTCGAGCAGCCGCTCACAGAGCCGGAGCGAGAGCGCGACCGTACCGCGGGCTCCCATGCGGCGCGCCTCGGAGCCGAGCCGGTTCCAGTCGAAGCCGGACCCGGCGGCCGCGATGACACGGTCCAGGTCCACGAGGCGCATCAGCTTGGAGAAGCCATCCTCGAGATTCTGTGCGGAGAGGTGAATCACCATGTGCTCGGGGCCAGGCACCCGGATGGTGGGGCCCGATTGACGCGTTGGGATCACCGCGTCGCGCAGAAACGCCTCCGGGTCGAGCCGCACGGTGAAGCTCGCCGGCGCCAGCGCCCAATGGACCTCGACCTTGAATCCCGGGGCCCTGTGCAGCACCAGGTGATGGAAGTGCTCGAGGTAGATCCGGTCGCGGTGCTCGGAATGCCGGGCATACCCCCGGGCCTCGAGCAACGCCACCGCGCCGTCCAGCGATTCCTTCGGGACCAGGATGTCGATGTCCCCGAAGGGCCGCTCGGCGGAGTCCCGGTACGCCATCAGCCGGAGCGCGGCGCCCTTCAGCACCACCACCGGGATGCCGCGCTCCTGCAGCCGGGTCACGACCTCGTCCCGCTCGAAGTCCCAGAGCGCCGCCTGGAGGCGGAGCTGCTTGAGCTGTTGCCGGTTCTCGGCTGCGATGGCAGGAGATAGCCTTCCGGCGCGCTCGAGCTCCGCCAGCACCAGCCCGAGCAGCTGGTGCTTCAGGGTGAAGGCCCGGAATGCATCGCGGAAATCTGAAGAATCGAATCGGGAGAATGAGTGCTGCGGGAGGGATGCGGCGCCGGCGCGGCGAGCGAGCGTCACGACAACCGCGGTTACTTCGGGCATGTGCATGCCCCTGCCTACCTGGCCAGCAGCTGCCTTCTGAGCTGCGCCAGCTTCCGCCGCACCGAGCCATCCAGCACCCGGTCTCCTACCCGGATTACGGCGCCGCCCAGGATACCGGGATCCACCGCGAATGCCGCCATCACTTCCTTGCCCAGCGCCTTTTCCAGCGCCTGGGTGATGCTCGCCTGCATGGCGGCATCCGGCGTCCGGGCCAGCGTGATGCCGGCCCGAACCCGGTTGTGCTTCACGTCGAGCAGACCGCGGTACTGGTTGGCCATTTCTCCGAACAGGAGCTGGCGGCCCCGCTTGACGACCGCAGTCAGGAACAGCACGAACTCCCTTGGTGCGCCCGGAAGGGCCGCGGCCAGGATCTCCGCCTTCTTGGTTTTGGTCACCTTGGGCGACATCAGCACCGCCTGCGCCTTGGGCGACGAGTCCACCGCGGACGCGATTGCCTCGAGCAAACCGGCGTATTCCTCGCTCCGGCCGCTCTTCTCACCGAGGGAGAACAGCGCCTCGGCGTAGTTCAAGGCAATCGAAGCGGGCCTCAATGGGTCTCTACTTTCGCGAGGTAGTCGAGCACGATCTTCTTGTCGGCCTCGGAGTCGAGCCGCTGCCCGATCACCTTGGCCGCGGCGGCAAGGGCCAAGTCCACCGCCTCACGGCGGAGCTCGCTGATGGCCTTGTCGCGCTCCGCGGCGATGTCCCGCCGAGCGCGCTCCAGCACCGCCTCCTGCTCGTGGCGCAGCTTCTCCACAGCGCCGGCCCGTTCCTTGTCCACCGCTGCCTTGGCATCGGACAGCAGCTGCTGGGCCTCGCTGCGGGCGGCCACCTGCAGCCGCTGTCCCTCCGCGAGTGCCGCCTTGGCTTCGGTGTTGAACCGTTCGGCGTCGCCCAGTTGGGCCTTGATCTTTTCTTCCCGCTCCGTCGTGTTCTTCAGGATCCCGGGCCAGGCGAACTTCTTCAAGACCCAGAGCAGGATGAAGAAGACGATCCAGGTCCAGAA
>JANNGX010000137.1:0-1625 GCA_031404115.1 Gemmatimonadales bacterium | reverse complement strand
TCGGGGTTGGTGCCGGCCGCGCCTTCGAACCGCGTTCCGAAGGAGTAGGGACCTTCAAAGGCTCCACTGCCCAGCCGGATAGTGCCTCGGCCCTCGCGCAGGGTGCCTTCCCAGCGTGCGTCGGCCTTGCTGTCGATCATTTGGGTATGCCTCGGGATTCAGGTGATGATTCAGGCTTCAGCCTCGAAGAGCGTAGAAGGCCACCACCACCAGTGTCAAGAAGGCCGGAAACCCGGCCAGAAAGAGGCCCGCGCCCAGGCGGCCCTCGGATGTGTCCCCTCGCGCCCGGCGCCGCCACATCAGCGCAAATCCGGCCAGGACGAGAGCGCCGCTCAACCAGATTCCGGCCGTCGTCAGTCGATTGCTCCAGAGCCGATCCGCCGCGGCGCCCGTCCATAGCACGGTGGTGGCGAGGGGACCACCGAACGCCCCGAGCACAGGCAGCGGGCTCAGGATGAGGTAACCGCGCTCGAGGACCGTGAGAGACCCGGTCCGCCAGCCGGCCAGCATGAACCACGACAGGCCGAGTGCGACGAGCAGCAGGGCCCCCGTGATCACGGGAACCTCTCTCCGGCGGGAGTATGTTTCACGATGACGGGGGGACCCCTTTTTCCGGAGACCGGCACATGAAACGTCCTTTTGGAGCCCTTCTTGTCGCACTCCTCGCGTTCCTTGCCGGCGCGGGGGCAATGCGGGGGCCACAGCAGGTCCGGAGCGCGACGCGCCGTGAACCGCAATTCGAAAACGAGCACGTGCGGGTCTGGAAATCCATCATCATGCCGAAGCAGCCGCTGGCCATGCACCGACATGAACACGGCCGTGCGCTGATCGCGCTCACCGGAGGAGAGTTGAAGGTCGTGGATCCGCACGGAAAGGTCCTGAATACCTACCATTGGGAAACCGGGAAGGCGTATTGGCTGGATGCAGATCCTCCCGGCCAGACGCACGCCGATGTGAACGACACCTCACACCCCATCGAGGTGATCGTCGTCGAGCTCCGGAAGGACCGGTAGGGACTGGCCCGGAGGGCAGCGCCCCGGCTCGAACGTAGCGGTGAGATCTGCCGCCTCGTAGACTCGCAGACGCTTTCCCATTCTCTCCTCCGGCGAAGGCTCCCTCGTCAGAGAACACCGGCGAATGCGTACTCGAAATCGTAATGATGCTTCCCATCCGTGATCGTGATCATCATCTTGCCCGTGAGGCCCGCCAGCTCGCCGGTTCCGGAATCCGGCACCACGATGATCGTGAGCTCGGGGGTGCCTCGCGTCATGGTGGCGCTATGCTGCAGCACGAAAGTCCCGCTCCGGCCATGGAGCGTCCCGGTTACGCGCTCGATCGCCACGTAACCCGCCGAGTTCTTCACCGCCGTGCCGGCGGCCAGCATCTCGCCCTTGCTCGTGCCGTGGAGGTCGCCGTGGAATTGCTTGTCGATCGACATCCTTGCAAGGGGTGAGTCCTCGGTCGCATCGGACGTCGACAGGGGGTTGAGCTTTACATCAAACGTTCCACTGGCATGCGTCTTCAAGAGGGGCTCCTTCCGGGGCTGGGCGGACGCTGCGGAGGCGCCAATCTGCAGGAGTAGGGTCCCCACGGCGGCTGCCGCCATGACGCCCGAGCGGTTCTTC
>JANNGX010000136.1:0-5345 GCA_031404115.1 Gemmatimonadales bacterium | reverse complement strand
CGCTCGGAATTCTGATGTCGGTCTCGATCCGGAAGCGGAGGTCACCGGCACTGCCGAACTCCTCGACGAAGAACTTGTTAATGCGATGGATTCCCATGGGAACCTCGGGGTTGGACGGCCGTAGCCGGAGGCGTGAGTCCGCGAATGTATCCTGACGGGGGGGCCCGGGCCAGCGAGCCGCCCGGTTGTCCAAGGCGGCGCGGCCGGGCTATCCTACCTCGATGGAGGCCGAGCCCGATCTAGCTGAACGATTCACCGCCGCGCTGGGTGATCGGTATCGCCTGATTCGCGAGCTCGGCAGCGGCGGGATGGCCGTCGTCCTGCTCGCCGAAGACGTGAAGCACCGACGCCAGGTCGCGGTCAAGGTGCTGCGTCCGGTGGTGGCGAGCGCGCTGGGCCCGCAGCGTTTTCTTCGCGAAATCGAAATCGTCGCGACGTTGACCCACCCCCACATCCTCCCCCTGCATGATTCCGGCGATGCGTCGGGCCTGCTCTATTATGTGATGCCCTACGTCGAGGGCGCGACACTGCGCACCCTGCTCGACCGACGGTCGCATCTCCCGCACGCGGAGGCCGTGGCCATCGCCGTGGAGGTCGCGGATGCCCTCCAGTACGCCCACGAGCGGGGCGTGGTGCATCGCGACATCAAACCGGAGAACATCCTGTTCGAGTCGGGCCATGCCGTCGTGAGTGATTTCGGAATCGCGCAAGCCCGCGACGCGGCGGTGAGCGCGACGCTGACGGAAGAGCACATGGTGGTCGGCACGCCGCGATACATGAGCCCGGAGCAGCGCGTCGGAGGGGTCCCGGTGGACGCGCGCACCGACGTCTACGCGCTCGGGCTCCTGCTCTACGAGATGCTCGCGGGGGAGTCCCCGGTGACCGGCCCGTCGCCCATGTCGGTGCCGCACCGCCGCACCGCGGTGCCGCTGCCAGGACTGCGAAAGACGCCACCCGCGGTGGTCCGAAGCCTCGAACGGGCGCTGGATCGCGCGCTGGCCCCCTTCCCCGGCGATCGCTTCCCCTCCGCCCTAGCCTTCGCCACTGCGCTCCGGGCTCCAGTACGGCGACGGCGGCGCGTCATGTACGCGGTGGGGCTCGGCGCGCTGGTGGCCGGTGCGGTGCTGGCCCGCCAACTGATCCCGAAAGCGGCGCCGGGTCCCAATCCCAAACGTGTGGTGGTGACGGCCTTCGCCAACCAGACCGGTCTTCCCGCCCTCGACCGTCTGGGGTTGATCGCCGCCGACTGGCTGACCGAAGGGCTGCAGCAAACCGGTGTCCTCGAGGTCGTCCCGAGCGACGCCGCGCTCCAGGCCGCCCGAACCATCGAGCGCGCGCTGAGCGACGATCCGGCCACGGAATCCGCGCCGACGCTGGCCGGCGTGACCGGCGCGGGGCAGCAAGTGTCCGGGAATTTCACGCTGGAGAACGATTCCCTGGTGCTTCACATCCAGGTCTACGATGCGGTGCGGGGACGATCCCTGGGACCCATCGACCCGGTGAAGAGCGCGGCGTCCCGGCCCGAAGACGTGCTCCCCGAGGCCCGCGCCCGGTTGATGGGCTTCCTCGCGGCGTCGGTGGACCAGCGGCTGATTGCCTACGTGGGGCGCCCCGCCCGGCCCCCTACCTGGCCGGCGTATCTCGAAGCGAGCGAGGGACTCGAGGCGTACGTCCGGAACGATTTCGAGGAAGCTGCGCTGCGATCCGGACGGGCCTGGCAGATCGACACCACCTTTGCGGCTCCTTTGATCATTGCCTCCATCAGCCTCTCCAACCTGGCGCGTTTCGCCTCCGCCGACTCGGTCCTCGATGTGCTGGACCGGATGCGGGATCGCCTCAGTCTCCACCAGCAGCATTGGGTGGACTATCGCCGGGCGCTGATGGCGGGCGATCATCCGGGCGCCCTGCGGGCGGTGCGCCTGGTAGCCGCCGAAGCGCCGGCGTCCAAGGCGGTCTACAATCATGCGCTGCAGGCGATGCAGGCCGGCCATCTCGACGAGGCGAAACAGGTCCTCCAGACGCTCCCGAGCCGCGGGGGACCCATGCGCGGCTGGGTATCGTACTGGGACCTCCTGGGCAGCATCCACCACCTCCATGGCGACTACCCGGGCGAGCTCGAGGCGGGCCGCGAAGCACGCCGAGCCAATCCCGGCCGGATCTTCGCCTTCGTGCCGTCAGTGCGGGCCTTCGGGGCGGAGGGAAGCACCAAGGAAATCGAAACGTTGCTCCGCCAAGCCAGGCAACTCCCGGCCGACGCCAGCGCCTCGGAAGCCACCTTGCTGCGCGAGGCGGCGGAAGAGCTCCACGCGCACGGCCGCAGGGCGGAGGCCGTTCGCTACTGGGAGCGAAGCCTGCTCTGGACCAGCGCCCACCCCCCCCGCGCCGACGAGCGCCACGCAAGTCAGTTTCTGCGCGTGCAAACCCTCTACGCACTGGGGCGATACGCCGAGGCGGCGCGCGTCGCGGACAGCATGATGGCCAGCCCGACGGCCTCGGTCGACCAGCTCGGGCTCCGCGCGGTGCTGGCCGCCCGACTGGGTGACCGGGCCCTCGCGCGGGAACTCGACCGGAAACTTGCCGCCGCCCCTCGCCCCTACAGCTTCGGAATTCCAACGGTGTGGCGGGCCCGGATTGCAGCGGTGTTCGGGGCGCGGGACTCGGCCGTGGCATTGCTGCGCACCGCGTTCGCCGAAGGCAGGGAGTACGACCTTTGGCTGCATCGTGACGTGGACTTCGAGGCCCTCCGCGGGTATCCGCCTTTCACGACGTTGACCCAGCCGAAACGATGAGGAGGTTGCCCGCTTGACGAAGGCCCCGGACGCGGTGATACTTGGTCCATGACTTCACGCCTGCAGCAGAGTTGGTGGCCCTGGCGCGGTTCCTCCCGCGGTGGGCCGGCGTGCGCATAGTCTAGTCTTTTTCCAGACTCGCGATCTCACGGAGCCCACCGCACCCGGCGGTGGGCTTCTTTTTTTTCACCGCGTTGACGGATGGACGAATGATTATCGTCTTGAAGCCCCATGCAACGAAAGCGCATGCCGACGAGTTGATGGCCCGCATCTCGGCGCTGGGCCTTCGACCGCTCTACATGCCCGGCCAGGAGCGGGTGGTCCTGGGCGCCCTCGGGGACGAGCGCGCCATCGAGAGCCTGCACCTCGACAGCGACCCGATGGTGGAGAGCGTCAAGCCCATCCTGGCGCCCTACAAGCTGGTTGGACGGGAGATTCACCCCCACGACACGATCGTGGACCTGGGCGGTACCCAGATCGGCGGCGGCCGGTTCACCGTCATCGCCGGCCCCTGTGCCATCGAAAGCCGGGAGCAGTTCCTTGCCACCGCACAGGCGGTCAAAGCCGGCGGGGGCCACGCCCTGCGTGGCGGCGCCTACAAGCCACGCACCAGCCCCTACTCCTTTCAGGGACTGGGCGAAGAGGGCCTTCAGATCCTCAAGCAGGTGTCCGGCGACACCGGGCTGCCGGTCGCGACTGAAGTGGTGGACGCGGGGGACGTGGCATTGGTGGAGGAGCATGCCGCGGCCTTCCAGATCGGCGCCCGCAACATGCAGAACTACCGGCTGCTCCAGGCGGTGGGCCGCAGCCGGACCCCGGTGATCCTGAAGCGAGGCATGGCGGCAAAGGTGGATGACCTCCTGCTGGCTGCCGAATACATCCTGGCCGAGGGCAATCCGAATGTGATTCTGTGCGAGCGGGGCATTACCACGTTCGAGACCTCCACGCGCAATACCCTCGACCTCAACGCCATCCCCGTCATCAAGCAGCGCAGCCATCTGCCGGTGCTGGTGGACCCGTCGCATGGCACCGGGCTTCGCGAGCTGGTGACCCCGATGGCCAAGGCGGCGCTCGCCTGCGGCGCGGACGGCCTCCTGGTCGAGGTCCACATCGATCCGCCCAGCGCGCTCTCCGACGGACGGCAGAGCCTCTTCCCCGAGCAGTTCGCCACCATGATGCGCGAGCTCCGGCCCATCGCGGACGCCGTCGGCAAGGTCATGTGATGGTGACGGCGCCGATGCCCGAGGGCGCGGTACTCCCGCTGGTGCGAGAGGTCACCGGGAGTCCCGATCCGCTGGCACTCTATGCGGCGCTGTCGGACGGCGGGCGGAAGCCCGGGACCTTTCTGCTGGAATCAGGCGAGACCGGCGCGGGCGCCGGCGAGCGCAGCCTCCTCGGAGTGTCTCCCGCGCTGCGCATCACCTGCACCGGCCGGATCGCCACCATCACCGGCCTCTCCGCCAACGGACGCTCCCTGCTCCGCTGGACCGCGGGACGGCTTGAACCTCTGGCGGACGTCTCGCTGGATGGTGACACGATCCGGGCCGTGTTTCCCGAACCACCGACCGGACCGCGGGACGAGGCGTCGCGCGGGCGGCTCCCCTCGCCGCTCGATGCCCTGCGAATCGTGGTCATGGGTCCGGTGCTCCTGGCCCAGCCGATCGACGCCTGTCACCTGGCTGGTGGCGTGTTTTCCTACGACTTGGTGGAGCTGTTCGAGAAGCTTCCGCCCGGAGTTCCGGAGTCCGAAGCCACGCCCCATTTCGAGTTCGTGATCCCCGACCGGCTGATCATCGTGGACCACCTCCGCCACCGGACGCTGGTCGTGGCCACCGCGATAGGCGGGCCGGACGGCGAGGCCAACTACAACGACGCCGTCGGCGCGATCGGGATGCTCCTGCGGGCAGTCGCGGCCGCCACCACCGCCCGCCCGCCCACCGCGCCCGCCCGGTCCGACCATCCGCCCGTCCACCCCTCCGTCGACCTCTCCGACGCCGAATACGCCGCTCTCGTCGTCCGCCTGAAGACCCACATCGTCGCGGGTGATGTATTCCAGATCGTCGCCTCCCGCACCTTTTCGATGCCCTGCCCCGATCCACTGGAGGCGTACGGCAGGCTCCGGACCGCCAACCCCAGCCCCTATCTCTTCTACGTGGCCGGCGCCGCCTCGATCATCTTCGGCGCCTCGCCCGAAACGGCGGTGAAGGTTGCCGGTACTCCGCGGCGGGTCACCATCCGTCCGATCGCGGGTACCGCCGCACGCGGTCGTACCGCCGCCGGCGCGATCGACCCCGAGCTCGACACCCGGCGCGAAGCGGCGCTTCGGCTCGACGAGAAGGAAACTGCCGAGCACATGATGCTGGTGGACCTGGCCCGGAACGATGTGGCCCGGGTGAGCCGGCCCGGCACGCGCCAGGTGACGCGCCTGCTCACCGTGGACCGCTATGCCCACGTGATGCACCTGGTATCCGAGGTGCAGGGCGAGCTCGGGGAGGGGCTGGACGCGCTGCATGCCTACGCGGCCGCGATGAACATGGGCACGCTGGTGGGCGCGCC
>JANNGX010000135.1:0-3375 GCA_031404115.1 Gemmatimonadales bacterium | reverse complement strand
GTCAGGCCGATAAAGACGCCCAGCACCAGCGCCGCCACGGCGGAAAAGCGACGGCGGTCCTCCGGTCTCACGCGGGCGCTACCGCGGTGATCCGCCGGTCGCGAAAGACCGGCAGCACCGGATAGGCATTCTCTCGCGCGGCGTCGGCGACGTCGGCGCCCATGCCCAGTTTGGTGAGCTGGCGGCCGGCCGCGGAAAGCGTGAGCGGTCGTTCCCATCCTTTGCCGAAGCGGCGAGCCAGATCCACCGCGACCAGCGCCGCGTCATTCAATCCTTTCCGGCGCCGCCGTCCCTCGATGGCCTCGAGCGCGAGGCGCCCCGCAGCGTAGGCGTCGTCGAGACCGAACAGACCGTCCTTGCCGGCGCAGACAATCACCAGGTCCTTGCCGGTCTGGAGCAGTTCGCGCGCCCGGACACCCGCGAGTCCGAGGTTGGCCGCCGCCGCGACGTATACCTCCGAGGCGCCTTGCGCCGCGAGCAGCGCCTTGGTGCCGTTGGTGGTGGACATCACCAGGGTCTTGCCGCGCACCACCTCCTCGGACATCTCCAGCGGGCTGTTGCCCAGCGGAAACCCCTCGATCGGCTGCGAATTGCGTTCGCCCATGAGAATCACATCCTCAGGCCCCAGGGTTTGGGCCATTCGGCTGGCCTCGTCGACGCTCGCCACCGGCACGATGCCCTTGGCGCCACGGTAGAGCGCAGCACAGATGACGGTGGTGGCCCGGAGTACGTCCACCACGAACACCGGTCGCCCCGCCACCTCCTGTGGCGCGAGGCCGGCCGTCGAGAAGAATACGTCGAGCCTCATGACTCGCGGTGGAACAGATGACTCTCGCGTTCCAGAAAGCGGGTGTCCACCCGGCCCGACACGAATACGGGAGAGCGGATGACGCGGGAGAGGAAGGGAATGGTAGTGGTGACGCCCTCGAGGATGAAGCTGTCGAGCGCCTGCCCCATCCGGGCCAGCGCCTCGGCCCGGTCCCGGCCGTGCACGATCACCTTGGCGAGGAGCGAATCGTAGTAGGGCGGGACGTGGTAGCCGGCGTAGACATGGGTATCCACTCGGACGCCGGGACCGCCCGGCGGATGATAGGCGGTGATGTGGCCCGGGCTGGGCTGAAAATTCCGGTAGGGATCCTCTGCGTTCACCCGGCATTCGATCGCGTGGCCGCGGAGTCCGTTCAGCTCCGCGGGAAAGCTGAGGTGCTCTCCCGCCGCCACCCGGATCTGCTCCTTCACCAAGTCGAACCCGGTGACCATTTCCGTCACGGGGTGTTCGACCTGAATCCGAGTATTCATCTCCATGAAAAAAAACTTGCCGTCGGTGTCCAGCAGGAATTCGATGGTCCCGGCGCCGGTGTAGCCGATGGCCGCCGCAAGTGCCACGGCCGATTCCCCCATCCTGGTACGCAGCGCCGGGGTCAGCGCGGGGCTCGGGCTCTCCTCAATCAGCTTCTGGTGGCGCCGCTGGACCGAGCAGTCCCGCTCTCCCAGATGCACTACCCGGCCGTGGCGGTCGCCCATGACCTGGATCTCGACGTGCCGGGGATGCTCCAGGTACTTCTCGACGTAGACGTCGCCGTTGCCGAAGGCCGCGAGCGCCTCGTTCTGCGCCAGCGAAAAGAGCTGGCCGAACTGCTCGGCGTCGTGCGCAATCCGCATCCCCTTCCCGCCGCCGCCCGCCGTCGCCTTGATGATGACGGGAAAACCGATCGATTCGGCCACCACCAGCGCGTCCTCGGGATTCTCCAGAATCCCCTCCGAGCCGGGCACCGTCGGCACGCCGGCCTCCTTGGCCAGGCGTCGCGCGGAGGCTTTGTCGCCCATCGCCATGATCTGCTCGGCGCTGGGTCCGATGAACGTGATGTTGGAGGCCTTGCAGATCTGCGCAAACTCGGCGTTTTCGGCCAGGAAGCCGTAGCCGGGATGAATCCCGTCGGCACCGGTGATCTCCGCCGCCGCGATGATGCGGGGGATATTGAGATACGACTGCCGGCTCGGAGCCGGCCCGATGCAGACATCGTCATCGGCAAAGCGCACGTGCAGCGATTCGCGATCCGCCTCGCTGTACACCGCCACGGTCTGAACGCCGAGCTCCCGGCAGGCACGAATGACCCGCAGCGCAATCTCGCCGCGATTTGCTATCAATACCTTGTTGAACATCTAGGGCATCACATCCCGCATCATCCCCTGCGGCGAGCCGGCCGATTCTTCATCGGGCTCGGTGAACGTCCGGTCGGACGCGGCGGTGACGCCGGCGGCGCGCAGCGCGAACTCGCTCGGGTTGGTGGCGTAATGCAGGGCCCCGTCGTAGCTGATCACGCCCGATTTGAACCAGGTCATCAGCGACTGATCGAACGATTGCATCCCGTAGGACACCGAGCCGTCGGCGATCAGGTCGGGAATGTTGAGCGATTTCTCGATGCTCCGGATGTTCTCGGCGACCGCAGCGGTGTTGATGAGCACCTCGCAGGCCGGCACCCGGCCCCGCCCATCGGCCCGGGGCACCAGCCGAAGACTCACGATCGCGTGCAGGGCGGTGGAAAGCAGCGAGCGGATTTCTGCCTGCTGGTGCGGCGGATAAAACGAGAGAATGCGGCTGATAGACTGGGTGGAGTCGGTCGTGTGCAGGGTGGAAAACACCAGGTGCCCGGTGTCCGCCGCCTTGAGGGCCGTGTCCAGGGTTTCCGAGTCGCGGATCTCGCCCAGCAGGAGGACGTCGGGATCCTGGCGCAGCACATGGCGCAGCGCCGCGCCGAACGAGAGGGTGTCGCTGCCTACTTCGCGCTGCGCGATGTTGGCCATCGAGTCACGGTGCAGAAACTCGATCGGGTCCTCGATGGTGATGATATTCACCCGGCGATGCCGGTTGATATGATGGATCATCGCCGCGAGCGCAGTGGATTTGCCGGAACCCGTGATACCGGTCACCAGCACCAGCCCCCGCGGCTTGAGCGAGATCGTCTCCAGCACCTCGGGAAGGTTGAGCTCCCGGATGTTGTGGACCTCGTAGGGGATGGCCCGCAGGGCAAAGGCCAGCGTGCCGCGCTGCTGATAGATGTTGGTGCGGAACCGGCCCACGCCCGGCACGCCGATCGCGAAATCCGCCTCTTTCTTCTCGGCGAATTCCTTGACCTGCCGGGGCGTCATGATCTGCTCGGCCAGGTGCTTGAGCTCCTCCGGCTTGATCGCCAGCATCGGCAGCGCGAGCAGCTCGCCGTTGACACGCACCGTCGGCGGACGGCCGACTTTGAGATGCAGGTCTGACCCGCCGCGCTGCACCATTTGCGAGATGGCCTGCTTGAAGTTGAACGGGACGGCAATCGGCGCGCCGTCCGGGGTCTGAAGGTCAGCCATGTGGATCCACCCGGAAAA
>JANNGX010000134.1:0-19401 GCA_031404115.1 Gemmatimonadales bacterium | reverse complement strand
AGTTTTACAAGGTTCCACGGGGGACACGAGAGTGAGCGGTGAGCGGGAGGCCCTTGCCGAGTACCTCCTGCGGCTGGGGGACGACCGTCTGGTGCTGGGTCATCGGCTCTCCGAGTGGTGCGGGCACGGGCCGGTCCTCGAGGAAGACATCGCCACCGCGAACATCGCCCTCGATCTTCTGGGCCAGGCCACGATCTTCCTGCGGATGGCGGGACAGGCCGAGGGCCAGGGCAGGGACGAGGACGCGCTGGCGTACTGGCGGGACGAGACGCAATTCCGCAACGCGTCGATCGCCGAGCTGCCGGTGGGCGACTTCGGCTTCACGATCCTGCGCCAGTTCCTGGTCAGCGCGTGGAGCTTCCACCACCTCGAGGCGCTCTCGACTTCCACCCATGTGGAGCTGGCGGCCGTCGCGGCCAAGGCACTCAAGGAGACCCGCTACCATGTGCGGCACTCGAGCGAGTGGGTGCTGCGCCTGGGAGACGGGACCCAGGAGAGCCACGACCGGATACAGTGCGCGATGGACGAGCTGTGGCCCTGGACCGGGGAATTGAGCTGGCAGGATGCGGTGGACGCCGAGCTGCGTCAGGCGGGGACGGTACCGGACCTGGAGCCGCTCACGGCTCCGTGGGAGGCGATGGTGCAGGACGTGGCCTCACGCGCCACGCTCACCATTCCGAGCGGACCGATGCGGATGTCCCGGGGCCGGCAAGGGCACCACACCGAGCACCTGGGGCACCTGCTGGCGGAGATGCAGATCGTGGCGAGGAGTCATCCGGGGGCAAAATGGTGAGCGGTGCTTCCGCGCGCGCCCTCGAAATCCTCGAGACGGTCAAGGACCCCGAGGTGCCGGTTCTCTCCGTCGTCGAGCTCGGCGTGGTGCGCCACGTGGAGGTGTCCGGCAGCGCCGTCACCGTGACCATTACTCCTACCTACTCCGGCTGCCCCGCGCTCCATGCCATCGAACAGGACATCACCAGCGCCCTCCAGGGCGGTGGCTTCAAGACCGTCACCATCAAGACGGAGTACGCACCGGCCTGGACCACCGACTGGATGAGCGAGCCGGCCAGGGAAAAGCTCCGCGCCTACGGGATCGCACCGCCGGGCCATGTGACCGCGCAGCAGCTCCTGCCGCTCGGCGCGACCGTGCGCTCGGTCTCCTGCCCCTTCTGCGGGAGCCCGAATACCTCCATCGAAAGCGAGTTCGGCCCGACCGCCTGCAAGTCACTCCATTCCTGCCACGCCTGCCACCAGCCGTTCGAGCATTTCAAGTCCTTCTGAGGCGCTCAGAAGCGGAAGTTCCCCTCGAACCCCAGCCTCGGTCGGGCTCCTGCCACCACGATGGGCACCAGGCTGAGATATGACTATTCCATCGGCGCATGGCGACCCCGCGCAGTCACCCGCTCGATTCCCCGAATCGCTCCTCCCACGACGATGACTGCGTGGTCGAAGTTGTTGACCGTGGGACAGACGTGGCTGGGCAGAAGCCAGACCAGCTCGCCGCGCGCCGGCACCCGGACGCCGGCCGGGACATCGACTGGCAGATGCTCCTCGCTGGGCTGCCGGGGCAGGAAGTCGGGGTGGCCGAGCACTTCGCAGGTCGGAACCCCGGCATCGGCCGAGACGGACTTGTGGCTGGCGTCGGCGCAGAAGCGCGATACCCCGGGATGGCTCACCACCCGGCTCAGCACCAGGGCGGCGGGCCGGTAACCCGCATCGGCGGGAAGCTGGGTCAGGCTCTTCCGGTCGTTGTATACCACCGTGCCCGGCGAGGTTCGGTGGATCACGCCCGCCTCGGTAAATCGGGTGTAGCCGAGCGCGTGGGGGAAGGCGGGGGTCCCAGCAGTGATGACTTCGGGTGTCTCGATCCCGTCGGTGCGAAGCCGGTGGACCAGCTCCAGGAGGCGGTCGTACCCGGCGTGAACCCGCGACTCCGCCTCATCGGCGGTGAACGCATGGGCGTGCCCGTCGTAGAAATGCAGCCCTGCGAAGCGGAGGCGAGCCGAACCGATCTCCCGCGCGAGCGCCAGGATTTCCCCGTAATCCTCGAGGAGCATCCCGGTACGGTCCATACCCGGATTGAGATCGATGAAGACCCCGACCCGGGACCCCCGCAGGGCGGCGATCATGCCCAAGTCCTCCACCAGCACCGAGATCTTCACAGCCGGATAGGCCTTCGCGATACGGCGCACCATCTCGGCTTGAGGCTCGGTGATTGGATAGGCCAGCAGCAGGTCGGAGAACCCGACCTTGCACGCCGTCTCCAGTTCCAGTGTGGTCGAGCACTTGGCCTGCCGGACTCCCCGTTCCACCAGGGCGCTCATCACCAGCGCGAGCTTGGCAGTCTTGAGGTGGGGGCGCCACCGATCCGGCGTGCCGCCCAGGAGACGGAGCGTGGCGGAGATATTGTCGTTCACGGCGTCCAGGTCGATCACCAGTGCGGGAGTGCGGATGGCGTTCACTCCCTTCACCTCCGGCGCGGTCAGCTCCATCGTTCGACGGCCTCGACCCAGGCGGAGAGAAACGCGTTGGCCTGAAAGCCATCCAGCGCGCGGTGGTCGATGGTGAGGGAGACGTACAGCATCGGCAGGGCGGTAAAACCGCCGGAGGCCGCCGGCTTGACCCGCTGCTCCAGCTTGCCCACGCCGAGGATTGCCGATTGGGGCTGGTTGATGATGATCGGCGCGGCCAGCAGAGACCCGCTCACGCCGTGATTGGAAATGGTGAAGGTACCGCCGTGGACTTCCCGGGGCTCGAGTTGGCCCGCCCGCGCCCGCGCGGTGAGATCGGCCAGGCGTGTCGCGGTCTCCGCGAGGTCGAGATCCTGCGCGCCGTGCAGCACCGGCACGATCAGCCCGCCCGATTCGAGCGCTGTGGCAATGCCGATGTTGCAGTCGGCGAAGAGCTCGAGCCCCTGGTCATGCCAGCGGCTGTTGACCTCGGGCACCGCTTTGAGCGCCGCGACGGTGGCACGGACGAAGTAGGCGGTGAGGGTGGCGGTCTTGCCCTGGGCCTCCCGGTGGGCCAGGACCCGGGAGAGGTCGGCCTCGAACACCGCGGTGACGTGCGGCGCGGTTTCGACGCTGCGGACCATGTGCTGCGCGATGCTCTTTCGCATCGGGGTGTGGGGGATCAGCCGGGGGGACGGAGGCGTTGGCCCTTTCGCCCGGTGGGCTTCCACGTCCTGGACCGAGACGCGGCCACCGCGTCCGGTGCCGGTGATCTGCGACGCGTCGAGGCCGTGCTCCTGGATCAGGCGGCGAACGGCTGGGGATAGTTGGTCGGTGGGCGGGACGGGAGGAGGGTGGGAGGACGGGACGCCGGGAGCGCTCGCGGGAGGTTTGAATTCGGCGGTGCGGCCCTCACCGTGGGGCGCCTGGGCGCCGATCCGGCCCAGCACCTCGCCCGGCTCGACACTGTCCCCCTCCGACTTCACGATTTCGACCAGCACTCCGGCCGTCGGGGCCGCGATCTCCACTGTCACCTTGTCGGTGATGATCTCCAGCAGCGGGTCGTTGAGCGCGACGGTTTCCCCCACGGTCTTGAACCACTTGCCGACGGTGTTGGTAGTGCCTTCGCTCTGGTCGGCGGGCAGCAGGATGTCGGTTTGATCGGGCATCCTCCAATTTACCACCGCCAGGAGTACGTCACTATTCGATCCGGTAGACATGGATAACGTGCTCGCCGTCGGCCGTTTCGGAGAGCCCAATGGCCCGGCGGCCCCGCACCACGAACGCCGTCAACCGCTCACCGGGCACGACGGTGCCGAGGAAGCGTCCGTCCTGGGAAAACACGTCGACCACCGGACTGGTAGAGCCGGCGTTGCTCACCAGCGCAAGCAGTCGCCCGGCGGCGTCGATCCCGAATCCCTGGACCCGCGGGCGGAAGCGAAGGTCTCCCCGGGGAATGACCGGGCGGCTTCATGAACCGGAAGGCGATCTCCGCGTCGGCATGGAAGCCTCCCGCAGATTTTCACTGATGCAATCCGTATGGAGATCCGTGCAATCTGTGGGCCGCAGGTCAGAACTCTATGAGCTCCGCCATGCGCGCCGCGATGTCTCCCACCTGCGGCAGAATCGCATTCATCAACGACACGTTGTACGGCGTCGGTACGTCGGGAATCGCCATGCGCTGGATCGGCGCGTCCAGCGAGAGGAATGCTTCCTCGGCGACCACCGCGCTCACCTCCGCGCCGAAGCCGGCGGTCAGCGTGTCCTCATGCACGATCAGGCAGCGGCGGGTTTTCCGTACCGACGTGAGTACCGCGTCGCGATCCCAGGGTGAGACGGTGCGCAGGTCCAGCACCTCGACCGCGTATCCCGACTCCGCCGCGGCCGCTTCGCAGCGCTCCACCATCGCGCCCCAGGTGACCACGGTGAGCTTGTCGCCCACCGTGATGGGTCGCGCCTTCCCGAAGGGGACCACGAACTCGTCGCCCGGGTAGGGCCGTCGAGCCCAGGTTCCGTCCAGTAGCGCACGGTGCTCGAAGAAGATGACCGGGTCGTTCCCGCGCATCGCGGTGCGCAGCAGCCCCACCGCGTCTTCCGCGTTGGAGGGCATCGCCACCTGCCACCCCACGGCGTGGGCCCACATCACTTCTCCATTCACACTGTGCCAGGGATCACCGCACTTCGGCGCGTACCCGCCCGGCATCCGCACGACGATCGGCGCCGCGAACCGGTTATTGGTGCGCCAGCGCATGGTGCCGCAGTTGTTGAGCTGCTCGGTGGCCGGGTCGGCATACTTGCGGAACTGGATCTCGGGCACCGGCATGAGTCCGGCGAGCGCCATGCCCACCGCTCGCCCGATGATCCCCTCTTCGGAAAGCGAGGTATCGAACACCCGCGTGTCGCCGAAGGCATCCTGGAGGCCGAGCGTGGCGGCATGGACCCCGCCTTTGGGCCCGACGTCCTCGCCGAAAATGGTCACTTTGGGGTTGCTTCGCAGCTCCGCCTCGAGAGTGCGTCGGATCGCGGTGAGCATGTTGATCCGGGCGCCGTCCGGCGCCGGCGTTTCACTGCTGACGGGAAAGTGGTGACGGGAGGGCGCGAGTCCGCCGCGTCGCTGCAACACGGGGTTCCCGGCCGCGTCCCGTTCGGTGACTCGGAAGCGGGTTACTCCCACCATGTCGGGCTCGGGCCGCGCCAACGCCTCGGCCAATCCGGCCTCCGCGTCCCTCCGGGCCCGCGCTTCAACCTCGGAAATCTGCGCGGCGGTGAGCACGCCGGTCTTGAGAAACGCGTACAGCTTGGGCAACGGATCGGCCGCGCGCTCCCGCTCGACCAGTGCGGGATCCTTGTAGGCCTGGGTGTCCTGGCCCGAGTGCCCCGAGAGCCGGGGGAGCGTGAGCCGGAGCAGCGCGGCGCCCTTGCCGGAACGGGCATGGTCCACCACTTCCCCGATGAGGCGGGCCGCCTGGGCAGGGTCGCAGCCGTCACCATCCCTGATGAACAGGTTCCTGAACGACGCGAGGTTCGCCGCAATGTTGCCACCGGGCGTCTGAAAGCGGCTGGGTACCGAGATGCCGTACCCGTTGTCCTCGATGTAAAACACCATCGGCAGCTCCAGCGTGGTGGCCAGCGTGAGTGCCGACCAGAAACCGTTGGTGGCCACCGAGGCCTCACCGCCCAGCACGCAGCCGATGGCGCCCCGGTAGGTCTCGTCCTTCAGCACATCGCGATGATACGTGATGGCCTGGGCCCATCCGGCGGTCGGGGTGTATTGCGAGCCGACGTCTCCCGACATCGGCAGCACCACGGGGCCGGGGTCATTGGGGAGGTTGCAGACCACGCCGATGTCGCGCCCGTCGCTGAAGCCGCCCGAGCGCGCCATCGGCCCGGCAAAGGCGTCGGCCACCGAGAGGCCGAGCGAGAGCAGCAGCGGCCGGGATCGGTAGTAGGCCCCGGCCCCGTCGTGCGGATGGGTCAGATGCTGGCCCAGGATCAGCTGTGCCACGTCGTGGCCGCGGGCCGAGAACTGGTAGAGCACCTTCTTCTCGGGCACCAGGGTCAGCTCTTCGGTGTCGTCGAGGAAGCGGGAGATCAAGGCGAGGTACAGGACTCGCTCCCAGGAAATTGCTTCGGCCCCCCTGGGGCCTCGCAATGACTCGGTGGCCGTCATTTACGGGTGCTCCTGGGAAATCTTGTAGGCGGTGCCCCGGAAGAGGGCGACCGTTTCCTCGCGCTGGTTGGTGACGTTCACCCGGTAAAATCCGAGCTTCCGCGAGGCGCTCTCCTCGGAGGCCACCGCGGTGAGACGGTCTCCCGGGCGCACCGGCAGGGGATAGGTGATCGAGTTCTCGATGCTCATGGCAATGCGGCCCTGGGTGTTACTGGCAAAGGCGAAGGCGCTGTCCGCCAGAGAGAACACGATACCGCCGTGGGCCACGCCGAAGCCGTTGACCATCTCGCTTCGGACCAGCATGCGGCACACGCAGCGGGCCGGGCCGACGTCCGCGACCTCGACCCCCAGCCACCGGCTGAACTCGTCCTTGGCCAGCATTCCCGCCACAATCTGCTCGGCCCGCTGCTGATCATCGGTCACGGATAGAAGCGCTTTCCCTCGCGCACCATGCGCCGGAGCAACGGGCTGGGCCGGTAGCGGTCCTCCCCGTATTCCTCCTGGAGTGCGGTAAGGCGTGCGAGTACCACTGCCAACCCGATGTCGTCGGCCCAGTGCAGCAGCCCCTTCGGGTAGTTCACACCCTTGGTCATCGCGAGCTCGATGTCATCATTGCCGGCAATTTTCCAGAACACCGCGTCGACCGCCTCGTTGATCAGCATGACCAGGATCCGGTCCACCACACCGCGGCCCACATTGGCATCCCGGACCGGGGGGGGCATGACGGCCTCGTCCCGGTACTCGTAGTGGCCGTGGCCGGTTTTCCAGCCCAGTCGGTTGGCCTCGACCAGCCGCTGCTGCGTCACCGAGGGTTGGTACCGCGGATCGAAGTGGAGGGCCTCGAAGATTGAATTGGTCACGGCCAGGTTCACGTCGTTGCCGATCAGGTCCATCAGCTCGAACGGTCCCATGCGGAACCCGCCGATGTCCTTCATGGCCCAGTCGATCGTGGCCTTGTCGGCGATGCCCTCTTCGAAGATCCGCAGGGCCTCCCCGTAGAACGGCCGGGCGATCCGGTTGACGATAAAGCCCGGGGTATCGGCGGCCGAGACGGCGGTCTTTCCCCAGAGGCCCATGGTCCCCTTGGCGATGGCGGCCGACTCGGGTGACGTGGTGAGGCCGGGCACGACCTCGACGAGCGGAAGCAGGGGCGCGGGGTTGAAGAAGTGCAGCCCCACCACGCGCTCGGGCCGCCGGCACGCGCCGGCGATGGCGGTTACCGAGAGCGAAGAGGTGTTGGTGGCCAGGAGGCAGGTGTCGCTCACCACCGCTTCGAGCCCCCGGAAGGCCTCCTTCTTGGCGCGGAGCTCTTCCGCGATGGCCTCGATCACCAAGTCGCAGTGGCGGAAGAGGGCGAACTCCCCGGCTGCTCCCGGCGCCCAGGTGATTCGTTCCTGGAGCTCGGCCGAGGCGGCGGCTTCCATGCGGCCCTTTTCGACCAAGCGGGCCAGGTTCTTCGCCAGCCGCTCCGCAGCGTTCTCCAGCGCTTCGGCCTGGGCGTCGGTGACCATGACATGATGCCCGGCGGCGGCGGCCACCTGGGCGATGCCGCTCCCCATCGCGCCGGCGCCGAGCACACCGATTGTGGCTTCCCGGGTGAGTGCGGGCATGTTAGCGTCCCATGAAAGAGGGCTTCCGCTTCTCGAGAAACGCGCGAACCCCCTCGGCAAAATCCGCGGTATGGCCCGCCTGCTGCTGGACTTCCGCCTCCAGCTCGAGCTGTTGCTCCAGGGTGTTGTGGAGGCTCGCCTGCAGCAACTTCTTGATCAGCGCGAGCGCCGCGGTGGGTTGGCCGGCGAGCTGACGGGCGATCCCGTAGCCGCCCTCTTCAAGAGTTCCGGCGGGTACCACCTTGTAGATGAGCCCGGTCTCCCGCGCCTGCTCCGCCGTGATCGGCTGGCCCAGCATCATCAGCGCCGTGGCCTGCGCGGTCCCCACCAGCCGGGGCAGGAAGAAACTGCCCCCCGAGTCGGGAACCAGACCGATATTGATGAACGCCTGGATGAACTTGGCATCGGCGGAGGCGATCACCAGGTCGCAGGCCAGGGCGATGTTGGCCCCGGCGCCCGCCGCAACGCCATTCACTCCGCATACTACCGGTTTGGGCATCGCGCGGAGTGCCGTGACGATCGGGTTGTAGGTACGCCGGAGGTGTTCCGCAAAGTTGAGCGTCCCCTTGCCCTCCCGCGCCACCGCCTCGCCCAGGTCCTGCCCAGCGCAGAACGCCCGGCCTGCGCCAGTCAGGTATACCGCGCGCACGCTCTCCTCGCGCTCGGCTTCGGCGAGCGCCTGCTGGAACTCCCGCGCCATCGGGGTGTCGAAGCTGTTGAGCACGTCGGGGCGGTTGAGCGTGATTCGCATCACGCCCCCCTCCACCTGTGTCAGGATGCTCGAAACGGTCATGCGGTGCCGATCCGGATGAAAGCGATATAAATTAGCACCACTCCGTAGGTTAGGCCAAAGCGACAATGAGTTCTCTCATGGGCCACGCGTACCTGATCGATGGCGTCCGTACTCCGATCGGCAGCCTGGGAGGCTCACTCACCCCGGTCCGGGCCGACGATCTGGCGGCGCACGTCATTCGTAGCCTGCTACTTCGGCACCCGTCGCTCGAGCCGGAGAGCGTCGCCGACGTGGTGTTCGGCTGTGCCAATCAGTCCGGTGAGGACAACCGCAACGTGGCCCGGATGGCGCTGCTGCTGGCCGGGTTGCCGGTGACGGTGCCCGGCGAGACGGTGAACCGGCTCTGTGCCTCCGGAATGAGTGCGGTGATCAACGCCGCTCGCGCGGCGCAGGCGGGCGATGGCAGCGTGTACATCGCCGGCGGGGTGGAGCAGATGACCCGGGCTCCGTACGCGCTCAGCAAGGCAGCCCAGCCGTTTGCGAGGAACCAGGAGTTGTTCGACACCTCGCTGGGCTGGCGGTTCGTGAATCCGAGGATGAAAGAGGAGTACGGGATCGATTCGATGGGCCAGACGGCGGAGAATGTGGCGGAGCGGCATGGCATTACGCGGGAGGATCAGGACGGGTTTGCGCTGCGCTCTCAGCAGCGGGCGGCGGCGGCGCGGGCGCGGGGCCGGTTCACCCCAGAAATCGTTCCGGTGCCGCTGCCTCCCGCGGGCAAGGGGAAGGAGCCGGGGTCGTTCGCGGAAGATGAATTCCTTCGGCCGGATACGACCCTCGACGTGCTGGCCAGGCTCAAGCCGGCATTTCGCACCGACGGCAAGGGATCGGTCACCGCCGGCAACGCAGCGGGGCTCAACGACGGCGCCGCGGCGCTGCTGGTGGCGTCGGAGGCCGGGCTCAAGGAGCACGGCTTGAGGCCGGTGGCGCGCATTGTGGCGTCCGCGGTGGCGGGCGTGGAGCCCAGGGTAATGGGGATCGGGCCGATCCCCGCGTCGCGCGCCGCGCTCCGGAAGGCCGGGCTTACCATCCAGCAGATGAGTGTCATCGAGCTCAACGAGGCGTTCGCGGCACAGGCGCTGGCGGTGACCCGGGAGCTCAAGCTGGCCGACGACGATCCTCGGGTGAATCCCAATGGCGGCGCCATTGCGCTGGGGCATCCGCTGGGCATGAGCGGGGCCCGCCTTCTGCTTACCGCGATGCGGGAGCTCGAGGCGACCGGCGGGCAGTACGCCCTCTGCACCATGTGCATCGGGGTGGGGCAGGGAATGGCCACGGTGATCGAGCGGGTGTAGGGTGGGGCAGCCGGTCTTCCTCTTGAGCCAGCACAGCCGCTTGCTGGCCCTGGGCGGGATCGACGAACAGGTCCAGCGACGCGCTGGGTTGAGCAGTCATGTGACAGGAGAACCCGGCAGTCGCTACCCCCGGGATCTCCCGGCCGGCATGCTCTTGCCGGTCTTTGATCGCGACGGGGCAATTGCGACCGTGCGACTCTTCCCGGAGCGCGATCCCCTCGGCGAGCAACCGATCGACCTGGGTCAGTTCGAGCTTGACCAGAGGCGACGTCTCGATATCGACCGGGACGTCCGGCTGGTGCCAACACCCTTCATAGCCTACCCACTCATCCGTCGTTCGGGTGCGGTCCTCGTCAGCACCCACGACTTGTGCGCGCTTGCGCTCGCTGCGTGGACCGGGCTCACGGCGGTCTCGACGTTCGGCGAACATCTGCTCGAGCAAGCCGTTGGCCTGGCGACAGACCTCGCGGCTGGGGCGCCGGTCATTCTAGCCTTGTACTTCGGACCTTCCGTTTCACGGGCCGCCGTACGTCGCGCCGCAGCGATCGCCGGCGTCCTGGGCCGGGAGGTGCGGATTGCGACCTGGGCCGGTCCGGCGATCGACGTGGTGCCCCGGTTTCCGTTGCCCGCAACCAGGCCGGCGAACCCCGGGGGAATGTGGGGCACCAGGTCGCTGGTCGCTGTGGGACCGCTGACGCTGTTCAAGGGCGAAGGACTGGGCGCGGTAGCCGGTGAGATTGTGGGTGGCCTGGTAAGGGCCGGCATGCGGGCCGTCGTGAGGCGAACTGCTCGCGAGCGGCTCCTTATCCAGCCGGCCACGTCCCCCGGAGCCGATCTCCTGCGTATGGCGGCCGAGATTGAGCGCCTCGCCGCGATTCGAGGCGCCACCGTCGCACTGTTCGGCGGCGTCGCAATCGATGTCGTGAGCGGGGGCCAGGTCCGGCCGCGGAAGGACATCGATCTTGCCGTAGTCGGAGGGCCGTCCGACACGCTGGAGTACCTGGTGGACGCGCTGGTGGGTCAAGGATTCGAGCTCCTCTATCGACGCTCACGGAGCCAAGCCGTGCTCCGGTGTGGGCCGCTGCTGGTCGATCTCTACCGATTGCTCGAAAGTCGAGATGGCGCCCTGCATCTCGCGACCCGCAGCAGCTTTGCCCGCTTCTCCTCCCGAGATTGCTTCGTCGAGGTCTCCGTCGCCGGGATTCCCCTTCGGGTTCTTGCGCCGGAGTTCCTGTATCCAATGAAGCTGTACAAGGTGACGATGGTCGGAAACCTGTTGCTGCGTTCCCATTGGCAGCGCACCTCGCTGGACCGAGCTGATCTGGCTGCGCTCCGCTCCGTGATCGCCGCCGCCGGAGAAACCGGTCGGAGCAGGAGGGGCGAGCTCCAGCTGGTTCGCATTCCTCCCTTCGCACTGCGTCCGCTGCCGCGGATCATCGGGCGGGGACGCTCGGCAGCCGGTTCACAAACGGTCACCCAACCGTGACCGGTTCCACATTCTCCCGCCGCCAGCTTCTGGTCGCCAGCGTGGCGGCCGGCGCGGGTCTGACGCTGGCGATCGGGGTGCGCGCCCGGCGTCGTACGGTGCGCGGCGATCCGGATGGCCCCAATCCGGGCGTGTGGATTCGGATTGCTCCGGATGAAACGGTCACGATCACGCTCGATCGCACCGAGATGGGCCAGGGCGTCATGTCCGCGCTTCCGGCGATTCTCGCCGAGGAGCTGGAGGTGCCCTGGGAGGCGGTCCGAGTCACTCCGGTGGTCGACGATCCGGCAGTCTGGTTTCGCGAAGTGGGGACGGCGGCGAGTCGCAGCGTGAGCCGGTCCTTTGATCTGCTCCGACGGGCGGGCGCCGCGGCGCGGGAGATGCTGATTGCCGCGGCGGCGGAGGACTGGGCGGTCGACCCAGCCTCCTGCGTGGCGATCAGCGGGGTAGTTCATCATCGACCCTCCGGACGCAGTCTCACGTACGGCTCGGTCGCCGATCGGGCGGCGAAGTTGGATGTCCCTACAGCGCCGCGACTGAAGCACCCCGACTCGTTCCGGCTGGTAGGCCAGCCGCTGCCGCGGCTTGACACCAGGGAGAAGGTCGACGGCAGCGCCCGGTTCGGGATCGATGTCGAGCTGCCCGGGATGCTGATTGCCTCGATCGAGCGGTCTCCGGTCTTTGGGGGAACGGTCAAGCGGGTGGACTCGGCAGCGGCCCTCGCATTGCCCGGCGTGCGCGCCGTCGTCACGCTCGACCCGATCGGCCAGACCAAGTCCAGCCCGGGAGTCTGGCGCACCTATACCGAGGCCGGCGTGGCCGTCCTGGCCGACGGCTACTGGAGCGCCCTGGCGGGGCGACGGGCGCTCACCATCGAATGGGACGAGGGAGGCAGCCAGAACGTCAGCACGTCGGCGTTGCGCCAGCAATTTGTCCGCGAGGCGGAACACCCCGGCGTTGTCGCACGAGCGACCGGTGACGCGGAGGCCGCCCTTTCGACTGCGGCCCGGCGGATCGATGCGGTATACGAGGTCCCGCTCCTCTGCCATGCCACACTCGAACCGATGAACTGCAGTGCCGACGTTCGCTCCGATCGGTGCGAGGTGTGGGCTCCGGTGCAAAAGCAGACCGAGGCGCAGCGGGTGGCGGCCGCCACCAGTGGCGTCCCGATCGCCAAGGTACGGGTGCATACGACGTTGCTGGGGGGCGGCTTCGGGCGCCGGCAGGAGAATGATTTCGTGGCGGAGGCGGTCCGGCTCTCGCGGGAAGTCGGTCGTCCCGTGAAAGTGATCTGGTCACGGGAAGACGACACCCGCCATGGGTTCTATCGTCCTGCGGTGCGGAACCATCTGACGGCGGCGCTCGATTCGGCCGGCCGACCGGTTGCCTGGACCCATCGAATCATCGGCATGTCGATCGCCGACTGGAAGTTCAACCGGCTGAACCGTGGAGTGGACCGGTGGCTGGTCGAGGGGGCGGTCGATCTACCCTATGCCATCCCCAACATTCGAGTCGAACAAACCATCGTCGATGTCCCGATTCCCCGCGGCTTCTTTCGATCCACCGGGGCGTCCCATAATTGTTACGTCACCGAGTGTCTCATCGACGAGCTGGCGAAACTCGCCGGCCGTGACCCGTACCTCTTCCGGCGGTCACTGCTCGCGGCGAAGCCGCGCTACCTCGCGGTTCTCGACCTGGCAGCCGAGCGCGCCGGCTGGGATGATCCACTGCCCGCGGGTGTCAGTCGAGGCATAGCGGTCCTGGGCTACTCCGGGTCCTTCGTGGCGGTGGTGGCCGAGGTCGTCCTCGACTCGAAGCAACGCCCGATACCGACCCGGGTCGTCTGCGCGATAGACTGCGGCCTCCCGGTCAATCCCGACGTCATCGCGGCCCAGCTCGAGAGCAGCGTAGCCTTCGGTCTCTCGGCGGCGCTATACGGGGAAATCGAGATCGACCGTGGTCGAGTCCGGCAGAGCAACTTCCATGATTACCGAATCCTGCGCCTCTCGGAGATGCCGCGGGTTGAATCGCACATCGTGCCAAGCCGGGATGCGGCCGGAGGGGTCGGCGAGCTGGGCGTCGCCGCCGTCATACCGGCGTTTTGCAACGCGGCGTTCGCAGCAACCGGCACCCCGATCCGGCGCCTGCCTCTGGTTCGGAATTCGTCCCCCCTGTCGGCGCCGACATGACCCGAGCTGGCTGCGGCGGATACCCCGGAAAAAGGAACTCGTGATGCAGAAACCGACGTACGCGGTGCGGTCGTTGTGCCTTGCCCTTCCGCTCGTCATCCCGACCGCCGCGTCCCGGCCGCCCGCTGCGTTCCAGCCGAATCTCACCGGCGTCGTGTTCATCGACCGCAACGCCAACGGGGCCCGCGATGCCGGAGAGCCCGGATTGTCCGGCGTCGCTGTGTCGGACCAGAACGACGTAGTGGTGACCGGCGCGGACGGTTCGTTCCGGATCTCGCACTTGCTCGGCTCGGGCGTGCTGTTCGTGAGCGTCCCGGACGGCTATCGCTCGGTGGGTCCGTATTGGCGCCAGGCCGATTCAGCCTCCGCGGAACGCGGCTTCGCCTTCCCGCTGGCCCCGGCGCCCGCGCCGGCGGATTTCGTCTTCATCCATGCGTCAGACACCCACATCAGCGCGGCCAGCCTGCCCCGGACCCAGCGACTCCGCGCCATCGTGGACTCGGTGAAGCCGGCCTTCGTCGTGATTACGGGTGATCTGGTGCGGGACGCGCTTCGGGTCGGCGAGGCCGAAGCAACCGGCTACTACGACCTGTTCCGGAGCGAGCGGGACAAATTCTCGGCGCCGGTGTGGACAGTGCCCGGCAATCACGAAATCTTCGGCATCGAGCGCCACCGCTCGCTGGTATCGCCCGAGCATCCGCTCTACGCCCGGGGCATGTACCATCACTACTTCGGGCCCGACTACTACTCGTTCACCTACGGCGGGGTCCACTTCGTCGGGCTCAACACGGTGGATATCGACGATCTCTGGTACTACGGTCACGTGGACAGTACCCAGGTCGAGTGGCTGACCCGGGATCTGGCGGCAGTACCGGCCAACGTGCCGGTGGTCACCTTCAACCACATTCCGTTTTTCACCTCGGTGGAGACCCTGGACGGCTACCGGGCTGAGCCGCCAGCCCCCACGTCGATCACGGTGGGGGGAAAGATCAGCTTCCGGCATGCGGTATCGAACGCGGCAGAGGTCATCGCCCGGATCAAGGGGCACCCGTACGATCTGGCCCTGGGCGGCCATATGCACGTGCGGGAACAGCTCCGGTACGAGGGTACGCCGATCCGGTTTTTCCAGACGGCGGCCGTGGTGGGCCCCAGCGACGGAGCCGGGCTCATACTCAGCTCGGGCGTGACCGTCTACCACGTGAAGGCGGGCAGGATCGACGACGGGCGGTTCTTGCGGTTCTAGTCCCGCAGGCCCCGGGCACTATTATTCGGCATGCCTGTCTTCGAGTTCGAGGGCGTTCGCCCCGTCATCCACGAATCCGCGTTCATTCATCCCAACGCGACGGTCACCGGTCGGGTGGTCATTGGCCGGAATGTCTATATCGGTCCGGGGGCCGCCCTCCGGGGTGACTGGGGGGAGATCGAGATTCACGACGGTTGCAATGTCCAGGAGAACTGCACCATCCATATGTTTCCGGGCATCACGGTGGTGCTGGAGGAAGCGGCGCACGTGGGGCACGGTGCCATCATTCATGGCGCCCGGATCGGCCAGAATGCGTTGATTGGCATGAATGCCGTGATCATGGACAATGCCGTGGTCGGGGCCGGCTCGATTGTCGGCGCGCTGTCCTTCGTGCCGGAAGGCATGCGGATACCCGACCGGATGATCGCGGTGGGCAATCCGGCCCGCCTGGTCAAGGAAGCGAGCGACGAGATGCTGGCGTGGAAAACCGAGGGCACCCGGCTCTATCAGAGGTTGCCGGCCCAGCTCCATGCCACGCTCCGTCCCTGCGAACCATTCCGCGAGATGCCCGCGGACCGGCCGGCGCTGGACCAGACCTACCGGAGCTGGGGCACTACCCGGCGTCCCAACGATTCCGCGGGGGGTTCGACGTGAAGACACTCGCAAGCTATTCCCAGGGCGGCTGGGTCTTGGGCAAGGGAACGGCCGTTCCGCTGTATCATGCGGTGACCGGTGAACCGGTCGCGGCGGTGTCGAGCGAGGGGATCGACTTCCGCGGCATGCTGGAATTCGGCCGGCGGATCGGCGGGCCGGCGCTTCGGCGGATGACCTTTCACGAGCGGGCCAGGATGCTCAAGGCCATGGCCCTGCATCTCATGGAGCGGAAGGACCGGCTCTACGAGGTCTCTGCGGCGACCGGCGCGACGAAGAACGACTCCTGGGTCGACATCGAGGGCGGGATCGGGACGTTCTTTGCCTACGCAAGCCGGGGCCGGCGCGAATTCCCCGATGAGACGTTCTACCTCGACGGCGAGGTAGAGCCACTCTCGAAGGGCGGCACCTTCGTGGGGCGGCACCTCTGCGTGCCGCTCGAGGGCGTGGCAGTCCACATCAACGCCTTCAACTTCCCGATCTGGGGCATGCTGGAAAAGCTCGCGCCCACCTTCCTGGGCGGGATGCCCGCCATTGTGAAGCCCGCGAGCGCCACCTCCTATCTGACGGAGGCGATGGTGCGGGAGATGGTCGCCTCGGAAATCCTGCCTGCCGGCGCGCTGCAGCTGATCGTGGGTGGCGTGGGCGATCTGCTGGACCACGTGACGGCCCAGGACGTGGTCACTTTCACCGGCTCCGCCGCCACCGGGCGCCAGCTCAAGGCCCATCCCCGCGTCATCGCGGAGTCGGTCCGGTTCAACATGGAGGCCGACTCGCTCAACTTTTCGATGCTGGGTCCCGAGGCGGCGCCCGGCACGGAAGAGTTCGATCTGTTCATCAAGGAAGTGGTTCGCGAGATGACCACCAAGGCGGGGCAGAAGTGCACCGCCATCCGCCGCACCATGGTTCCCGCGTCGATGGTCGCGGACGTGATCAAGGCGCTCTCGAAGCGGCTCGACTCCAGTACGCTCGGCGACCCGGCGGTCGAAGGGGTTCGCTGGGGACCGCTGGCGAGCCGGGGCCAGGTGGACGAGGTGAAGAAGAGCCTGGCGGGTCTCACGGCCTCCTCGGAGATCGTATACGGGAATCCCGACGAGTTCTCGGTGGTCGGGGCCGATGCCGGCACGGGCGCGTTCTTCCCGGCGGTGCTGCTGCACTGCGCCCGGCCGATGGAACGGAGCGAGCCGCACGATATCGAGGCGTTCGGGCCGGTGAATACGGTGATGGGCTACGAGTCGGTCGAGGAATCCATCGAGCTGGCCAGGCGAGGCCGCGGGTCGCTGGTCGGCTCGGTGTTCACCGCCGATGACGGCGTCGCGCGAGAGATGGTGCTTGGCACGGCGGCGTGGCACGGACGGCTGATGCTGATGAACCGCCACGCGGCCAAGGAGTCCACCGGCCACGGCTCCCCGCTTCCGTCCCTGGTGCACGGCGGGCCGGGGCGCGCGGGGGGTGGGGAGGAAATGGGCGGTGCCCGCGGGGTGCTTCACTACATGCAGCGGTGCGCGCTGCAGGGCCATCCCACCACCCTGACGCACATCACCGGGGTCTGGACCAGGGGGGCGGCGACCCCCACCGACGTGGTGCATCCCTTCCGCAAGCACTTCGAGGAGCTTTCCGTCGGCGATACGCTCCACACGCACCGCCGCACGGTGACCGAGGCGGACGTGGTGAATTTCGCCGGCATCTCGGGGGACAACTTCTACGCCCACACCGACGATCTCGCCGCGAAGCGTTCGATCTTCGAGCGGCGGGTGGCGCACGGCTACTTCGTGGTGTCGGCGGCGGCGGGGCTGTTCGTGGATCCCGGCGAGGGGCCGGTGCTGGCCAATTACGGCCTGGAATCCCTGCGCTTCGTCAAGCCGGTTTACCCCGGGGATACCATCCGGGTCCGGCTCACGGTCAAGCAGAAGACCGCCAAGGAGACGCCCAAGGACGGGGTGCCCCAAGGCGTGGTGGCGTGGGACGTAGAGGTGACCAACCAGAATGACGAGCCGGTGGCGGTCTACACCATTCTTACCCTGGTGCGCCGCAAAGACGCCTGACCGGGGCGGCTAAAAACGTCGGCTCCAACTCACCCCCAACGACGGCAGAATCGAGAACCACGTCTCGGTATTGCGCTGCAGCACCAGGGCGCCACCGGCATCGCGGACCCTGAAGATATCGTAGCCCAGCACGTTCTCGTGGTTCGTGAGGTTGATGACCTCGAGGAAAAGGCGCAGCTCGCTGTTCCGGGTTTGCTTGCGCCGAGTCACCCGGACGTCGAATCGACGATACGCCGGGAGCCGGCCGCCATAGAGCGTGTCCGGTCTGACGGCAAGATCCATCTGACCATTTCGCTTCGTGACGAGTACGCCGATTTCATCGGTGAACGGCCACCCACTGTGAAAAGTCAGCGCGCTGGTGATCGACCAGCCGGCGGAGGGGCGATAGCTGACATCCAGGTTCAGCGCGTGCCGCTGATCCTGGGGCCAGGCGTGGGTCGAGTCGAACGGAGGTTTGAGCGGGTCATTGACGTGGTCGATGCGGCTCACTCGCTCCTTGACCGACGCGAGCGCGTACCCCGCCCGAAGATTGAACCGCCGCCCGAGGCGGCGGTCGAAGTAGACCTCCACACCCTTCGATGTCGTGGCCTGGGGATACACGAGGATCCGATCCTCGGCCGACTCGGGAAAGACATTGAGTCCGCTCTTCCAGCTCCGGAGGATGGGACGCAGCCGGGAGCCGGTCTTGTGATAGGCTTCGGCGCGAAGCGATCCGCCGTCTGCGTAGCGGTGCTCGAACCCCAGGGTCCACTGCTTCGAAAGCTCCGACGGGAAGTACCGGCCGAGACCGTCAAACGCATTTTCGTCGGCGATGCCCTGGCGCTGGCGGTACAGCCCCCATCCCCCGCGCAGCGCGTTGCGGTCCGACAACCTGACCAGCGCATGCAACCGAGGACTCCAGTCGCGATCGTGGGTATAGCTGGCTCCGTCATAGCGGAGCCCGAGCTCGAGCGTGAGCGGATCCAGGACCTGAAGTCGGTTGCTGACATAGGCGCCGATCGTGGTGCCGGCGGCCTTCTTCGACCGGCGGGTCACCCGCGGGTAGAAGCCGGTGGTGTCCGGAGTCGGATCGTCCGGGTTCTGAGTCACGCGGTTGGTCCAATCGAAGTCCGCGTGCATCGACCGCACATCGTAGCCCCAGTCCAGGACCATCCGCTCGGACCGCTGATAGCGGAAGTCCTGCTTCAAGCCAAGCACCGCAAAATTCCGCTTGCCGTTCACGCCATACAGCTCGATCGGGATAAGCACCCGGTGCTCCTCACCCTGGCGCGATGCGGTCACCCGTCCGGCCGAGGCGAGGGTCGTGACGGCGAGGTGCGGCCCAAGCACTGAATGCAGCGTGAGCCAGGCGTACGAATTCCCGTATCGGTTGTCTGCGGTTTCCCGCGTCCTGATCGAATCGTTGAATCCGGTGGTGCCGTTGATCCCGAACCGGTACCGGTCGCCGGCGTGGAGCAGGTTGATCGCCAGCGCGTGGTTCGGATGGAGCTTGTAGCGTAGCGTGCCGAAGCCGTCCTCGTAGCTGGGCGCTTTGGTTTCTTTCTTGTTGATCAAGCCGAGCAGCAGGTCGAAAAAGCCGCGGCGGCCTGACAGCAGCCAGGAGCCTTTGCCCTTGTCGAATGCCCCCTCGGCGAGGACATGGGCATTGCTGAGGCTCGCCCCAAGAGTGAGACGAGTGCCGTCCGCCTTCGGGGTCCGTGACCTGATGCTCATGACCCCGCTGCGCTTGTCGCCGTAGTGGGCTGGGAAACCGCCCGTGAGCAGCTCGACCCCGTCGATGGCATCGACGTCGAAGATGCTCAAGGCGCCTTCGTTGAAATCCTTGAGATGAAAGGGCTCGTAGATCTCGAGTCCGTCCAGGAGGATCAAGGTTTCGTCGTGCCGGCCCCCTCGAATGGAGAATTGCGCACCGTAGTCTCCGGAGGAGAGTCCGGGCATTCGGTTCAGAGCGCGAAACAGGTCTTCGCCG